>NZ_JBJGZS010000021.1:0-82525 GCF_054050635.1 Geodermatophilus sp. SYSU D00079 | reverse complement strand
CGGGGGGGGGGGCGCCCGTGCGCCCCGATATACACCACCCCCCCCCCCCACACGAGGGCCGCCCGGCCCCGCCCCCCCGGCCCCGCCCCTCTCGTCGTCGGTGCGGCTCAGCCCTTGGGCACGAGGTTCATGTAGAGCCAGGTGTGGTCGGGGGCCAGGCCGGCGAGGAACTTGCCGCAGCCCTCCACCACGTGCGGAGCCGACGTGACGTGCTGGGTGCCGGCGTGCATGTCGCGGAAGTACTGCTGGATCGCACCGGTGCGCAGCGCCGAGGTGCCCGCGGCCTTGTAGACCTCGGTGCTGATGGCCTCCGCGGTCCAGGTGGCGTTGTAGAGCGCCAGCCGCAGGCGGGTGCGCTGGTCGGAGTCGAGCTGGCCGCCGTTCTGCAGCGTCTCGGTCGCCTCCCGCCACACCTCGTACACGAACGCCCGGGCCGCGTGGTACTTGCCCTCCAGCTCGCCGTAGGTGGCGTGGAAGCGCGGGTTCTCGGCCATGGAGCCGGCCCGGCCGGCCTTGCCGCGCACCTGGTCGGCGAGGTCGTCGAGCATCCGCCGCGCGACGCCCAGCGCCCACGCGGAGTGGCCGATGAGGGCGAAGTGCATGATGCCGAGCTTGAAGATCCAGCCGCCGCGGCGGCCCTCCTCGACCGGGCCGAGGTGGGTGAAGGTCTCGGGCACGAAGACGTCGCGGATCTTGTAGTCGATGCTGCCGGTGGCCTTGAGACCCATGACGTCCCAGGTCTCGATCAGCTCGGCCTTCTCCACCGGCAGGACGAAGATCCGCGGCTCGCCGGTCTCCTCGATGATGCCGAGGGTGTGGATCCACTGCGAGTGCTTGATGCCCGAGGCGAAGCTCCAGTCGCCGCTGAGCCGGAAGCCGTCGCCGTCGGTCTTCGCGGTGCCGGGGCGGGTGCCCTGGCCGGCCACGACGGGCAGCCGCTCGCCGGAGAACATCTCCTTGACCGCGGCGTCCTGCAGGTAGGCCCCACCGGTGCCGATGGCCAGGGAGGCGGCCATGTGCACCCACGCGGTCGACGGGTCGGCCTCGGCCAGCGCCTGGACGATCTGCAGCGACTCGATCGGGTCGCACTCGGCGCCACCCAGCTCGCGCGGGGTCCACATGCCGTACAGGCGGGCCTCGTGCAGGGCGTCGTCGACCGCGTCGACGAGCCGGCCGGCGGCCTCGTTGGCGGCCGCGTTCTCCCGGACCAGGGGCTGCAGCGCGCGGGCGGCAGCGACCAGGTCGGCCGGCTCCACCCCGCCGGAGGTGGCGAGGGCCGGGTCGGGGGCGGTCGTCGTCATGGTGGCTCCTGTTCTGCTGAGCGTGGCTCGTGCGGGTCGGGTGGGGCGGGACGTCGGCGTGACCGCGACGAGGCGGGCCACTGGCGAGGGGCCGTCCGTACCGGGCCGGCAGTGACCCAGGGGCCCACCCGCCGTGTCCGTCTGACGGACAACCATCCGCACCAAGTCTCCGGCGCGTCGCGCGGGTGTGTCAAGAGACACATGTCGCGGGACGCGGACCGGCGTCCACCGCCGCGCGCTTGACACGCCCTCCGGCCGCCAGCACCGTACGACCGGTCGGCAGACGGACGCGGGTGGGAGACGGTGCAGCGATGACGGTCGGATCAGCGGCTCCGGTCGTGTCCCTCGCCTACGGCCGGGGCACCGTGGACGTCCCCCGCCACGACGGCGCCCTGGTGGTCACGCCGCACGACGACCCGGCGCTGCCCGACCCCGCCGGCGCCCTGCGGGCGGCCCTGCGCGACCCGCTGGGGGCACCGCCGCTGGCGACGACGGTCCGGGACGGCATGACGATCGCGGTCTCGGTGTGCGACGGCACCCGCGCCCAGCCGCGCGAGCCGGTGCTGACCGCCCTGCTGGAGGAGATCGACGGCGCCGCCCGCGGCTGCGAGGTCGTCGTCCTGGTCGCCACCGGCACGCACCGCGGCAACACCCGGGACGAGCTGCGCGCCATGCTGGGCGAGGACGTCATGAGCCGCTGCGAGGTGGTCAACCACGACGCCCGCGACCGCTCGTCGCTGACCTCCCTGGGCACGGTCGGGGACGGCGTGCCGCTGGAGCTGAACTCCCGGTGGCTGGCCGCCGACCTGCGGATCACCACCGGCTTCGTGGAGCCGCACTTCTTCGCCGGCTTCAGCGGCGGGCCGAAGATGGTCGCCCCCGGGCTGGCCGGTCTGGACACCGTGATGGTGCTGCACGACGCCGCCCGCATCGGCAGCCCGCTGGCCACCTGGGGGGTGGTGGAGGACAACCCGGTCCACCGCGACATCCGGGCCTGTGCCGCGGCCGCGGCGCCCGACCTGGCCCTGGACGTGCTGCTGGACCGGCAGAAGCGGATCACGCACGTGGTCTGCGGCGAGCTGTTCGCGATGCACGCCCGCGCCTGCGAGCTCGCCCGCGCCGCCGCGATGCGCGCCGTCCCGCACCCGATGGACGTGGTCGTGACGACGAACTCCGGCTTCCCCCTGGACCAGAACCTCTACCAGGCGGTGAAGGGCATGGCCGCCGCCGAGCGGGTGGTGCGCCCGGGCGGGACGGTGGTCGTGGCCGCCGAGTGCGCCGACGGCCTGCCGGCGCACGGCTCCTTCGCGGAGGTGCTGGGTTCGGCGCCGGACCCGGCCGGCCTGCTGGAGCTCATCAACTCCCCCGGCTTCTCGGTCCCCGACCAGTGGCAGGTGCAGGTGCTGGCGCGCGTCCTCGCCAAGGCCGAGGTGCAGCTGCACTGCTCCGGGCTGCCCGCCGAGGAGGTCCGGGCCGCGCACCTGGTCCCCGCGCCCGACCTGGCCGGGGCGATCGACGACGCCGTCCGGCGGCACGGGCCCGGCGCCCGGGTCTGCTACCTCCCCGAGGGGCCCCAGACGATCCCCTACCTCGCCGGCCGACCGGGATGACCACACCGCGGATCGTGCTCGCCCCCGACAAGTTCAAGGGGTCGCTGCCCGCCGCCGAGGTGGCCGCCGCCCTGGCCCGCGGCCTGCGCCGCAGCCTCCCGGACGCCGAGCTGGTGGAGACGCCGATCGCCGACGGCGGCGAGGGCACCGTCGACCTCGTGCTCGCCCACGGCTTCACCGCCCGGACCCGCGAGGTGCCCGGCCCGCTCGGGGAGCCGGTGGCGGCCCGCTACGCGGTGCGCGGCGACACCGCCGTCCTCGAGATGTCGGCGACGGCCGGCCTGGCGCTCCTGCCGCCCGCGGGCCCGACCGAGTCGACCGCCCTGCACGCCACGACCCTCGGCGTCGGCCGGCTGGTCGCCGACGCGCTCGACGCCGGGGCGCGTCGCATCGTGCTCGGCGTGGGCGGCAGCGCCACCACCGACGGCGGCGCCGGCGCCCTCGTCGGCCTGGGTGCCCGCATCCGCACCGCCGACGGCGGCGACGTCGTCCCCGGCGGCGCCGGGCTGGCCGCAGCGGCCCGCCTGGACCTCACCGGCCTGGACCCGCGCCTGGCCGAGGCGGAGCTGGTCGTGGCCTGCGACGTGGACAACCCGCTGACCGGTCCGGAGGGCGCCGCGGCCGTCTACGGCCCGCAGAAGGGCGCTGCGCCGGCCACCGTCGACCGGCTGGACGCCGCCCTGACCCGCTGGGCCGACGTCGTGGCCGACGCGACGGGGGCCGACCGGCGTGACGAGCCGGGCGCCGGGGCGGCCGGCGGCATCGCCTTCGGGCTGGCCAGCGTGCTCGGCGCGCGGCTCACCCCCGGCGTCCGGCTGCTGCTGGACCTCACCGGCTTCGCCAACACCGTGCGCGGCGCCGCGCTGGTGGTGGTCGGGGAGGGCTCGCTGGACGGCCAGAGCCTGCGCGGCAAGGGCCCGGTCGGGCTGGCCGCGGTCGCGCGGGAGGCCGGGACGCCGGTGGTCGCCGTCGCCGGGCGCAGCGCGATCAGCGCGGCCCAGGCCCGGGACGCCGGGCTGGGCGCGGTGCACACGCTGGCCGAGCTGGAGCCCGACGTCACCCGCTGCATGACCGACGCCGCCGCGCTGCTGGAGACGGTGGGCGAGCGGATCGGCGAGCAGCTGCGCGGACGGCACTGAGCCCCCTGCCGGCGGCAGGGGGCCCGGTGCGGCGTCGGTCGGTGCTCAGCCCGCGGTGGGCGTCCGGTCGATGGTGACGTCGACCCGGCCGAAGGCGCGGATGAGGTTGTTCAGCGCCCGCTCGGTGCCCTGCAGGTGGAAGCGGTCCACCCGCGGCGCCAGCGCCCGCAGCAGGGACTCGGTCTCCATGCGGGCCAGGCCGGCGCCGGCGCACCCGTGCTCGCCCATGCCGAAGCCGAGCTGGTGGACGGCGTTGGCGCGGGTGACGTCGAACTCGTCGGGCCGCTCGAAACGGCGCTCGTCCCGGTTGGCCGAGGCGTAGATGACCAGCACCCGGGAGCCCTCGGGGATCTGCACGTCCCCGATCGTCGTGTCGCGGCTGGTGAGCCGGCCGAAGGAGCGGATCGGCGACTCGATGCGCACCACCTCGTTGACCGCGTTCGGGATCAGGCCGGGGTCGTTGCGAACGAGGTCCCACTGGTCGGGGTTCTCGGCGAACAGCCACACGGCGCTGCCGACCGCGCTGATCGTCGTGTCCAGCGACGGGGCGAGGTAGTCGAGCATGAGCATCATCGCCTGCTCGGTGGAGATGTCGCCGCTGTCGACGGCCTCGAGGACGCCGGCGCCGAGGCTGCCGGGCGAGACATTGCGGGTGCGGACGATCTCGGCGCCGTAGGCGGCCATCTCGCCGCACTGCGGCAGCGCCCGCTCGGTGCGGGCGTTCATCGGCCCGAAGGAGTCGAAGTTGGCGCCGGCCCAGCGCAGCAGGTGCTCCCGGCCCTCCTGCGGCCAGCCGATGAAGTCCGGGACGATCGACAGCGGCAGCGCCCGGGCCAGATCGGCGACGGCGTCGAACGAGCCCTTCTCGACCAGGGCGGCGACGAGCTCCTCGGCCTTCTCGGTGACGGTGTCCTTCATCGGCCGCAGCGCGCGCGGGGTCAGCCGGTGGGCCACGACCTGGCGCAGGTGCGCGTGCAGCTCGCCGTCGCTGGCCAGCGTGCAGCCGAGGATCGCCTGGTTGGCCGGCTCGTTGAGCGCGATGCCGTTGGCCGAGCGGAAGGTGTCGCTGTCCATGAGGACGGCCTTGGCCTCGTCGTACCGGGCGACGGCGTAGGCGCCGTGCTGCGACAGCCAGACCGCGGGCCCCAGCTCGCGGAGGGCGCGGTAGTCCTCGTAGGGCTCGAGCAGCGCCTCGTCGGTGAAGATGTCCCCGTCGTAGGTGGGGGCCGAGGTCGGTGCGGTCGTGGTCATGTCCGGAGGGGTCCTTCCAACGCGCGGGGCCGCACGGCTGCGGTAGTGGACAGTTGTCCGCGTCGCGGACACCGGGACGATGCCCGGCGCTCCGCGGTGTGTCAAGGGCCACAACCGCCCGGCGGAGGGCGGGACGGCGGTCAGCCGGTCGGCGGTCCCGGGACGAGCACGACCCGCCGTCCGGCGCCCTCGGCGGTCAGCGCCCAGCCCCGCTCGACCTCCGCCAGCGGCAGCACGAGGTGGTCGACGGCCAGGGCGCCGCGCTCGGCGTGCGCGAGGACGTCGGTCAGCGCCTGCGCCCGCTGCTCGGGGGTGAGGGCGTTGTTGGTGTAGCCGAGCACCTCGGCGCTGCGGCTGCGCAGCACCGAGGAGGAGAACCGCGCCTCGTCGCCTGAGGCGCCACCGAGGGTCACCAGCCGGCCGAAGGGGGCCAGCACCCGGGAGGCCGCGGTCGCCGCCGTCCCGAACACCGGGTCGACGACGACGTCGGCCGCACCGGTCGCCTCCGCGAGCCGGGCGGTGAGGTCGTCGACGTCGGCCGACAGCGGCACCACCTCGTCGGCGCCGGCCCGGCGGGCCCGCTCCGCGGAGCCGCCCGGCCGGCAGACCGCGACCACCCGCGCGGCACCCAGCAGGCGCGCGGCGCCGACGGCGACCTGACCCACGGCGCCCCCCGCACCGAGGACGACCACCCGCTCCCCCGGCACGAACCGCCCGCGCCAGGTCAGCGCCATCCAGGCGGCGACCGCGGAGAGCCCCAGGGCGGCGGCGAGCTCGTCGGGCACGTCCGCGGTCACCGGGACGACGTCGGCGTCCGGCACCGCGCACAGCTCGCCGAGGCTGCCGTCGCCCGGCGCCATCCCGGCCGACGTCGCGAACCAGACCCGGGTGCCCGGCCGGTGCACCCCCGACCGCTCGACGACGCCCACGCCCTGCACCCCGGGCACGTACGGCGTCGCCGGGCGGCCGAAGTACGAGGTGCCCGAGGCGCAGAGCAGGTCCAGCGGCACCACCGGCGCCGCGGTGACCCGCACCAGGGTGCGGCCCACGGTGGGCTCGGGCGCCGGGTGCGTTCCGAGCCGCGGCGGCGCGCCGGGGGTGGTCAGGACGGCCGCGCGCACGGCGTCCGCCCGCTCAGGTGGAGATGTCCGGGTAGGGCATGGAGATGTGCTCCATCGCCTTCCCGTACGCCTTCTGGTACTCCAGCGGGCCGTGGTCGCGCTCGAACATGGCGATGAACAGCGTGAGCGTGAGGAATGGGTGGGCGCCCATCTGGAACAGCGTCACGTGGTCGTGCTCGCGCAGGGCCGTGCGCTCCTCGTCGGTGAACTCCAGCCAGGTGGACCTCTCGGCGTCGACGACGTTGAGGATCTTGTTGGCCATCTCGGCCTCCCACCACTCGACCGTGCCGGCCGGGTCCTCGCGGTAGCGCTCGACCAGGTCGGGGTCGCGGTCGACGGTGTAGAGGAACTTGTCGAGCAGGTACTTGCTCATGCCGGGATCTCCGTTCCGGTCGTCGTCCGCGGGCTCAGGCCGGGGCCCCGTTGGGGTACCAGGTGAAGTAGGCCTCCATCGTGTGGAACAGGTCGAGGCTGTCGACGTGGGCGGCCTTCTGGCCCTCGCCGGCGACGCCCATCATGAGCATGAAGTCCATGAAGCCGTGGGTGGCGTTGCCCGGGGCGTGCAGGCTGTCCAGGCTGACCTCGGCCAGGCAGCCCTCGATGTCGCCGCTGGCGATCCACTCGATGGCCTTGCGGTCGAACTCGGGGTCGGGGCCGTGCTCGCCGAACTGGCGGGGGCCGCCCAGCTCCAGCGACAGGTGACCGGTGCCGATGATCGCCACCCGCTTGTCGCTCTCCCAGGACTCGACCATCTCGCGCAGCGCCTTGCCCAGCTGCACGAACCGCCTCGGCTGCGGCAGCGGCGGGGCGAAGATGTTGGTGTACACCGGCACGATCGGCAGGTCGGCCTCCGGCCGCAGCGCGATGATCGGGCAGGTGATGCTGTGGTCGATCCGCAGCTCGTTGGAGAAGGCCAGGTCGAAGTCCCGGTCCAGGCCGTCGCGCAGGATGTGCGCCGCGAGGTCCTCCTCGCCGCGCAGCTTCAGCCGGGGCAGGCCGAACTCGCGCTCCTCGTTGTACCAGTTGGCGTCGAACCAGGGCGCCTTGCCGACGAGGAACTGCGGCATGTTGTCCAGCCACAGCTGGTGGAAGTGGTCGCTGCCGACCATCACCAGCACGTCGGGCTCGGCACGGTTGAGCGTCTCGGCGAACGCCTCCTGCTTGGCGACCCACTCGTCGGCGAACGGCGGGCGGTCCGCGCCGGTCGACGTCTTGGCCCGGTAGTAGAACGGGTGGTGCGTGGACGCGATGACCGCGGCGACTTCAGCCATGCCGACCTCCGTTGGCGTCGATGTCAGGGGTGTACGGGTCGGGCGCGACGGACCGGTTGTTGAGGTCCACCGACAGGAAGATCTGGTTGCCCACAGGGTGCCGCAGTTCCTCGGCCAGCTGGCCGATCAGCCCCGCGGTGCGGGCCAGCAGCGCGAACCCGCGCAGCAGCTCCAGCGGCAGCCCCAGGTCGGCCAGGGCGGCCCCGCAGACGCCGGCGCCGTTGAGCGGCAGCGTCTTCCCCAGCACCTGGGGGTGCACGCGGCCGATCGCGGCGAACAGCGACAGGTGCGGGCCGTAGAGCCCCTCCTCCGCCGCGATCGCGAACAGCCGCGGGGTGCGGGGGTCGCCCTGCTTGTGCACGTGGTGGCCCAGGCCCGGCACGAACCGCCGGGCCGCGCGCTGGGCCTGCACGGTCTCCCGCGCGAGGGCGTCCCACCCGGCGTCGTCGGTGGGCAGGTCGCCGTCGAACGAGGTGAGGACGTCGTGCAGGAAGCGGCCGCAGTCCTCGGTGACCCCCAGGAACCGGGAACCGCCACCCAGCAGGCCCGCGGCGAGCGCCCCCTGCACCGAGTCGGGGGCGGACAGGTAGGTCAGCCGGGTGACGATCGCGGTCGGGGTGAACCCGTGGTCGGCCAGCGCCGCCAGCACCGCCTCGAAGACGCGGGTCTCCCCCTTCGACGGCCGTCGCTGCGTGGCCAGCCAGAAGGCCAGCTCCCCGAAGCCCACCTCGCCCATCACGTCGCCGGCGAGGTCCGAGCCCAGGAGGGTGATGCTCTCCAGGCTGGAGGCGCCCAGCGCGGTCTCGTAGACCGGGCGGCCCTCGTCGCTCACGCCGTCCCCTCCCGCCCGTCGGCGGTGCGGGCGGCCGGCGCGGCCAGCCACTCGCGGATCTCGGCACCGTGCTGGTCCAGGCGCGGCGGGGGCAGCCGGTAGTCGGCCGGGGTGGCGGAGAACCGGATCGGGTTGCGCACCGACGGCACCGCGGCGTCCCCCTCCCCCACGGTGACCACGGGGTCCAGGCCGACCTCCTCGGCGAAGGCCACCCCCTGGTCGACGGTGTTGATCGGCCCGCACGGCACCCCGGCGGCGATGATGTCGCGGAACCACTCCTGCTTGGTCCGCGTGCGCAGCCGCTCGACCAGCAGCGGCCGCAGCTGGTCGCGGTTGGCGGTGCGGTCCTCGTTGCGCAGGAAGCGCGGGTCGTCGGCGAGCTCGGGCACGCCGAGCACCTCGACCAGCTTGCGGAACTGGCCGCTGTTGCCGGCGGTGATGATCAGGTCGCCGTCCGAGCACGGCAGCGGCTCGTACGGGAACAGGCTCGGGTGGCTGTTGCCCATGCGGAAGGGCACGACGCCCCCGGCGACGTAGGCGCTGGAGTGGTTGACCAGCCCGGACAGCGCCGAGGCGAGCAGGTTGACCTCGACGTGCTGGCCCCGGCCGGTCTCGTGCCGGGCGTTGAGCGCGCTGAGGACGCCGATGGTGGCGTGCAGTCCGGCCATGACGTCGAACACCGAGATGCCGGCGCGGTACGGCTCGCCGTCGGGGTCGCCGGTGAGGCTCATCAGGCCGGAGATGGCCTGCACGATGAGGTCGTAGCCGGGCAGCTTGCGGCCCTCCGGACCGCTGCCGAAGCCGCTGATCGAGGCGTAGACGATGCCCGGGTTGTCCTCGGCGACCGTCTCGTAGTCCAGGCCGAACCGGGCCAGGCCGCCGGGCTTGAAGTTCTCGATGAGCACGTCGGCGCGGCGGGCCAGCTCCCGCGCGGCGGCCGCGTCGCCGTCGTCCTTGAGGTCCAGGGCGATGGAGCGCTTGTTGCGGTTGACGCCGAGGTAGTAGGTGGAGACCCCGTCGCGGACCGGCGGCGCCCAGCTGCGGGTGTCGTCCCCGGCGGGGCTCTCGACCTTGACCACCTCGGCGCCGAGGTCGGCCAGGAGCATGGTGGCGTAGGGGCCGGCGAGGACCCGGGAGAAGTCGGCGACCAGCAGGCCCGAGAGCGGGCCCCCACCCGGTGTCACGCCCGGTGGGAGCGCGTGTGCGGTCATCGGGCAAGCCCCTCTCATAGCTGGCGACCGGCATGCGGACGAAGGTCCGCACACCGCGTCCTGAGTCTTGGGGCGACCTCCGTCACTGTCAAGCCGCCGCCGGTGACCGCGCCGCCCGCCGACGCGGCGGGCGGAGGTGTTGACAGCGTCGCGCACGCGGCGCGAGGGTGGCTCGATCCGACGTCGTGACCGGTATACGGACGCAGGTCCGCTCGGTCGCCTGTCTCGAGGAGGAGACGATGACCAGTTCCGACGGCCCGGTCCCGCAGGCCGGACGCCCCGTGGTCCTGCGCGGCGGCACCGTGCTGACCATGGACGGCGCCTGCACCGTGCTCCCCGACGCCGACGTGCTCGTCGTCGACGACCGGATCGCCGCCGTCGGCCCGCGCCTGGAGGTCCCCGAGGGCACCCAGGAGATCGACGCCTCCGGCGGGATCGTCATGCCGGGCATGATCGACACCCACCGGCACATGTGGCAGACGGCGATGCGCGGCTACGGCGCGGACTGGACCCTCACCCAGTACTTCGTCTGGTACTACCTCGAGCACGGCAAGAAGTTCCGCCCCGAGGACATCGCCGCCGGCAACCGGCTGGCCGCCATCGAGTCCCTCGACGCCGGTGTCACCACCACCGTCGACTGGTCGCACAACCTGCAGTCGGTCGACCACGCCGAGGCCGCCCTGGACGCCCTGCGCTCGGTGCCCGGTCGCTTCGTCCTCGCCTACGGCAACATCCAGGCCGGTCCCTGGGAGTGGACCGCCGACCCCGCCGTCCGGTCGTTCCTGGAGCGGCTGCGCGACGCCCGCGACGACATGATGGGCGTGCAGATCGCCTTCGACGTGACCGGCGACCCGGCGTTCCCCGAGAAGGCCGCCTTCGAGGTGGCCCGCGACCTCGGGCTGCCGGTGACCACCCACGCCGGCGTGTGGGGTGCCACCAGCGACACCGGCATCCAGCAGATGTACGACAACGGCTTCATGACGCCGGAGACCACCTACGTCCACGCGTCCACCCTGACCCGGGACTCCTACCAGCGCATCGCCGCCACCGGTGGCTCGATCTCGGTGGCCACGGAGTCGGAGTGCAGCGCGGGGCAGGGGCACGCCCCCACCGAGCAGGTGCTGCAGTACGGCATCCCGGTGTCGCTGTCGATGGACACCAGCGTGTGGTGGAGCGGCGACATGTTCTCCGCGATGCGGGCGACGCTCAACGCCGACCGCATGTCCGAGCACCTGACCGCGCACCTCAAGGGCGACACGATCACCCACCTGCGGCTGCGCGCTCAGCAGGTCGTGGAGTGGACCACCCGGGGCGGTGCGCACACGATCGGCCGCGACGACGACCTGGGCAGCCTGGAGGTCGGCAAGAAGGCCGACGTCGTGCTCGTCAAGAACGACGCCTCCCCGGTGTCCTTCCCGCTGCTCAACCCGCTGGGGCACGTCGCGTTCCAGGCACAGCGGGGCGACGTCCACACGGTCATCGTCGACGGCCGGGTCGTGAAGTACGACGGGCGGCTGGTCGGGATCGACCTCGCGCCGGTGCGCCGCGAGATCGAGAACACGATCGAGTACCTGCGCGCGGAGATCGGCGAGGAGGCGTGGCAGGCCGGGATGTTCCCCGACAAGCCCGCCGCGGAGGCCGAGATCCTCGACAACCCGTACCAGTACAGCGACTTCAAGGACGAGTCGAAGCGGGCCGGCGGCGAGGACCGCGTCCTCGGACGCTGACCTCTGCGGCGGATCCGTGCGAGATCGCGTGATCTCGCACGGAGCCGCCGGCGCAGGCGGGCGAGATCGCGTGATCTCGCCGGAGACAGGGGGAGACACGATGGCGGGTCGCGGTACCGGACCGGACTTCGTCGAGGCGCTGGCACGGGGGCTGGACGTGCTGGCCTGCTTCGACGCCGACCACCGGAGCATGACGCTGTCGGAGGTGGCCACGGCCGCGGGCCTGGCCCGCCCGACCGCCCGCCGGCTGCTGCTCACGCTGGAGGAGCTCGGCTTCGTCCGCGCGGTCGGCAACGCCTTCCAGCTCACCCCGAAGGTGCTCACCCTCGGCATGGCCTACGTCGGCGCCCTGGGGCTGTGGGACATCGCCCGGCCGCACATGGAGGCGCTGGTGGCCAGCACCGGCGAGTCGTCGTCCATGACGCAGCTGGACGGCTCCGACGTCGTGTACGTGGCGCGGGTGTCGGTGCCCAAGCTGATCACGCTGCGGGTCGAGATCGGCACCCGGTTCCCGGCGGTGCAGACCTCGCAGGGCAAGGTGCTGCTGGCCGCCCTGAGCCCGGCCGAGCTCGAGGCGACGCTGGCCCAGCCCAGCCGCGCGGGCCTGCCCGCCTACATCGGCCGCACCCCCGACCAGCTGCGCGAGGAGCTGGTCGACGTCCGGGCGCGGGGCTGGGCGCTGGCCGACGAGGAGCTCGCCCCGGGGGTCCGCTCGGTCGCCGTCCCGGTGCGCGACGCCTCCGGCGCGGTACGGGCGGCCATGAACGTCACCGTGCACGCGGCGGAGACCTCGACGGCGCACCTGGTCGGCGAGCACCTGCCCCGGCTCCTGCGCACCGCGGGCGACGTCAGCGCGGAGTGGGCGGTGTGGCAGTCCCGCCCGCACCGCGACGTCGCCCGCGCCGCCGAGGGCGGCCCGGCCAGCGCCTGACGGGTCGCCCCCACCCCGCGCGCGGGCGGCAGCGGGAGTCCCTACGGTCGAGGCGGAGCCCCCCGCCGGTCCGACAGGAGATGCCATGTCGCACAACGAGCTGTCCCCGCCGTCCCCCCGCGCCCGCGAGCTCTACGACCGCATGGTCGCCTTCATGCGCGAGGAGGTGCTGCCGGCCGAGGCGGAGTACCTGGCCGCGCGGCGGGCGGCCGGGCCCGACGGGCACGAGGTGCCGGCGGTGGTCGAGACGCTCAAGCAGAAGGCGCGCGAGCGGGAGCTGTGGAACCTGTTCCTGCCGGCGGAGTCCGGGCTGACCCAGCTGGAGTACGCGCCGATCGCGGAGCTGTCCGGGTGGAGCCTGGACCTCGCGCCGGAGGCGATCAACAGCGCCGCCCCCGACACCGGCAACATGGAGCTGCTGCACCTGCTGGGCACCGAGGAGCAGAAGAAGCAGTGGCTGGAGCCGCTGCTGCAGGGCGAGATCCGCTCGGCGTTCGCCATGACCGAGCCGGACGTCGCCAGCAGCGACGCCACCAACATCGGCACCCGCATCGAGCGGGACGGCGACGACTACGTCATCAACGGCCGCAAGTGGTGGACCAGCGGCGCGATGGACCCCCGCTGCGCCCTGTTCATCCTCATGGGCAAGACCGACCCGTCGGCGCCGACCCACCGCCAGCAGACGATGGTGATCGTGCCGCGGGACACCCCCGGGGTGACCGTCGTCCGCGACTACCCGGTGCTGGGCCACCACGACCAGCACGGCCACGCCCAGGTGCGCTTCGAGGACGTCCGCGTGCCGGTGACCAACGTGGTCGGCGAGGAGGGCGGCGGGTTCGCCGCCGCCCAGGCCCGGCTGGGCCCCGGCCGCATCCACCACTGCATGCGCGCCCTCGGCGCGGCCGAGCGCGCGCTGGCGCTGCTCACCGCGCGTGCCACCGAGCGGGTGGCGTTCGGCGGGCCGCTGGCCGACCAGGGCGTCGTCCAGCAGTCGGTCGCGGAGTCCCGGCTGGAGATCGAGCAGGCCCGCCTGCTGTGCCACCGCGCCTGCCAGGTCATCGACACGCAGGGCAACAAGGCCGCCAAGGACCTCGTGGCGATGGCGAAGGTGGCCGTCCCCCGCGCCGCCACCCGCGTCATCGACCGCGCCATCCAGGTGCACGGGGGCGCCGGCATGACCGACGTGACGCCGCTGGCGGCCATGTACGCCTGGCACCGGGCGATGCGGCTGTTCGACGGCCCCGACGAGGTGCACCTGCGCTCGATCGCCCGGGCCGAGCTCAAGCGCGAGCCGCTGCTGCCCCCCGGCCGGGTGGTCGTGGAGTGAACGACGGGCCGGTCCCGGTGCCGTCGGACGGCGGCGCCGGGGCCCGCCTCTAAGGTCGGGCCCGTGGAGCAGCAGGCGGTGACCGCGATCGTGCGGCGGTACTGGGACGGGTTGTGGAACCGGCGGGAGCTCGGGGTCATCGACGAGCTGATCGGCGAGCCCTACGTCCGGCACTCGTCGGCCGGCACCCGGTCGCTGACCCGTGCGGAGTTCCGGCGCGAGGTGGCCAACTCCTGGCAGCTGCTGCACGACCCGGCCACGACCGTCGACGACCAGGTCACCGAGGGCGACCGGGTCTGGACCCGCGCCACGACCACGGGGGTGAACCTCGACACCGGCGACACCTCGGTGGTCACCTGGCTGGTGGTGCACCGGGTGGCCGACGGCCGGATCGTGGAGTCCTGGAGCGCGACTCTGCCCGGGGTCGACTGGCGCTGAGGGTCAGCCCAGGTCGCGCAGCTGCCGGGCGCTGCCCCCGCGCCGGCTGACGAGTACGTAGAGCAGCACGAACAGCAGGACGCCGACGCCCATCCCGGTGAGCGTCCAGCGCAGGCCGATGACGTCGGCGAGCAGGCCCAGCGGCAGCGCCGCGATGCCGAAGGCCCCGAAGCTGAGCATGATCAGCGACTGCACGCGGCCGTGGTACTCCATGTCCGACAGCGCGATCAGCTGCGACTGGTTGGTGGTCTGGAAGGCCAGCATCGCCCCGCCGATGACCAGCAGGACGGCGACGGCGACACCGGCGTTCGGGGTCACGGCCAGCGCGCAGATGGCCAGGCCGAACAGCGCCCCGGAGCCGGCGAACACCCGCCCCTCCCGCGCCCGGGACGACCGCCGTCCGAGCAGCAGGCCGGCCGTGACACCGCCGACGGCCGACATGGCCGAGAGCACGCCGTAACCGACCGAGCCGAGCCCGAACAGGTCGCTGGAGATGGTCGGCATGAACGCCAGGTACGGCATCCCGCACATCGTGACGCCGATGCCGCACCAGGTCAGCGCGGACAGCTCGCGGTGCCGCCGGACGTAGCGGACGCCGTCGGCCAGTTCCCCGAGCGGGGAGCGGTCCGACGGCTCCCCGCGCCGGCGCCCGGGCGGGAGCGCGCCGGTGAGCAGCACCCCGACGGTGGCCAGCCCGGCGCTGGTGAGGAAGACCGCCTCGGTTCCCCACGCGACCGCCCCGACCACCACACCGGCCAGGGCGGGGCCGACGACCCGGTTCACCTCGGCGTTGACCAGCAGCAGCGACACCGCCTGCGGCACCGACCCGCGCGGCACGAGCTCGGACAGGAACGCCATCCGGGCCGGGTTGAACAGCGCGAACCCGACCGCCTGGAGGACGCCGGCGCCCAGCAGCATCCAGTACTCGATGACGTCGAAGACGACGGCCAGGCCGATCCACGCGCTCGAGGCGGCCAGGACCAGGACCGACAGCTGCAGCACCAGCCGCTTGGGCAGCCGGTCGGCGGCCACCCCGCCCCACGGGGTGGCGATCAGCAGCGCGATGCCGAAGGAGAGCAGCACCCCGCCGAGGGCGGCGTTGGAGCCGGTGAGCTCGAAGGCCAGCCAGCTGCGGGCGATCGCCTGGCCCATGACGCCGAGGAAGACCGCGGCGGCGTTGAGGTAGAGCACGAGGAACCCGCCGATGCGCAGGATCGCCAGCGCGCCCAGGGGCGGCGGGGTCGTCGGCGGCGCGGTGGCGACCCCCGGCTCGGGTGTGGTCTCCGCGCTCATGTCCCCCTCGATCCGGCAGACCCTGCGCCTGCACCCTGCCGGTCTACCACCGCGGCGGGACCGGCTCCGACAGCCCTTCCGGCACGGGGACGACGTCCCCGCACCGGCACCGGCTCAGCGGCCCTGCCAGACCGGGGCCCGCTTCTCGGCGAAGGCGGTGGCGCCCTCCCGCGCGTCGGCGCTGGTGGCCACCGGGGCGACCAGCTCCGCCTGCCGCGCCCAGCCCTCCTCCGTCGTCCAGTCCGCGCCGCCGCGGGCGACCTGCTTGGTGACGGCGAGAGCCAGCGGGCCGTTGGCGGCGACGGTGGCGGCCAGCTGCAGGGCGCCGTCCAGCGCGCCCCCGGTCGGGGTCAGTCGGTTGACCAGGCCCACCTCGGCCGCGCGCGGGGCGCTGATCGGGTCGCCGGTCAGCAGCATCTCCATCGCCACGTTGGTCGGGACCCGCCGCGGCAGCAGCAACGCCCCGCCGGCGGCGGCGACCAGCGCGCGCTTGACCTCCGGGACGCCGAACCGCGCGTCCTCCGCGGCCACGACGAGGTCGCAGGCCAGCACCAGCTCGAACCCGCCGGCCAGCGCCCAGCCCTCGACGGCGGCGACGAACGGCTTGCGCGGCGGGGTCTGGGTGATCCCGCACAGCCCGCGGCCCTCGATGGCCGGGGTCTCCCCGCGCAGGAACGCCTTGAGGTCCATCCCGGCGGAGAAGGTGCCGCCGGCGCCGGTGAGGACGCCGACCCGCAGCCCGTCGTCGGCGTCGAGCTCGTCGACCGCCGCCGCCACGGCCTCGGCCACCGACCGGGTGAGCGCGTTCCTCGCCTCCGGCCGGTTGATCGTGATGACCTGGACGCCGTCGCGCCGCTCGACCAGCACCTCGTCCGCCACGGGGCCTCCTTCGCAGTCGTCTGGGGGATCACCGGCCCGGGCCGGGTCGGGTCAGTCGGCCTGGACGACGGCGCCGGAGTCCAGCAACCGCGCCACCTCGTCGGCGGGCACGCCCCACGCCTGCAGCGCCGTTCGGGTGTCCTGCCCGGGGCCGCGGGGAGCGCCGCGCACCGCGCCGGGCGTCCTGGAGAAGCGGGGCGCCGGCCCCGGCTGGGGGTGGCCGCCGGCGTCGGTGAACGTGCCGCGCGCGGCCATGTGCGGGTGGGACGGCGCCTCGGTGAGCCCCAGCACCGGGGTGACGCAGGCGTCGGTGTCGGCGAAGACCGCCGTCCACTCGTCGCGGGTGCGGGTGGCGAGGACCTCGGCGATCATCTGCCGCTGCTCGGGCCACCGGTCGACGTCGTACTGCCCGCCGGGCAGGTCGCCGGTGAGGCCGAGGCCGGCGAGGAACTGGGCGTAGAACTGCGGCTCGATCGCCCCGACGGCGACGTGCCGGCCGTCGGCGCAGGCGTAGGTGTCGTAGAACGGGGCGCCGCCGTCGAGCAGGTTGGCCGCGCGCCGGTCCTGCCACATGCCGGCACCGAGCATTCCGTAGACCATCGTGACCAGGGAGCTCGCGCCGTCGACCATCGCGGCGTCGACCACCTGCCCCTGCCCGCTGCTGCCGCGCTCCAGCAGCGCGGCGAGGACGCCGACGACGAGGAACATCGACCCGCCGCCGAAGTCGGCGCCGATGTTGAGCGGCGGGACGGGCTTGTCCGCCGTCCCGATGGCGTGCAGGGCGCCGGTGAGGCCGAGGTAGTTGATGTCGTGGCCCGCGCGGGCGGCCAGCGGGCCCTCCTGCCCCCAGCCGGTCATCCGCGCGTAGACCAGCCGCGGGTTGCGGGCCAGGCAGTCGTCCGGACCGAGGCCGAGGCGCTCGGTGACGCCGGGGCGCAGGGCCTCCACCAGCACGTCGGCGGACTCCACCAGCCGGAGGACCAGGTCGCGCCCGCCGGGGGTCTTGAGGTCGACGGCGACCGACGGGCGGCTGCGGTGCAGCGCCTCCTTGGCCGGCGACACCAGCTGCGTGCCGCCCCCGGGGCGGTCGACCCGGACGACGTCGGCGCCCAGCTCGGCCAGCAGCATGCAGGCGTAGGGAGCGGGCCCCAGCCCGGCCAGCTCGACGACGCGGATGCCCGCGAGGGGGCCGGAGGGCGACACCACGCCGGTCACGCTAGCAACCTGGGACGACGCCCACCGGGCGCGCGGGCGGCTCCAGTCGCCTACGTTCGGGCCGGTGGGCGACGAGCGCTGGTTCGAGGACTACGAGCCCGGGTGGACCGCCGAGGTCGGCCGGCTGACGGTGGCGGAGGCCGACGTCGTCGACTTCGGCCGGCGGTTCGACCCGCAGCCGTTCCACGTCGACGCCGAGGCCGCCGCGGCCGGGCCGTACGGCGGGCTGATCGCCAGCGGCTGGCACACCTGCGCGCTGATGATGCGGCTGTTCGCCGACGAGTACCTCTCCCCCGTGTCCAGCCTGGGCTCCCCCGGCGTCGACGAGCTGCGCTGGATCGCCCCGGTGCGGCCCGGTGACGAGCTGACGCTGCGCACCACCGTGGTGGAGGCGCGGCTGTCCCGGTCCAGGCCCGACCGCGGGCTGGTGCGCACCCGCATCGAGCTGGTCAACCAGGACGGCGTCGTCGCGCTCAGCATGGTGGCGATGAACCTCATCCGCGCCCGCCCCGCTCGTCAGCGGCCATAGTGGCCACGACGGCCGTCCCGGGGACGGCGTCCGTGGCCACGCGGGCCGCTCACAGGCAGCCGGCGAGGGTCTGCCAGAACTCGACCGGCTCGTCGTCCGGACCGCTCCACAGGCGCTGGGTGAGCAGGACGGCCACCAGGTCGCGGGCGGGGTCGGCCCACGCGCTGGTCCCGGTGCCCCCGTCCCAGCCCCACCGACCCGGGGTCGCCCAGGGGCGGACGGCCTCGACGCACACGCCGACCTGCAGCCCCCAGGAGACGCCGGGGCCCAGGGAGTCGGCCGCGGCGGCCCGCTGCGCGCCGCTCAGGGCGTCGGCGGTCATCGCGGCGACCGCACCGGCGGACAGCACCGGGGCACCGCCGTCGGCCAGCGCGGCGTAGAACCCCAGCACCTCGGGCGCCGTCGACACCAGGCCGGCGGCCAGGCTCTCGAACCGCGGCGGCCGGCTGAAACCGCCGGGGGCGTCGATCTCCTCGAGGCCGGCGTCGGTCGCGAGGTGGCAGGTGGCCAGCCGGTCCGGGGCCGGCGTCCAGAAGGCGGTGTCCACGAGCCCGAGCGGGCCGGTGACGTGGTCGGCCAGCAGGGCGGAGACCGGGCGGCCGGTGGCCCGGGACAGCAGGACGCCGAGCACGTCGCTGGCCAGGTGGTACAGCCAGACCTCGCCGGGCTGCGCGGCCAGCGGGAGCTCGGCCAGCCGGCGCAGGTACTCGTCCGGCTCCACCGGCGGCGCCCACGGGCCGGGCCCGATCTGCCGCTCCTCGACGGCCCGGTCCAGCGGGCTGCCGTCCCAGAGACCGCCGAAGCCCGGGGTGTTGGTCAGCAGGTGCCGCACGGTGATCGGCCGCTCCGCGGGCACGGTGTCGGTCAGCGGGCCGGACCGGTCGCGCAGGACGCGCGGCGCGGCCAGCTCGGGCAGCCAGCGCGCCACCGGGTCGTCGAGACCGAGGACGCCGTCCTCGGCCAGCGCCAGCGTGAGCGCCCCGGCGAACGGCTTGGTCACCGAGGCGAGCCGGAACAGGGTGTCCTCGCGCATCGGCGCCGTCCCGCCCGCCGCGGTGGTGCCGCCGGTGAGCACCACGGTCTCCCCGCGGGCGCGCACCGCGGCGACGAAGCCGGGCAGCCGGCCGCTGTCGACCTGCCGCTGCAGCACGGCGCGGACCGGGTCCAGGCGCAGGCTCATGCCGGTGTCGACCCCCGCGGGGACCGGGACTCATCGGCCTCCCGGGGTGCCGGACACGGCCGCCGACAGCCGGGTCCGGGCCGGGCCCAGGGAGGGGCCGTACCAGGTGAGGTCACGGCCGGAGACCAGCGCGCAGCGGGTGCCGGGGAATGCCTCGGGGCCGTCGTCGGGGGTGAAGACGTAGGGCTCGTCGGGCAGGACGACGACGTCCGGCCCGGACGCGGCGACCTCCTCGACCGTCACCTTCGGGTAGCGGTCGTCAGACTCGGCGAACACGTTGACGAGGCCGAGGCGGGCGAGGACGTCGCCGGTGAAGGTGCGGGCGCCGACGACCATCCAGGGGTCCCGCCAGACGGGGACGGCGACCCGCAGCCCGCCGTCCTCCTCCGGCTCGGCCCACACGGTGGCCGCCTCGGTCAGCCAGCCCGGCTCGCCGACGTCGAGGACCTCGGTGAACAGCCGGCGCATCGACGTGAGCGCCTGGTCGACCGACTCGATCACCGTCACCCACACCGGCACGCCGGCGGCACGCAGCCGCTCGACGTCCAGCCGCCGGTTCTCCTCCTGGTTGGCCACGACCAGGTCGGGGGCGAGCGCCTCGACCGCCGTCCGGTTGGGGTTCTTGGTGCCGCGCACGCGGGTCACGTCGAGGCCGGCGGGGTGGGTGCACCAGTCGGTGGCGCCGACCAGCCGGTCGGGGACGGTCACCGCCAGCGCCTCGGTGAGCGACGGGACGAGCGACACGATCCGCCGCGGCGGCCGCGGCAGGTCGACGTCCGTACCGAGGTCGTCGACGAGGGCAGAGATGGCCATCTCTGCCCTACACGTTCCTCCGGTACTGGCCGCCCACCTCGAAGAAGGCGTCGGAGATCTGGCCCAGGGAGCAGACCCGGACGGCGTCCATCAGGGCGGCGAAGACGTTGCCGCCCTCGGTGGCCGCCTGCTGCAGCCGGGCGAGGGCCGCGGGCGCCTCGTCGGCGTGGCGGGCGTGGAAGTCCGCGAGCCGCTGCAGCTGCGACTGCTTCTCCGCCTCGGTGGCGCGGGCCAGCTCCAGCGGCTGGGGCGGGGTCTGGTCGCGGTGCGGGTCGAGGAAGGTGTTGACCCCGACGATGGGCAGGCTGCCGTCGTGCTTGCGGTGCTCGTAGAGCATCGACTCGTCCTGGATCCTGCCGCGCTGGTAGCCGGTCTCCATGGCGCCCAGCACGCCGCCGCGCTCGGCGATCCGGTCGAACTCCGCCAGCACCGCCTCCTCGACCAGGTCGGTGAGCTCGTCGATGACGAACGAGCCCTGCAGCGGGTTCTCGTTGCCGGCCAGCCCCCACTCGCGGTCGATGATCATCTGGATGGCCAGGGCGCGGCGGACGGAGTGCTCGCTCGGGGTGGTCACGGCCTCGTCGTAGGCGTTGGTGTGCAGGCTGTTGGCGTTGTCGTAGATCGCGCACAGCGCCTGCAGGGTGGTGCGGATGTCGTTGAAGTCCATCTCCTGCGCGTGCAGCGACCGGCCCGAGGTCTGCACGTGGTACTTCAGCTTCTGCGACCGCTCGCCGGCGCCGTAACGCTCCTTCATCGCCACCGCCCAGATGCGGCGGGCGACCCGGCCGATCACCGAGTACTCGGCGTCCATGCCGTTGGAGAAGAAGAAGCTCAGGTTGGGCGCGAAGTCGTCGATGGCCATGCCGCGGGCCAGGTAGGACTCCACGTAGGTGAAGCCGTTGGCCAGGGTGAAGGCCAGCTGGCTGATCGGGTTCGCCCCGGCCTCGGCGATGTGGTAGCCGGAGATCGACACCGAGTAGAAGTTGCGCACGGAGTGGTCGATGAACCACTCCTGGATGTCGGCCATGCAGCGCAGGGCGAACTCGGTGGAGAAGATGCAGGTGTTCTGGCCCTGGTCCTCCTTGAGGATGTCGGCCTGCACGGTGCCGCGGACGTTGGCCAGCACCCAGGCGCGGATCTCCTCGGCCTCGCCCGGGTCGGGCTCGCGGCCCTCCTCGGCCCGGAAGGCCTCCAGCCGCTGGTCGATCGCGGTGTTGAGGAACATCGCGAGGATCGCCGGCGCCGGGCCGTTGATGGTCATCGACACCGACGTGGTGGGGCTGCACAGGTCGAAGCCGGAGTAGAGGACCCGCATGTCGTCCAGCGTGGCGATGGAGACCCCGGAGGTGCCGACCTTGCCGTAGACGTCCGGCCGCGGGTCCGGGTCGCGCCCGTAGAGGGTGACCGAGTCGAACGCCGTGGACAGCCGGGTGGCCTCGCTGCCGGCGGAGAGCAGCGTGAAGCGGCGGTTGGTGCGGAACGCGTCGCCCTCGCCGGCGAACATCCGGGCCGGGGCCTCGCCGGCCCGCTTGAAGGGGAACACCCCGGCGGTGAACGGGTAGAAGCCGGGCAGGTTCTCCCGCCGCAGGAAGCGCAGCAGCTCCGCCTCGTCCGTGGTGCGCGGCAGGGCGACCCGGCGCACGGGGTTGCCCGACAGCGTCTCCCGCGTCAGCGGGGTGCGGATCTCCCTGCCGCGGACGGTGTAGACGTACTCGTCGCCGGAGTAGTCCTCGACCCGGGCCGGCCACTCCTCCAGCACGGTGCGCACCTCGGGCAGCAGCTCGCGGTCGGCGGCCTCCAGCAGCTCCCGCACCCGCCTGGTGGCCGGGTCGTCGCCCAGCAGCGCGGCGGTGGTGCGCAGCGCCTGCCGCCGGCCGACCACCTCGGCCTGCGCCTCGGTGGTGGCGTGGTGGGCGCGGACCGCCTCGGCGATCTCGGCCAGGTACCGCGACCGCTGCGCCGGCACGACGCTGGTCAGCCCGGAGGACGCCTTCACGTCGACCCGCGGCAGCACGCCGGCCCCGACCGGCAGCCCCGCGCCCGCCAGCAGCCCGAGCAGGTGCTGGTAGAGCGCGGTGACCCCGTCGTCGTTGAACCGGGCGGCGCTGGTGCCGAAGACCGGCATCTCCTCCCACGACTGCCCGAAGGCCTCCCGGTTGCGCACCAGCTGGCGGGCGACGTCGCGGCGGGCGTCCTCGGCACCGCGGCGCTCGTACTTGTTGATCGCCACGACGTCGGCGAAGTCGAGCATGTCGATCTTCTCCAGCTGCGAGGCGGCGCCGAACTCCGGCGTCATCACGTACAGCGCGACGTCGGAGAACGGCACGATGCCGGCGTCGCCCTGCCCGATGCCCGGCGTCTCCACGACCACCAGGTCGAAGCCGGCCGCCTTCACCGCGCACAGCACGTCGTCCAGGTGCTCCGGCGTCTCCGCCCCCGCCGACCGCGTGGCCAGCGACCGGAAGAAGGTGTGCGACCCCTCCCCGGTCTCCAGGGCGTTCATCCGGATCCGGTCACCGAGCAGCGCGCCGCCGCCGCGGCGCCGGGTGGGGTCGATCGCCAGGACGGCGACCCGCAGCTTGTCCTCCTGGTCGGTGCGCAGCCGGCGCAGCAGCTCGTCGGTCAGCGAGGACTTCCCCGACCCGCCGGTGCCGGTGATGCCCAGCACCGGCACCGTGCGCGCCGCGGCCGCCTCCCGCAGCCGCGCGGCCAGCTGCGGGTCGCGGCCGGCCTCCAGCACCGTGATCGCCCGCGCCAGCGCGGCCGGGTCGCCGGTGAGCAGCGCGTCGACGTCGGGCCCGGACCCGGTGAGGTCGACGTCGCAGGCGCGGATCAGCTCGTTGACCATCCCCGGCAGGCCCAGGCGCTGGCCGTCCTCCGGGGAGAAGATGACCACCCCGCGCTGGCGCAGCAGGGCGATCTCCTCGGGCACGATGACGCCCCCGCCGCCGCCGAAGACCTGCACGTGCCCGGCACCCGCGGCCGCCAGCCGCTCCACCAGGTAGCTGAAGTACTCGACGTGCCCGCCCTGGTAGGAGGAGATGGCCACCCCCTGCACGTCCTCCTCCAGCGCGGCCCGGACGACCGAGTCGACGCTGCGGTCGTGCCCCAGGTGCACCACCTCGGCCCCCTGGGCCTGCAGCAGCCGCCGCATCACGTTGATCGCCGCGTCGTGCCCGTCGAACAGGCTGGCCGCGGTCACGAAGCGCACCGGGTGGACGGGGACGTGCAGGTCGGACGCCGAGGCGGGCATGCCACTCCCTGGTCTCCGGCCCGCGGGATCCCGGGCCGAATTAGTTGGACGTCCTAGTATCTCTCCGCCTGCGGGTGCTGTCCACGCCCGTCCCCCGGCCCGCGTCAGGCCGGCGGCGCGGGCGGGCGGTCGTCGTCGGCCGCGTCGCCGAGGGGCCGCTGGCACCAGGCGACGTCGTGCCAGCGGCCGTGCTTCCAGCCGACCCGGCGGTAGGTGCCCACCGGCTCGAACCCCAGCGCCCGGTGCAGGCCGGTGCTGGCGTCGTTGGGCAGGGCGATCCCGGCGAGGGCCATCCGGTAGCCGCGGGCGGCCAGCCGGTCGAACAGGGCGGTGTAGAGCGCGCGACCGGCCCCGGGACGGCGGCGTCCCGCCTCGGTGTAGACGCTGACCGACACCGACCAGCGGTAGGCGGCCCGCGTCATGAAGGGGGCGCCGTAGGCGTAGCCGACGACCCGGCCGCCGTCCTCGAGCACCACCCACGCGTGCGTGGCGAGGGCCGCGGCGATCCGCGTGGCCATCTCCGCGGCCGTCGGCGGCTCTGTCTCGAAGGAGATCGTCGTGTCGCGGACGTAGGGGGCGTAGACGTCCGCGCAGGCCGCGGCGTCGTCGGCGGTCGCGTCCCGCACCGGCCAGTCCGTGTTCACCGCTCCATCCAACCCGGGTCGCGGCCGGTCGGCGCAGGTGCACCGGGACACCGCCGTAGCGTTGAGGGCATGAGTCACGCACACCCCGAGCTCCGCACTCCCCCGCCGCTCCCGGCCGGCGGCCTGCGGGTGGTCGCGCTCGGCGGCCTCGGGGAGATCGGCCGCAACATGACGGTCTTCGAGTACGCCGGGAAGCTGCTGATCGTCGACTGCGGGGTGCTCTTCCCCGAGGAGCACCAGCCGGGGGTCGACGTGATCCTCCCGGACTTCACCTCCATCCGGGACCGGCTCGACGACGTCGTGGCGATCGTGCTCACCCACGGGCACGAGGACCACATCGGCGGCGTGCCCTACCTGCTGCGCGAGCGCGCCGACATCCCGCTGGTGGGCTCCAAGCTGACGCTGGCCTTCGTCGACGCCAAGCTCAAGGAGCACCGCATCCGCCCGGTCACCCGCCAGGTGAGGGAGGGCGACGAGCTGTCGTTCGGCCCGTTCGACTGCGAGTTCGTGGCGGTCAACCACTCCATCCCCGACGCCCTCGCCGTCGCCCTCCGCACGCCGGCCGGGATGGTGCTGCACACCGGCGACTTCAAGATGGACCAGTTCCCGCTGGACCGGCGGATCACCGACCTGCGCGCCTTCGCCCGGCTCGGCGAGGAGGGCGTCGACCTCTTCCTCACCGACTCCACCAACGCCGAGGTGCCCGGCTTCACCACCTCCGAGGGCGAGCTGGTGCCGGCCATCGAGACGGTGTTCCGCACCGCCCCGAAGCGGGTCATCGTGTCCAGCTTCGCCAGCCACGTGCACCGCATCCAGCAGATCCTCGACGTCGCCGCCGCGCACGGGCGCAAGGTCGCGTTCGTCGGCCGCTCGATGGTGCGCAACATGGGCATCGCCCGCGACCTGGGCTACCTCACCGTGCCGCCCGGCCTGCTCGTGGACATGAAGGAGCTGGAGAAGCTCCCCGCCGACCGGGTCTGCCTCATCTGCACCGGCTCCCAGGGCGAGCCGATGGCCGCGCTGTCGCGGATGGCCAACCGCGACCACGTCATCCGGATCACCGACGGCGACACCGTGCTGCTGGCCAGCTCGCTCATCCCGGGCAACGAGAACGCCGTCTACCGGGTGATCAACGAGCTGACCCGCTGGGGGGCCAACGTCGTCCACAAGGGCAACGCGAAGGTGCACGTCTCCGGCCACGCCAGCGCCGGGGAGCTCGCCTACTGCTACAACGTCGTCCGCCCGCGCAACGTCATGCCGGTGCACGGCGAATGGCGGCACCTCAAGGCCAACGCCGACATCGCGGTGCGCACCGGCGTGCACCCGCGCGGCGTGGTCATCGCCGAGGACGGCGTCGTCGTCGACCTGCTCGACGGGAAGGTGCGGATCACCGGCAAGGTGCCCGCGGGCAACGTCTACGTCGACGGCACCACCGTCGGCGAGGCCACCGAGGCCCACCTGCGCGACCGCCGCACGCTGGCCCAGGAGGGCGTCATCACCGTGGTGGCGATCGTCGACGCCGACACCGGCGCCCTGGCCGAGGAGCCGGACTTCCTCGCCCGCGGCTTCGTGCACGACGAGGCGACGTTCGAGACGGCGATCCCGGTGATCGAGAAGGCGCTGGCCAAGGCGGCCGAGGAGGGCGTGGGCGGGGCGGTGCAGCTGGAGCAGCTGATCGCCCGCGCGGTGGGCTCGTGGGCGAACAAGACCTACCGCCGCAGCCCGATGGTCATCCCGATCGTCGTCGACGCCTGAGCCCGGAGGTGCCGGGCGACGCGCCCGCGCCCGCCTGGCGGCTGCGGGTCGCCGTCCTCGGCGTGCTGCTGGTGGGCGCCGTGGTCGTGGCCCTGACCGTCGAGCGGCCCGGCGTCCCGGCGGTGCGCGCCTGGCTGCACGAGACCGGGCCGGGCGGCTGGTGCCTCCTGGTCGGGGGCGTGGCCCTGGCGCTGTGCACGCCGGTGCCGCGCACGGCGACGTCACTGCTGCTGGGTGCGGCGGCCGGGTTCCCCGCCGGACTGGCGGTCGCGGTGGCGGCCGGTCTGCTGGGCGGGCTGGCCGGCTTCACGCTGAGCCGGCGGCTGGGCCGGGACGCCGTGGCCCGGCTGACCGGGCGGTGGCTGGCGCGGGCGGACCGGCTGCTGCGCGACCGCGGGTTCCTCGCGGTGCTCACCGCGCGGGTGAGCCCGGTGCCGTTCTGGGTGGTCAGCTACGCGGCGGGGCTGTCCAGCGTGCGCTGGGTGCCGCACGCCCTGGCGACGGCGGTCGGCGTGCTGCCCGGGGCGGTGCTGCACGTCGGCATCGGGGCCTCGGTGCTGGGCTGGCTGTAGCGCCTCGAGATCACGGATCCATCACGATCCGCTGTTGGGGGTGTGATCTGGCCGTCACCTGACGAGAAGGTGAACAACAGGTGAACGAGAGGTGGCTGCCGTGCGAAGCGAGAACTGTCCCGAGTGTCGATGGGTCCCCGTGGTGGACGCCTCCGGGCGCCGGCACATGGAGATGCGCTGGGTGACCCCGGCCCCGGTGGGCCAGCAGGTGCAGCGCGCCGCCTGACCCGCAGACCGACCGACCGACCAGCCCGTCCGGACGCCGTCCGGGCGGGCTGTCGTCGTGCCGCTCCTGCGTGCCATGCTCCAGCTCCTGTGACGGGCGTCACGCGTCGACAGGCGCGTGACCGGGCCCGCACCGCACGGAGGGGGACGCATGGACACCGAGGTGTACGAGGTCGCCATCCTCGGAGCCGGCCTGGCCGGGCTCGGGATGGGCATGAAGCTGAAGATGGCCGGCGAGGAGTCCTTCGTCATCCTCGAGAAGGAGGACCGCGTCGGGGGCACCTGGCGGGACAACAGCTACCCCGGCGCCAGCTGCGACGTCCAGTCGCACCTGTACTGGTTCTCCTTCGACGAGCAGCCGGACTGGAGTCGCGTCTTCGCCTTCCAGCCGGAGATCCAGGCCAACATCGAGCGGCTCGTGGCGCGGCGCGGCCTCAACTCCCACATCCGCCTGAACGCCGAGATCACCGAGGCCGTCTGGAGCGAGGAGACCGCCCAGTGGATCATCACCACCCTGACCGGTGAGCAGATCCGGGCCCGGGCGTTCGTGGCGGCGTGGGGGCAGCTGAACCGGCCGAGCTTCAAGGGCATCGAGGGCCGCGAGCACTTCGCCGGTGAGTCCTGGCACTCGGCGCGGTGGCGGCACGACGTCGACCTGCGGGGCAAGCGGGTGGCCAGCATCGGCAACGGCGCCAGCGCCGTCCAGTTCATCCCCGAGGTCGCCGAGGTGGCCGGGCACCTGACGGTCTTCCAGCGGACGCCGAACTACTGCGTGCCGCGCCTGGACCGCCCCTACACCGAGGACGAGCGGCGGATGTTCCTCGAAGACCCTGCCAGGCTGCAGGAGAGCCGGGACGGCTACTACTGGGAGCACGAGGGCTGGATCGGGGCGATGAAGCTCGAGGACAACCCGGTGGCCCAGGAGTTCACCCGGATCGCCCGGGAGCACCTGGAGTCGCAGGTCCCCGACCCGGAGCTGCGCGAGAAACTGTGGCCGCGGTACCCGATCGGCTGCAAGCGGCTGCTGATCGCCGACACCTTCTACCCGGCGCTCATGCGGGACGACGTCGACCTCGTCACCGAGCGGATCGAGCGCATCGAGCCCGCGGGGGTGCGCACCGACGACGGCCGGCTGCACGAGATGGACGTGATCGTCTACGCCACGGGCTTCGAGACGCTGTCCTTCCTCGGACACGTCGACATCGTCGGCCGCTCGCCGAAGAGCTGGCCGCAGCGCCGGGGCGACGGGGTCTCGCTCCGGGACGCCTGGCGCGAGGGGCCCGAGGCCTACCTCGGCATGACCGTGTCGGGGTTCCCCAACCTGTTCATCCTCTACGGGCCGAACACCAACCTCGGCCACAACTCGATCATCGCGATGCTCGAGTGCCAGTTCGACTACGTCCTCCGCGCCCTCGAGGTGAGCAGGGCCGAGCGGGCCGCCCTGGACCTGCGGCCCGAGGTGCTCGAGCACTACAACGCGCAACTGCAGGACGAGCTGCGCGGCACGTCCTTCGCCGGCCCCTGCAACAGCTGGTACAAGACGCCCGACGGGCGCATCACGAACAACTGGTCGGGCAGCGTCGAGGACTACCGCAAGCGCACCTCGGAGCTGGACCTCGGCGACTACGAGCTGGTCCCCGCCGGGGTCTGAGGCCCAGCGGTCAGGCCACGGCCCCCGCGAGGACGCTCGCGACCCCGGCCGGGTCGTCGGTGCAGACCATGTCGACGCCGTCGGCGGCCAGGGCGGCCACCTCGTCCGGGTCGTCGACGACGCCGACGCCGACCAGCAGGCCGAGCGCACGCACCCGGCCCACCACCCCCGGGTCGCGCCGGACGTGCACGGGCGAGAGGTGGACGTCGGTCAGGCCGCGCTCACGGGCCTGACGGGCGGCCCGGTCGGGGTCGAGCTCCGGCGCGACGATCAGCGCACTGGAGACGGTGCCGCACCCGGACAGCGACGCGGCGGTGGTCAGGTCGAAGGACGTGGTCGTGACGCGGTCGGCGCGCGGCAGCCGCCGTCGGCGGTCGATGAGCACGGCGGCCAGCAGGCGCGCCGTCCGCCACGCCTCCGGGCCACCGGCCTCGGGCTTCACCTCGGTCAGGACGTGCGCCCCGGAGACCGCGGCGAGGTCCAGCACCGCGCCCAGGGTCGGGACGACGGTGCCGCCGGGGAGCTCGACGTCCAGGAGGTCGGCCGACGACGTCTGCGCGACCACGGGCCCGGTGCCGGCGCCGGTGCCGAGGACCCGCCCGAGGTCGCGGTCGTGGGAGAGGACGAGGACGCCGTCGGCGGTGCTCCGGACGTCGACCTCCACCCCGTCGGCGCCGGCCGCCAGGGCGGTGCGGACGGCGGTGAGGGTGTTCTCGGGGTGCGAGGAGCAGGTGGGCGTGCCGCGATGGCCGATGACGCGCATGCCCGCACGCTGTCGGCGCCCGGCGGCGGGCCCGTGACGCCGACACGAGCCGCGGGTGTCCGGCCCGTGAAGCCCAGGCCCGACCCGTCGACGCGGGTCGCCCCGCCGACGAGGGCACGGGCCCGCGACGCGTCGGGCCGGCCGCCCGCGAGGACGACCGGCCGGACCGGAGCGCAGGGGTCAGTGCGCGGCGGCCAGCGGCTCGGGGGCGCCGACCGGCCGGGCCAGCCGGACGCCGACCGCGGCGGCGACGGCGACCGCACCCAGGACGAGGAGCGCCGAGTCCAGGCCGCTGATCGCGTCGCTGAGGCCGAGCACCAGCAGGGGGCAGACGAACTGGCCGATGAACATGGCCGACGTCCAGACGCCGGTGCCGCGACCGCGCTGCTCGAAGGTCAGCGACCCGAGGGCCCAGCTGAGCATCGCGGGCAGGAGCAGGCCGTTGCCGAAGCCGGTGACCACGGCGCACACCACCACCATCGGCACCGAGCCCGCGAGGCCCAGGCCGACCAGGCCCACCCCCGAGAGGGCGAAGGCCGCCGGCACGGTGACCACCGGGCCGAGGCGGGCGATCCGGGCGAACAGGAACCCGCCGGCCGCCGTGCCCAGGGAGCCGATGGCGCTCACCGCGCCGATGGTCCCGGTGGACTCGACGCCGATGCCGTCCAGGACGAACGACAGCTCGACGATCAGCACGTAGAACACCAGGCCGCCGAGGAGGCTGACGCCCACCGGCGCGGCCAGCTGCCGCCAGGGCAGCGCGGGCAGCTTCGCCGCGCGGGCGGTCGCCTGCGGAGCCGGCTGCCACACGTACCTCGCGGCGAGGACGGCCAGCGGCAGGCTGACGGCGTACAGCCAGAACGGCGTCCGCCAGTCCTGCGCGCCCAGCGCGCCACCGAGACCGAAGAAGACGGTCGCCGCGACCGTCGTGAAGACGACCTGCAGGCCGAAGTAGCGCTCCCGCTGCGAGCCGTGGAAGTAGTCCGCCAGGAGCGTGGTGCAGCAGGTCATGATCGCCGCCTCGGTCAGCCCGACGAGGACGCGGCTGGCCACGATCAGCTGCAGGCTGTCCAGCCACAGCGGGGCGGTGCCGGCGATCGCGTAGACGACCAGGGCGCCCACGAGGAGCCGCTTGCGGCCCACCCGGTCGACGATCCGGCCGGCCACCATCGCGGTCAGCCCGATGACCAGGGCCGGCGCGGTGAGCACGACCGGCGTCAGGGTCTCCACGCCGGGGGTGCCGGCGAAGGCGTCCTGGATGCGGGGCAGGACCGGCGCGAGCAGCACCGACCCGAGCACCGCCAGGCAGCTGGAGAACAGCAGGACGAGGGCCTGGGCCCGGCCGGCCGGACGTCCGGTGCGGGGGTCGACGGCGACCTCGCCGGCCAACGGCTCCTCGGCGACCTGGGCAGGGGTCGTGACCTGTTCCGACACGGGCACTCCTCGATCCGTGGCCGGTCCCGTGACCGGCATCACTGGGCGAGGAGTGTGCGGACGCCGACCCTCATCAGGGAACGGCGAAGTCGTGATGCGCCGTATCAGCGTCGCTGATGCCCTCCCCCACGGGAGTGGTCGCCTGCCGCGCCGCGCGCAGCACCAGGCCGCGGAAGAACACGTGCTCCGGGTCCCCGTCGTAGAGCGGGTGCCACCACATCGCCTCCAGCAGGGGCCCGACGTCGAACGGCGGTGCCAGCGCCCGGATGCCGGCGTCCAGCGGCAGCAGCTGCACCAGCCGCTCCTGCAGCAGCGCGATCCGGCCGCTGCCGGCCACCAGCCCCGGCACGGTCAGGAAGCTCTCGGTCACCACCTGGACCCGCGGCTCGATGCCGAGCATCCGCATCTGCCGCGCGGCCGGGGTGGAAGCCGTCGGCCCGTGGTACGTGGCCACCCACGGCATCGTCTGCAGCTGCTCGACGGTGAGCGACTCCCCCACCGCGGCGTTGTCGGAGGAGACGACGAGCACCCAGCGGTCGCGGTGCAGGTCGGCGTAGGGCAGGTCCGTGAGGAAGCCGCGCGGCAGCACCATCAGGTCGGTGTTGAGCAGCGTCTGCTGCGCCTGGTCGACCGCGTCCGGGGTGTTGTGCGCCAGCCGCAGCCGCGCCCCGGGCGCCTCCTCCTCCAGCAGCTGGGCCAGCGTGTCCCCGAGGACGGCGCAGCCGTAGTCGCTGATGAGCACGGAGAACTCGCGGGTCGACTCGGCCGGGTCGAAGTCCGGCTGGGCGGTGAACACCCGCTCCACCCCGTCGAGGGCCAGTCGCACCCGGGGCTTGAGCTGCGCGGCCAGCGGCGACAGCCGGTAGGAGTTGCCGACCCGCGAGAGCAGCTCGTCGCCGAAGTGCCGCCGCAGCCGGGCCAGGGACGCCGAGAGCGCGGGCTGGCTCAGCCCCAGCTGCTGGGCCGCGCGCGTGACGCTGCGCTGGTCGAGCAGCGCGTCCAGGGAGACCAGCAGGTTGAGGTCCAGGTTGGCCAGGTTCACGGGGGCGGAGCCTATAGACGGGACTGATGACCGGCATCACCCTTTCGGTCTTCCCTGATACCCCGGTCGCCCCGGACCGTGGGTGACGTGACCGCCACCACCCCCGACCTGGACCGCACCGACCCCGAGGGCGCGATCGCCGCCGCCGCGAAGCGCTGCTCCAACTGGGGCCGGTGGGGCGCCGACGACGTCCTCGGCACGCTGAACTTCCTCGACGAGGCCAAGCGGGTCGAGGGCGCCCGGCTGGTCCGCCGCGGGGTGAGCTTCTCCCTGGCGCAGTCCTTCGACGCCGACGGCCCGCAGAAGGGCTGGCGGCGGCGCGTCAACCCGGTGCACACCATGACCGACACCGGGGTGGACGCCGAGCGCGGCACCCAGGGCTTCCCGCACGGCATCGGCGGCGCCGACGACGTCGTCTTCATGCCGCTGCAGGCCTCCACCCAGTGGGACGGCCTCGGCCACATCTTCGACCACGGCATGGCCTACAACGGCCGCCGGGCCGGCGACGTCGTCACCAGCGAGGGCGACGCGGTCACCGGGATCGAGACCGTCGCCGCCCTCATCGCCGGCCGTGGCGTGCTGCTCGACGTCGGCCGCGCGCTCGGCACCGACGGGGAGCTGCCCGACGGCTTCGCGATCACCGCCGAGCACCTCGAGGCCACGATCGCCGCCCAGGGCGAGTCCGCCCGGGTCGGCCGCGGCGACCTGCTGCTCGTGCGCACCGGCCGGCTGACCCGCGCCCGCCGCGACATCGCCGAGGGCCGCGGCTGGGGCGACTACGCCGGCGGCGCCGCCCCCGGCCTGAGCTTCACCACCGCCGACTGGCTGCACGGCAGCGAGGTCGCCGGCGTCGCCACCGACACCTGGGGCTTCGAGGTGCGCCCCAACGAGTTCGACGTCGCCTTCCAGCCGCTGCACCAGGTCGCCATCCCGAACATGGGCCTGTTCATCGGCGAGATGTGGGACCTCGACGCGCTCGCGGCCGACTGCGCCGCCGACGGCCGGTGGGACTTCTTCCTCACCGCCGCCCCGCTGCCCGTGACCGGCGCCGTCGGCGCCCCGGTCAACCCGATCGCCGTCAAGTGAGGAGCACGCCCGTGCCCGCCGTGAACTCGGTCCTCGTGGTCGGCGCCGGCCTGGCCGGCACCGCCACCGCCATCCGCCTCGCCGAGGCCGGCGTCGCCGTGGACCTCGTGGAGATCAAGCCCGAGACCACCGCCCTCGGCTCCGGCATCACGCTGCAGGGCAACGCGCTGCGCGAGCTGCGCACCCTCGGCGTCTGGGAGCAGGTGCAGGCCAGCGGCTACGCCTTCGACGTCACCGGCATCCGGGCCCCCGACCCGGCCGGCACGGTGGTCGCCGAGATCCCCGACGCCAAGACCGGCGGCCCGGACCTGCCCGCCGCCATGGGCATGTCCCGCCCCGAGCTCGCCCGCATCCTCGTCGGCCGCGCGGTCGAGGTCGGCGTCAAGGTCCGGTTCGGGACGACGCACACCGAGCTGCGCCAGGACGCGGACGGTGTCGACGTCGCCTTCGCCGACGGGTCGACCGGCCGCTACGACCTCGTCGTCGGCGCCGACGGGGTCCGCTCCTGGACCCGCCGGGCGCTGGGCATCGACCTGGAGACGAGGTCCGTGGGCATGGGCATCTGGCGCGCCTTCGGCCCCCGGCCGGCGAGCGTCACCCGCACCGACCTCGTCTACGGCGGGCCCTCGTTCATCGCCGGGTACTGCCCCACCGGCGAGGACAGCCTCTACGCCTACATCGTCGAGCCCGCCCAGGACCGCTCCACGCTCACCCCGGACGAGCAGCTGGCCACGATGAGGGAGCTGTCCGAGGCCTACCACGGCCCGTGGGACGAGATCCGCGAGACGCTGACCGACCCGGCCCGCGTCAACTACACCTGGTTCGAGACGCACGTGCTGCCCGCCCCGTGGAACCGCGGCCGGGTCGTGCTCATCGGCGACGCCGCGCACACCTGCCCGCCCACCATCGCCCAGGGCGGCGCGCAGGCCCTCGAGGACGCCTACGCCCTCACCGACCTGCTGCTCGACCGGACCGCGGTCGACGACGAGCTGTGGGCCGCGTTCACCGCCCGCCGCTTCGAGCGCGCCACGACCGTCGTCGAGGCCTCCAACCAGGTCGCCCAGTGGCAGCTCGACCACGTCCAGGGCGACGTCCCCGCGGTGATGCGCCGCATCGCCCAGCTGACCAGCCAGCCCGCCTAGAGGACCGAGACATGACCCAGCGCCTGATCACCCACCTGCGGCACGTCGACCTCGCCGTGCCCGACCTCGCCGTCCAGCGCGAGTTCTTCACCACCACCTGGGGCCTGAAGGCCGAGCACACCGACTCCGGGCTCACCTTCCTCGCCGCCGAGGGCTCCCCCGAGCAGTACGTCGTCCGGCTGCGGGAGTCCGCCGACAAGCGGATCGACCTGATCTCCTTCGGCGCGAGGGACGCCGCCGACGTCGACACCCTCGCCGGCCGGCTGGCCCGTGACGGCGTGCAGCTGGTGACCGAGCCGGACACCCTGCAGACCCCCGGCGGCGGCTACGGCTTCCGGTTCTTCGACAACGAGGGCCGCACCATCGAGGTCAGCTCGGACGTCGCCGTGCGGCAGCACCGGCAGATCGAGCAGGGTGAGTCGATCCCGGTGCGCCTGTCGCACGTGGTGGTCAACTCCGCCGACCCCGAGGCCACCGTCGCCTTCTACGACAAGCACCTGGGCTTCTCGCTGTCGGACACCCTCATGCACCCGCGCATGGGCTCGATGATGTGGTTCCTGCGCACCAACCCCTGGCACCACTCGATGGCCATCGCCCGGGGCCCGCACCCCTCGCTGCACCACGCGAGCTTCGAGCTGCGCGGCGTGGACGAGTACATGCGCGGCACCGGCCGGCTGCTGCGCGCGGGGGTGGAGAAGATCTGGGGCCCCGGCCGGCACCTGGCCGGCAACAACACCTTCTCCTACTTCCTCGACCCGCACGGCAACACCGTCGAGTACACGACCGAGCTGGAGGTCCTCGACGAGGACACCTGGCACCCGCACGTCTACGACTTCACCCAGCCCGAGGTCTCCGACCAGTGGGGCACGGCGAACGCCATGAACGAGTTCGTCGCGGCGCGGTCGTTCAACGACCCGGACAAGGGCCTGTTCGTGGCCCCCCCGGTCTGATGCGGTTCGCCACCTGGGAGGCGGACGGCCAGGTCCGCGCCGGCGTCGTCAGCGACGCCGGGCTGCACGAGCTCCCCGCGCGGACGACGGTGCTCGACCTCGTCCGCGCGGGGCTGCCGGCCGCGCTCGACGTCGGCGCGGTCGCCCTGGACCGGCCGGCGGTGCCCGTCGACGCCGTCCGGCTGCTGCCGCCGCTGGCCGCGCCGACGGTGCGGGACTTCGTCGCGTTCGAGGAGCACGTCGAGGGCATGGTCGCCCCGAGCGGCGAGCCGGTCGCGCCCGAGTGGTACCAGGCGCCGACCTTCTACTTCACCAACCCGTACGCGCTGGTCGGGGCGTTCGACGACGTCGCCGTGCCCCCCGGCTCGCAGCGGTTCGACTTCGAGCTGGAGGTGGCCGTCGTCGTCGGCCGGGACGGCGCGTCGCTGACCCCGGAGCAGGCCCGCGACCACGTCTTCGGGTACACGGTGCTCAACGACTGGTCCGCCCGCGACCTGCAGTTCCGCGAGATGGCGGTCAAGCTCGGCCCGGCCAAGGGCAAGGACTCCGCGACCACCCTCGGCCCCTGGCTGGTCACCGCCGACGAGCTGGAACCCCACCGGGACGACGAGGGCTTCCTCGCCCTCGACATGCGGGTCAGCGTCAACGGCGAGGAGATCGGCCAGGACCTGCTGTCCAACATGGGCTGGCCGTTCGAGGAGTTGATCTCCTACGCCTCCCGCGGCACCGAGGTCCGCGCCGGCGACGTCCTCGGCTCGGGCACCTGCGGCAACGGCGGCTGCCTCGGCGAGCTGTGGGGTCGGCGCGGCGCGCAGACCCCACCCCCGCTGCAGCCGGGTGACGTGGTGGAGATGACCGTCGAGGGCATCGGCACCATCCGCAACCGCGTGGTCGAGGGGGTCGAGCTGCCGCCGGTCCGCCCGGCCCGGCCACGACCCCGCGCCCGGAAGCGACCCGCATGACGCTGCCGGGCAAGGTCGTCGTCGTCACCGGCGCCGGTCAGGGGCAGGGCGCGGCCGAGGCGCGTCTGCTCGCCACCGAGGGCGCCACCGTGGTCGGCTGCGACCGGACGCCCGGGCCGGCCGAGGAGCTGCCGGGCGTCGAGTACCGGCAGCTCGACGTCACCGACGCCGCGGGCTGGTCCGCGCTCGCCGCCGACCTGCGCGCCCGGCACGGCGCCGTCGCCGGGCTGGTCGCCAACGCCGGGGTCACCTGGCGGGCCCGGCTGGCCGACCTCGACCCGGCCGACCTCACCCGCGTCTGCGACGTCAACGTCACCGGCACGCTGCTCGGCATCCAGGCGCTCACCCCGCTGATGACCGCCGGCGGCTCGGTGGTCGTCGTCGGCTCGGTCGCCGCCCTGACCGGCCACTTCCCCGTCGCCTACACCGCGTCGAAGTGGGCGCTGCGCGGGCTGGCGCGGGCCGCCTGCCTGGAGCTGGGCCCGCGCGGGATCCGGGTGAACACCGTGCACCCCGGCTACATCGAGACGCCGATGACCGCCTCGGCGGCCCCGGCGTTCCGCGCCGCCAACGTCGCCGAGACCCCGCTCGGCCGCACCGGCACCGTCGATGAGGTCGCGCCCCTGGTGGCCTTCCTGCTGAGCGACGAGGCCGCCTTCATCACCGGCGCCGAGATCCCCGTGGACGGCGGCCTGACCGCCCACGGCGGCGTCAAGAGCATCAGCGACGCCGTCCGCGCCGCCTCCTGAGCCACCCGAGAGGAACACCCGTGTTCGAGTACTTCCCCACCGGCCCCTACACCTGGAACCTCAGCGTCGTCGCGACGCTGAACTCCGGCGGGCTGATCGACGAGGTCGACCGCGCCTGCCGGCCGATCAAGGACGCCGCGAACGCCGGGGAGGACGCTGGCACCCCCGACTTCCTCCGCGCCTGGACGGCGCTGACCGACCAGCTCGTCGGCCAGGCCGAGGAGGCCGAGAAGGCCGGGCACACCCGCACCGCCGGCCAGCTCTACGCCCGCGCGACCAACTACCTGGCCCAGGCCGAGCGGATGCTGGCCCACTCCGACCCGAACCGCATCCCCACCTACCGGCGGCTGCTGGAGCTGGCGCAGAAGGCCTTCGAGCTGCACAGCCCGCGCGTCTCCCGCGTCGAGATCCCCTACGAGGGGACGACGCTGCCGGCCTACCTCAGCACCGCCCCGGCCACCGACGACGGGCCGGCACCGGTGGTCGTGCTGGTCAACGGCCTGGACTCCACCAAGGAGCACATGTACTCCTCGGGCCACTGGGAGGAGCTCGCCGCGCGCGGCATCTCCTGCCTGATGCTCGACCAGCCCGGCACCGGCGAGGCGCTGCGCCTGCAGGGGCTCACCGCCCGCATCGACACCGAGGCCTGGGCCGGCGCGGCCGTCGACTGGCTCGAGCAGCGGGACGACGTCGACGCCGCCCGCATCGGCATCGTCGGCTGGTCGCTCGGCGGCTACTACGCCCCGCGCGCGGCCGCCTTCGAGAAGCGGTTCGCGCTCTGCGTGGCCTGGGGCGCCAACCACGACTGGGGCGCGGTGCAGCGCCGCCGCAAGGAGCGCGAGGGCGAGCGCCCGGTCCCCCACTACTGGGAGCACGTGCTGTGGGTGTGGGGCAAGGAGGGCGACGAGCACCACCTCGACGCGTTCCTCGACTTCGCCGACGACGTCCACCTGGACGGGGTGGTGGAGCACATCACCGTGCCGTTCCTCATCGCCCACGGCGCCGACGACCGGCAGATCCCGCTGGAGATGGCGCACCGCTCCTACGACCAGGCGGTCAACTCCCCCAAGCGCGAGCTGCGGGTGTTCACCCCGGAGGAGGGCGCGACCGAGCACATCGGCCTGGACCACCTGCCGTACGTGAGCACCTTCGTCGCCGACTGGGTGGCCGACACCTTCGCCGAGCTCGGGCGCGACTGACCGATCCGGCCGTCGTGGCCACGGAGGCACGCCTGACGGCGGCCTTCGTGGCCACAACGGCCGGCCCCGGGGGTGGTGACGGACACGGCGCCCGGTACCCGCGCGTGCCGTACCGTCGTGGGGAGGGGAGTCCCAGAACTGCGCGCGGTCTCCGCAGCCCAGCGGTCCGGGAACGGCAGCCCCGCCCCGCCCGCGCACCCAGGAGTCCCCCCGTGAGCACGTCCCCCACGGCCACCGTCGCCGCACGTCCGGCGGCCGATCCGATCGCCGGGGAGTCCGCCCGGCGACGGACGTTCGCGGTGATCAGCCACCCGGACGCCGGGAAGTCGACGCTCACCGAGGCCCTGGCCCTGCACGCCCGCGTGATCGGCTCGGCCGGCGCGGTGCACGGCAAGGCCGGCCGGCGCGGCACCGTGTCGGACTGGATGGACATGGAGCGCGACCGCGGCATCTCCATCACCTCGGCGGCCCTCCAGTTCGCCTACCGCGACTGCGTGGTGAACCTGCTGGACACCCCCGGCCACGCGGACTTCTCCGAGGACACCTACCGGGTGCTGACCGCGGTGGATGCCGCCGTCATGCTCGTCGACGCCGCCAAGGGCCTCGAGACGCAGACGATGAAGCTGTTCGCCGTCTGCAAGCACCGCGGCATCCCGGTGATCACCGTGGTCAACAAGTGGGACCGGCCCGGCATGGACGCGCTCGCGCTCATGGACGAGGTCACCGAGCGCACCGGCCTCACGCCCACGCCGCTGACCTGGCCGGTGGGCATCGCCGGCGACTTCCGCGGCGTCCTGGACCGGCGCGACGGCACCTACCGGCACTTCACCCGGACCGCCGGTGGCGCCACCGTCGCCCCCGAGGAGGTCCTCTCCGCCGCGGCGGCGGCCGAGCGCGAGGGCGCCGCCTGGCAGCAGGCGGTCGAGGAGTCCGACCTGCTCACCGAGACCGGCGCCGAGCACGACCAGGAGCTGTTCCTGGCCGGGGCCACCACGCCGGTGCTGTTCGCCTCCGCCGTCTCCAACTTCGGCGTCGGTCAGCTGCTCGACGCCCTCGTCGACCTCGCCCCGGCGCCCACCGCCCGCCCCGACGTCGACGGGGAGCCCCACCCGCTGGACGCCCCGTTCAGCGCGTTCGTCTTCAAGGTGCAGGCCGGGATGGACACCGGGCACCGGGACCGGCTGGCCTACATCCGGGTCTGCTCGGGTGTCTTCGAGCGCGGCATGGTCGTCACCAACGCCCGCACCGGCCGGCCGTTCGCCACCAAGTACGCCCAGCAGGTGTTCGGCCGGGACCGGGAGACCATCGAGACCGCCTACCCCGGCGACGTCGTCGGCCTGGTCAACGCCGCTGCGCTCGGCGTCGGCGACACCCTCCACGCCGGCCGGCCGGTCACCTATCCCCCGGTGACGACCTTCGCCCCCGAGCACTTCGCGGTCGCCCGGGTGGCCGACACCAGCCGGTACAAGCAGTTCCGCAAGGGCGTGGAGACGCTGGCCGGCGAGGGCGTGGTGCAGGTGCTGGTCTCCGAGCGGCGCGGGGACGGCGCCCCCGTCTTCGCCGTCGTCGGGCCCATGCAGTTCGAGGTGGCCGCGCACCGCATGGAGCACGAGTTCGGCGCGCGGATCGCCCTGGAGCCGCTGCCCTACACCCTGGCGCGGGTCACCGACGCGGAGTCTGCCGCCGAGCTGGCCTCCTCCCGCAACGCCGAGGTGCTGGCGCGCCCCGACGGACAGCTGCTGGCGCTGTTCACCGACAAGTGGTCGCTGAGGGTGCTCGAGCAGAACAAGCCGCACCTCACCCTCGTCCCGATGGTGGCCGCCGACCTCGGCTGAGCCCGGGAGGGGCAGAAGTGGCCATCTCTGCCCCTCCCCGGTTCAGGCGGGGCGGCCCCGCAGCCGGCGGTACTGCGCGACGAGGGCGGCGGTCGAGGCGTCCTGGTCCAGCTCCGGTGCCTGCGCGGAGGTCAGCGCCGGCGCCAGCTCGCGGGCCATGACCTTGCCCAGCTCCACGCCCCACTGGTCGAACGAGTCGATCTGCCAGATGACGCCCTGGGTCATGACCGTGTGCTCGTAGAGGGCGACCAGCTGGCCGAGGGTGGACGGCGTCAGCCTCGGCGCGAGGATCGTCGTCGAGGGCCGGTTGCCGGGCATGACCTTGTGCGGCACCAGCTCGGCCGGCGTCCCGTCGGCGGCGACCTCCTCGGCGGTCCTGCCGAAGGCCAGCGCCGCCGACTGGGCGAACATGTTGGCCATCAGCAGGTCGTGCATCTCGCCGATGTCGTGGGTGGGCTCGCCGAAGCCGATGAAGTCCGCCGGCACCAGCGTCGTCCCCTGGTGCAGCAGCTGGTGGAACGCGTGCTGGCCGTTGGTGCCCGGCTCGCCCCAGTACACCTCGCCGGTCGCCGTCGTCACCGGCTGCCCGTCCCAGCGCACGGACTTGCCGTTGCTCTCCATCGTCAGCTGCTGCAGGTAGGCCGGCAGCCGGGACAGGTACTGGCTGTAGGGCAGGACGGCGTGGGTCTGGGCGCCGAAGAAGTCGGTGTACCAGACGTTGAGCAGCCCCTGCAGCACCGGCAGGTTCGCCTCGAACGGGGCGGTGCGGAAGTGCTCGTCGATCGTGTGGAAGCCGGCCAGCATCTCGTCGTAGGCGTCCGGCCCGATCGCGACCATGAGCGACAGGCCGATCGCCGAGGTGAAGGAGTACCGGCCGCCCACCCAGTCCCAGAACTCGAACATGTTCTGCGGGTCGATGCCGAACTCCCGGACCGCCTCGGTGTTGGTCGACACCGCGACGAAGTGCTTCGCCACCGCCGTCTCGTCCCCGCCCAGCCCGTCGAGCAGCCACGACCGGGCGACCGTCGCGTTGGTCAGGGTCTCCAGCGTGGTGAACGTCTTCGACGAGACGACGAACAGCGTCTCGGCCGGGTCGAGGTCGCGGGTGGCCTCGGCGAAGTCCGTGGGATCGATGTTGGACACGAACCGGGCGGTGAGGTCGCGGTCGCCGGCGGCCCGAAGCGCGGTGTAGGCCATCGCCGGGCCGAGGTCGGAGCCGCCGATGCCGATGTTGACCACGTTCCGGATCGGCCGCCCGGTGTGCCCGACCCACTCCCCCGACCGCACCCGCCGCGCGAGGGACCGCATCCGCCCGAGCACGGCGTGCACGTCGCCGGTCACGTCCTGCCCGTCGACGGTGAGCGGCCGGTCGGCCGGCGCGCGCAGCGCCACGTGGAGGACGGCGCGGTCCTCGGTGGGGTTGACGTGCTCGCCGCGGAACATGGCGTCGATCCGCTCCCGCAGCCCGGTCCGCTCGGCGAGGGCGACCAGCAGCCGCAGCGTCTCGTCGGTCACCCGGTGCTTGGACCAGTCCAGATAGAGGTCACCGGCGCGGGCGGTCAGCCGCCGTCCGCGGTCGGGGTCCTCGGCGAACAGCTCCCGCAGGTGCCGGCCGGCGAGCGCGCGGTGGTGCTCGGCCAGCGCGGCCCACTCCGGTGTCGCCGTGATGTCCAGGCTGGTGTCCATGCTGCCTCCGGGCGCGGTCGGGGTCCCCTCAGCCTGGTGCGCGCGGCGCCACCAGCACAAACGCGGCGTCGGGCACTATCCCGGCCCGCGGCCGGGGACGGCGGCGCCCCGGGAGTGCCCCCGCCGCCGCTGCACGGCGCCCACCAGGTCCGCGGCGAGGTCGCGCAGCTTGCGGTTGGTCCGCTGCGACTCGGTGGACAGCAGCCGGAACGCCTCCTCCGCCGAGCAGTGGTGCCGGGCCATCAGCACCCCCTTGGCCTGCTCGATGACGGCCCGGGACTCCATCGCCAGGCGCAGCGTCCGCGCCGTCTCCGCCGCCGCCGCGTGCTCGCCGGCCCGGGCCACCGCCCCGGCGGCGACCGCGGCGAACGCCCGCACCAGCTCCCTCGCCGCGACGTCGAACGGACCGCCACCGGTGCGGACGACGGTCAGCGAGCCGACGGTCCGCTCCTCGACGGCCAGCTCGACCGACAGGACGCTGGTGACCCCGTGGGCGGCGACCTCCCGGAGCGCCGGCTCGGCCGCGGTGTCGGGGATCAGCAGCGGCGCGCCGGCCCCCGACGGACGCCGGCCGGCGGCGGCCAGCCACCCGTCCACGACCGCCGCCAGGGGCCCGGTCGCCCGCCGGACGGCGTCGCGCCCGGCGCCCTCCAGGGTGACCGCCGCCTCCACGGGACCGGGCAGGACCGCCGTCGCGAGCTCGGCGATGCGGCCGAGGCTCTCGGCGAGCGGACGGGTGGTGACGCGCAGCCGGGTGAGCTCCGCGAACGCTGCTCCCGGGTCCCCCGGTGCGGCGGCGCTCCGGTCGTGGACCACCATGGGAAGACCTCGATCTGCTCCGGCCGACCGCCCCACGCCTGGGGCCCACGGCGCACACCGTGCCGTCTCCGGCGGCGCTGCGACAGTCCTTCGCGCGCGGCGCGGCAGGATCGGCCGGCGACGGCGGCCGGGCGGCGGGTCAGCCCGGGGCGCCGGGGCCGCGCACCGGCTGGTCGGTGGCCGGCGCGGGGCGCGGTGCCGGCGGTGCAGCGGGCGGCCCGGGCGGCGCCACGGGCGGTGGCGGGGCCGGCTGCGCCGGCACGCTCCCGGGCGGCCCGGACGACGCCGCGCGGTGCACCGCCAGGCCGACGAGCAGCGCACCGGCCACCAGCAGGACCGCACCGGCGACGAGCAGGCCGCCCCACAGCCACGGCAGCCCCGGAGCGGTGATGCCCGCCCGCGCGTCGACGTGCACCCCGGCCGTGCCGTCGGCCCGCATGACCACCACGGTCCAGTCGCCGTCGGCGGGGGTCCAGTCGACGGTCTGCGTCCCGGTGCCCTGCGCCTGCGCCACCCAGATGTCCTGGTCCGCGGGGGCGGACGGCGGCGCACCGCCGGGCACGTCGCGGCCCTCGACCGGGCCGCCGTCGGAGCCCAGGTCGTCGACCCGGCGGTGCCCCACCCCGGCGAGGTAGCGGTCGACGTCGCCCGAGCGGGCCACGCCGAGGAAGACCGCGGCCGCCGTGTCGGCCGGTGTCACCTCCAGGCGGGCGTCGCCGAGGACGTCGTCGACCAGCCACTCGTCGCCCGCCACGTCCAGGGTGATCGAGCCGGTGACCAGCGCGTACCGCGACGTGGCCAGCTCGGCGGCCGGCGTGGTCAGGTAGCCGTCCTCGCGCTGGGTGGCGTCGGCCCAGGCCAGGCCGGTGCCGCCGGCGACCAGGCCGGTGGAGGTGAGCAGCAGGACCGCGCCGACCACGACGGCGACCACGCGCCCGGCGCTCCAGCCCGCGGGCGGCGCCGGTGGCGCGGCGGCCGGGCCCTGCGGCGGCGGTCCCCCGGGGCCGACCGGCCGGGTGCCGGGGTCGCCGCCGCCCATGTCCAGCCGGAACGGCGGGTAGCGGTCGGTCATCAGGGCCGTGTAGGCGGCGACGCGCAGCACCCAGCGGTCCATGCCGAGCACGAAGTCGTAGACCGGCTGCGGATAGCGGCCGGTGACCAGCAGCACGACCGCGGCGACCAGCACCAGCAGCCCGACCAGGCCACCGCCGGCCCAGCCGGAGTCCTCCCAGCCGTCCTGCTCGGTGAGCCAGAGCCCACCCCCGACGAACAGCGCCAGCACCAGCCAGTGCGGTATCGCGAGCAGCCACGACTTCACCAGCACCAGTCCGCGGGAGAGCCGCTCGGGGTACGGCACGTCCAGCCGGGCGGGGTAGTCGGGCACGTCGGCGAGGGTGAACGGCGGGTACCGGTCGGTGCCCAGCGCCGCGTACCCGTAGTAGTGCACCCGCCACGACCAGCGCAGCACACCCACGTTGAAGTGGAACAGCGGCCGGGGGTAGCGGCCGGTGACCAGGATGGCGAACCACGCCACCGTGGTCAGCACGACGAAGCCGATCCACAGGAACGCCAGGACGACGGCGTGCGGGATCAGCAGGACCCACTTCACCAGCCACAGCCAGCGCGACAGCGGCGGGTCGATCCACGCGTCCACGCGCACCGGGTAGGGCCTGTGCTGCTCGGTCACCGGGGGGACCTCCGCTCCGCCCGCCCGGCCACGCGAGGTGCGTGGGCCGTCGGCGGGCCGGGCCCAGCCTCGGCCCGGGAGCGGCCGCGCCGACACCTCCCTCCGTCGTCGTCCCGACGGTGCCGGAGGTCCCTGCTCCCCCGCGACGCTGGCCCGGAGCCCGTCGGCACCCCTCCCACGGGCCGGGGTGGCCGGGCATGCTGGCAGCCGGCGGTCGGGGGACGGCGGTCGAGGAGGGGTCGGCATGGCACGACGCCGGTCGGCGGGCCCGGGCCCGCGGCGGCGCGCCGCCGGCGTGCGGGCCGCGCCATGACCTCCCGCGTCCTGCCCGCCGGCGAGGCGGCGGTCCGGCCGCCGCACACCGACCGGCGGCCGGTCCAGCGGCACCCGGTGGACCTGGTGCGGGTGGTCCTCGGGCTGGCGGTGCTGGGCCTGGGTCTGCTCGTCGCCCAGCGCGGCCGGCTGCCGGTCTTCGAGCGCAACCTGTTCCAGGTCGTCAACGACCTGCCCCCGGAGGTCTTCCCGGTCGTCTGGGTGGTCATGCAGCTGGGCAACGTCGTCGCCGTCCCGGTGGTCGCCACCGTCGCCGCGCTGACCCGCCGGGTGCGGATGGCGCGGGACATGCTGGTCTCCGGCGTGCTGGCCTACCTGGCCGCGGACCTGGTGAAGAGCGTGGTGCAACGCGAGCGCCCCAGCGGGTTCCCGCTCGACGCGTACTTCCCCGAGGGCCCGGTCGGTGGCCTGGGGTTCGTCTCCGGCCACTCGGCGGTCGCCGCGGCGCTGGCCACCGCCGTCGTGCCGTACCTGCCCCGGCGGGCCCGCCGCACGGCCTGGGCGCTGGCCTGGTCCGTCGCCCTGGCCCGCGTCTACGTCGGCGCCCACCTGCCCCTCGACGTCGTCGGTGGGCTCGGCGTGGGCTGGGCGATCGGCTCGCTGGTGCACTGGCTGCTCGGCGTCCCGCGGCTGGAGGTGCCGCCCGAGCGGGTGGCGCGCTGGCTGGCGCACTACGGGCTGCCGGTGACCGACGTGCGGCCGGCTGCCGTGCAGGCCCGCAGCTCGATCCCCTTCGAGGCCGTCGACGAGCGGGGCCGCCGGCTGTACGTGAAGTGGCTGGAGCCCGACCGCCGGGAGCGGGACTGGCTGTACCGGCTGTGGCGGCTGCTGGCGGTCCGCGACGTGAAGGACGCCGACGCCGTCGCCCCCCTGGGCCAGCAGGCCGAGCACGAGGCGGTGGCGGCGATGATCGCCCGCGAGCGCGGGGTCCACGTGCCGCGGGTGCTGCTCGCCCGCGGCAAGGACCGCGGCGCCGTCGTCGTCCAGGAGTTCCTGACCGGCCGCGGGCTCGACCGGCTGCCGCCCGGGGAGCTGACGCCGGGCCTGCTGACCGACGTGTGGGGGCAGGTGGCGCTGCTGCGGGCCGCCCGGGTCGCCCACCACGACCTCGGGACGGCCAGCGTCCTGGTCGACGCCGACGGCCGGCCCTGGGTGGTCGACTTCGGCAACGCGCTCACCGGCGCCTCCGACGACGCCATGGCCGGGGACGTCGCCGAGCTGCTGGCCTCCCTCGCGCTGCGCGCGGACCCGGCGGTCGTGGTCGACGCCGCCGTCGCCGTGCTGGGGCCCGACGCCGTCGCCGCGGCGCTGCCGCAGCTCACCCCCATGAGCCTCACGTCGGTGACCCGCGGTGCGGTGCGGGAGGACCGCGCCCGGCTGGAGGCGCTGCGCCGTGCGCTCCGGGAGCGGCTGGGGCTGCCCGACCCCGACCGGCCGGAGTTCGGCCCCCCCGGCCCCGCCGCCCGCCTGGCCGTGGCGGCCGGCGCCGGGCTGGTCCTCGTCGGGGTGCCGCTGTTGGCGGGGGCGACGGAGTTCCTCGACGTCCTGGAGGACGGCGGCTGGCGCTGGCTGGGTGCCGCGCTGGCCCTCGCCGTCCTGGCCCGTGCGGCCAGGGCTGCGGCCGCCCTGATGACCGTGGAGCGGCGGCTGGCGCTCGGCCGGACCTACGCCGCCTCCCTGGTGGCGGAGACGGCGTCCCTGCTGCACGGGGGCGAGGGCTGGCGCCGGTCGGCGGCCCGGTTCCTCGAACGGGCCGGGGTGCTGCCCGCCGACGCCCGGCGCTCGACCGACCGGTACCTGCTCGGCGCGGTCGTCGCCGCGGTGGTCGTCGCCTGCGGGACGCTGGTCATGGCCGGGGTGGAGGGGCAGCTCGGCGACTGGGACGCCCCCGAGGCCCTGGTGCCGGCGGTCGCGCTCGGCCTGGCCGCCTGGGCGCTGGTGCTCGCCGGCCAGTGGCTGGCGCGCCGGCACGACCCCACGCCGGGCCCGCGGCGGCTGCCCGCGCTGCTGGCCACGCTGGCCCGGGTGCCGGGCGGCGTCCCCTGGCGGTGGGGCGCCCAGTTCGGCTGGTCGAGCGCCGGGGTCGTGCTGGAGGCCGGGGCGCTGGCCGCGGCCATGCACGCGGCCGGGGGGTCGGTGCCGCTGCTGACCACCGCCAGCGTCTACGCGGCCCTGCACCTGCTCTGGACGGTGCTGCCGGTGACCGGCGCGCCCGGTGCCGCCGAGGTCGCGCTGCTGCTGGCGCTCACTGCCCTGGGCGCCCCCCTGGCCAGCGCCTGCGCGGCCGCCCTGGCGTTCCGGGTGCTGACCTCCTGGCTGCCGGCGGGGCTGGGCGCGCTGCTGACCGCTCGCCTCGAGCACCGCTTCGGCGCGTGACCGCGGCCGGTGCCCCGTACCGCCGTCGGCCGGCGGACGCCGGGCTGGCGCTGACGGGCGCCGCGGTGGCGGCGCTGTGCTCGTGGGCGGTCGCCTCGGGTGAGGTCGGCCCCGGCGAGCGGGCGGTCTTCGCCTGGGTCAACACCTGGCCCGGCACCTGGGAACGACCGCTGTGGGCGGTGCAGCTGCTCGGCGTCATCGGGGTGCCGCTGCTGGTCGCCGTCCCGGCGCTGCTGCTGCGGCGGTGGCGGCTGGCGCTGGGGCTGGTCCTGCTGGTGCCGCTCAAGCTGCTGGTGCACGGCGAGCTGGTGAAGGGGCTGGTGCAGCGGGAGCGGCCGGGGTCGGTCATCCCCGGCGCGGTGCTGCGCGACGTGCCGTCGGCCGGCGTGGCCTACCCGTCCGGCCACGCGGTGGTCGCGGCGGGGGTCGTCGTCCTGCTGGCCCCCTACGTGCGGCGGCGGTGGCGGGTCGCGCTCGTCGTCCTCGCCGCGCTGGTCTGCGTCTCCCGGGTGTACCTGGGCGCGCACGCGCCGCTGGACGTCGTCGGCGGCGCCGCCCTCGGGGTGGCGGTCGGCGCCGGGCTGGACGTGCTGCTCGGGGTGCCGGGGACACGGCTCAGCGCGACGCCGTCGCGGGCTGCTCCGGGTGCACCACCATGACCGGGACGCGCGCGTGCACCACGCAGTGCAGCGCCACCGAGCCCAGGACCATGCCCTGCAGCCGGCTGCGGCTGAGGGAGCCCACCACCAGCAGCGCCGCCCCCTCCGCGCGGCCGACCAGCACGTCGGCGGGGGCGCCCTCCTCGACGTCGACGGCGACCTCCGGCGCGGTGCCCTCCGGCCGGTCGCCCAGCACGCGGCCCACGACCTCGTGCGCCCGGGCCAGCGCCTGGTCGCGGGTCAGGCCCGCCGGTGCGGCGGTCACCGCGTACAGGTCGCTCCAGTACTCGGGTGTCCGGTAGGCCGCCACGGCCTCCAGGCGCACGCCGAGCCCGGCGGCCTCCTCGGCCGCGCGGAGCAGGGCGCGGTGGGCGACGCGCGTGTCGTCGAGCCCCACGACCACACGGGGTTGCGGCGGCGCGGGGACGGGGTGGACGACGACCACGGGGCAGCGGGCGTGGGCGGTGCAGTGCAGCGCGACCGAGCCCAGCAGGGTGCTGGCGACCGCGCCGCGACCCCGGCTGCCGACGACGAGCAGGTCCGCGCCCTCGGACCGCTGGACCAGGTGGGCGGCGGGGGCGCCGGCAGCCACGACGACCTCCACCGGGACGTCGGTCCCGCCCACCACCTCCGCCCGCACCTCGGCGACCAGCGCCCGCGCGCGCTCGGCGGTGTCGGCGCGGACGGCCTCGACCCGGCCGGGGTCGACCAGCTGCGGATCGGCCCAGGAGAGCTCCACCGGGAACGCGGACAACACCTCGAGGTGGGCGCCGGTGCGCGTGGCCGTCCCCGTCGCCCACACCAGCGCGCCGCGGGCGCCCGGCGAGCCGTCCACGCCCACGACGACGCGGTGGCCTCCGGGAGTGGGTCCGGTCGGGTCCATGCCGATGCCCTCCTGCCCAGCGGCCCCGCCGGACGGCGGACGGGGCGGCGTCCACCCTGGCCCACGCACCCACCGGTGTCAGCGGGCCGAGCGTCCCGGCCGGTCAGGACGTTGGTCGCGGCGCCGGCGCCCCGCCGGCCCTGGGCCGGCGGCCGTCCCCCGCCCTAGCGTCGGGCCGGTCGTACCGGCGGCGAGGAGGACCCGTGCAGACACCAGACGTCATGGCCCCGGTCGTCGCGGGCGTCGACGGGTCGGCGGGCGCGGCCCGCGCGACGGTTCTCGCGGTCGAGGAGGCCCGCCTGCGCGACGCTCCGCTGCTGCTGCTGACCGCGCTGTCCTGGCCGGTCTCGGGCCGGCCCGTGCCGCCCCTCGGGGACGTCGACCTGCCCGGGCTCGTGCAGACCGGCGCGGAGAGGACCCTGCGCGCGGCGGCCGCCGAGGCCGAGGCCGCGCTCGGCGCCGGGCGGGTGCGCTGGCAGGTCGACGACCGCGACCCGGTCGAGGCGCTGCGGGCCGCCGGTGCGGGCGCCCAGCTGGTCGTCGTCGGCGCCCGCGGCGCCGGCGGCGTCGCGGGCCTCCTGCTGGGCTCGACCGCCACCGGCCTGGCGCTGGACGCCCCCTGCCCGGTCGTCGTCCTGCCCGACGAGACGGCGGTGCGGGTGACCGGACGGCGGTCGGTCGTCGCCGGCGTGGAGGGTCGGCCCGGTGACGAGGAGGTGCTCGCCTTCGCCTTCGCCGCGGCCGCCGCCCGGGGCACCGACCTGGTGGCCGTGCACGCGTGGCGGGAGGCCGCGCTGGAGCCCTCGCTGCAGTCGCTGGGACCGCTGGTCGACTGGGCGGGCGTCGCCGCCGACGAGCAGCGGGTGCTCGCCGAGGCCCTCGCGGGGTGGCGGGAGCGGCAGCCGGGGGTCGAGGTGCGGGAGGTCGTGGTCCGGGAGCGGACGGCGGCCGGGCTGGTCGCCGCCGGCCTGACCGCGCAGCTGCTCGTCGTCGGCCACCGCCGCCGGCGGCTGGCCCGGCTGGGCTCGACGACGCACGCGGTCCTGCACCGCGCAGGCTGCCCGGTGGCCGTCGTCCCCGTGGCGGCCCGGTGACCGCCGCCGCGCACCGCGGCCGTCCGGGCGTGGGCCGACGGGACGACTGGCCGCCCTGGTCGGGACGTAGGTCCCTCTGCCCGGGCGGCCCGCCCACCGCAGAGTCGGGGCAGGGTCCCTCGAACCACCGGCGGGGCCCGTCCACCCCCTCCGCGCGCCGCGCGACCAGGAGGTCCCCGTGCCGTCCCCCGCCCCGGACCACGTGGTCGAGGACCTCGACGACCCCGAGTGCAGATCGCTGCTGACGACCGTCCGCATCGGCCGCCTCGGCTACACCCGGGACGCCCTCCCCGCGATCGCGCCGGTCCCCTTCTGCGTGCACCGCGACCAGGTGGTCATCCCGTCCCGCTCGTGCAGCCACCTGGTGCCGGGGGTCAGCGGCACGGTGGTCGCCTTCCAGGTCGACGCGCTGGACCCCGACACCTGCACCGGGTGGACGGTGACCGTCGTCGGCCCGTCCCGCTCGGTGACCGACCCGGCCGAGATCGCGGCGCTGGACCGGCTGCCGTGGCCGCGCCGGGAGGTGTGGCCCGACCGCTGCTACATCAGCGTCGCCATCGGCCTGGTCGCCGGCTGGCGCGCCGGCCCGCGACCCGACGTCCCCGTGCCCGCACCGCTGGGCGACGGCGAGCCCGCGGCGGCCGCGCGGCGGCGCAGCGCCTTCCCCTGACCCCGGCGGTCGTGGCAGTCTCGGAACTGCCGAGGGAATGGGGCCGCTCATGCCGCCTGAGCCGGGTGTGGACGCCGCACCGCCCGTGCGCGCGTCCCCGCTGGCCGGCATGCGGCTGACCGAGCTGCTCGACGAGGTGCAGGACCGTCTGGCCACGGTGGCCCGCACCCAGACCCGGGTGCAGCACCTGCTCGACGCGTTCCTCAGCGTGTCCACCGGGCTGGACCTCGAGTCCACCCTGAAGCGCATCGTGGAGGCCGCCGTCGACCTGGTCGACGCCCGCTACGGTGCCCTCGGCGTCCTGTCCTCCGGCGGCGGGCTGGCCGCGTTCGTCCACGTCGGCATCGACGACGAGCTCGCGGCCCGGATGGGCTCGCTGCCCCAGGGCAAGGGCGTCCTCGGGCAGCTCATCACCGAGCCGCGCCCACTGCGCATCCCCGACCTGAGCCGGCACGCCGCCTCCGTGGGGTTCCCGCCGCACCACCCCGAGATGCGGTCCTTCCTCGGCGTGCCCGTGCTCGTGCGCGGCGAGGTGTTCGGCAACCTCTACATGACCGAGAAGCGCCACGGCGAGTTCACCGCCGAGGACGAGGCCGTGCTGACCGCCCTGGCCGGCGCCGCCGGCATCGCCATCGACAACGCCCGGCTGTACGAGGAGGGCGAGTCGCGCCGGCAGTGGACCGCCGCGGTGTCCGACGTCCGCGCCTGCCTGCTCGGCACCGGTTCCGCGGAGGACGCCCTGGCGCTGGTCGTCGAGCGGGTTACCGAGCTGACCGGGGCCGACGCCACGTGGCTGCTGGTGGGCCCGGACCGCGACGACGGCTGCTACGTGATCCGCGCGCAGTGCGGCGACGGGCTGCATCCCGCCACCGGCGTCCGGCTCGCCCCGGGCGACAACCCGGTGCTCGACGCGGTCACCGGGGCCGACGCCGTGGTCAGCGTCGACAGCAGCGGGCTGGACTGGGCCGGGCCGCACCCGCAGGTCGCCTGGGGCCCGTGCACCGGCGTCCGGCTGCGGGGCAGCGCCACCGAGGACGCCGTCCTCATCGCCGCCCGGCGGGCCGGCGCACCCCCGTTCCCCGCTGCCCTCGAGCCGCTGGTGCGCACCTTCGCCGAGCAGACCGCGGTCGCCCTCGACATGGCCGCCCGCCAGCGGCTGGCCCGCCAGCTCGACGTCTACGCCGACCGCGACCGCATCGCGCAGGACCTGCACGACCACGTCATCCAGCGGGTGTTCGCCGCCGGCCTGAGCCTGCAGTCGGTGCTCCCCCGCGTGTCCGACCCGGAGACCCAGCGGCGGATCCGGCAGGTCGTGCACCAGCTGGACGAGACCGTCCGCGACATTCGGACCACCATCTTCGACCTGCACACCACCAGCGACGGCGACCAGCCGGCCAGCCTGCGCCGGCGGCTGCTCGACATCGTCACCGAGACCGCGGGCCGCGACCTGCACCCCACCGTCCGGATGTCCGGCGCCGTCGACAGCCTGGTGAGCGGCGACCTCGCCGCCGACCTGGAGGCCGTCACCCGCGAGGCGGTGAGCAACGCGGCGCGGCACTCCGGCGCCGACCACGTCACCGTCACCCTCGACGTGGCCGAGGAGGTCGTGCTCGAGGTCGTCGACGACGGCCGCGGCATCCCCCCGCGGGCCGCGCGCAGCGGGCTGCGCAACCTGGAGGACCGCGCGCGGCGCCGCGGCGGCGCGGCCACTGTCGAGCCGCTGGCCGAGGGCGGGACCCGGCTGCGCTGGTGGGCTCCGCTGCGCTGACGCCGGCTGCTCAGGCCCCCGTCCGCGCCGCGCTGCCGGTGCCGCTGCCGCGCAGCTCGGTCGCGAGGACGGCGGCCTGCGTGCGGCGCTCCAGGCCCAGCTTGGCCAGCAGGTGGGAGACGTAGTTCTTGACCGTCTTCTCCGCCAGGAACATGCGCTCGCCGATCTGCCGGTTGGTCAGCCCCTCCCCGATCAGCTCCAGGACCGTGCGCTCCTGGTCGCTGAGCTTGGCCAGCGGGCCGGCCGGCTCGGCCACCCGGCGCAGCCGCTCCAGCACCGCCGTGGTCGCCGTGGGGTCGAGCAGCGACCCGCCCTCGGCCACGGCGCGGATGCCGGCCACCAGGTCCTGGCCGAGGATCTGCTTGAGCAGGTAGCCCGAGGCCCCGGCCATGATCGCCTCGAACAGCGCCTCGTCGTCGCTGTAGCTGGTCAGCATCACCACCCGCAGCTCGGGCATCCGCGACCGCAGCTCCCGGCAGACCGAGACGCCGTCCCCGTCGGGCAGCCGGACGTCGAGGACGGCGACGTCGGGGCGCAGCGCGGGGACCCGCGCCAGCGCCTCGGTGGCGTTCTTCGCCTCCCCGACGACGGTGATGTCCGGGTCGCTCTCCAGGACGTCGGCCACCCCCCGCCGGACCACCTCGTGGTCGTCGAGGAGGAAGACCCGGATCTGGCGTCGCTGCCGACCGTCGTCCACCGGACCCACCGTCCGTTCCGCGCCTGGCCCCCCGTGGGGCCGCTCCGGCACAGGCTAGGGCGCAGATCGGCCTCCGCACGCAGAGTCGAAGGTCCCTCGTGACGTGCGCACCGATCGGGTGACCCCGCCGGCCGGCAGCGCCGGGCCGGGCCACCGGCCTCCCCGCGCGTCAGCCGAGGGCCAGCACCCGGATCAGCAGCCGCGCGGCGTCCCCGCCCTCGGCGACGGCGACGTCCAGGGCACCGGGCACGTCGAGGTCGTCGAGCAGCCGGTCGGTGACCTCCCGGCCGGCCGTGGACGACGCTGAGGGCCGGCCGGCGGCGGAGAACAACGCGTCCAGCCGCGCCTGCGCCCCCTCCAGCAGCGACGGCTCGTACTCCCACGGCTGCGACCACGGCCGGTCCAGCACCAGCAGGCGCAGCGCCGGGCCGGTGGTGACCCGCAGCAGGTCGGCGACCAGCGTGAGGTTCCCGGTCGACTTGGCCATCTTGGCGCCGCCCTGCGACACCGCCCCGACGTGCAGCTGCGCCCGCGCGAACGGCCCGACCCCGGAGGCGGCCTCGGCCATCGCGGTCTGGTGGGCGTGGTGCGGGAAGGCGAGGTCCGCCCCACCCACGAGGACGTCGACGCCGTGGCCGAGGGTCGCCGTCGCCATGGCCGCGCACTCCGCGTGCCAGCCGGGCCGCCCCCAGCCCCACGGGCTGGGCCACGCCGGGTCGCGGTCCCCGGAGGGCCGCCACACCGGCACGTCCAGCGGGTCCTCGCGCAGCGGGTCGTCGGGGGCGTCGCCGAACTCGGCGGCCAGCTCCCGGGCGCGCGCGGCGTCCAGGCCGGCGCGGTCGGCGACGTCCCCGGCGCGGAAGAAGACGTGCCCCTCGCGGACGTAGGCCCGGTCGGCCCGCAGCAGCGCCGCGGCCAGCTGCTGCACGTGCGGGATGTGGTGGCGGGCACGCGGCGCGTGGGTCGGCGGCCGGACGCCGAGGGCCCGCATGTCCTGCTCGAAGGCGAACTCCTGGCTGAGCGCGAACTCGTCGTAGTGCCGGCCGCGGGCGTCGGCGGCGCGGGTGAGCACGTCGTCGACGTCGGTGACGTTGCGGCTGGCCACCACGTCGGCGCCGGCCATCCGCAGCACCGCCCCGAGCACGTCGGCCCACACGAACGTCGCCGCGTGCCCGAGGTGGGTCACGTCGTAGGGGGTGATGCCGCAGACGTAGACCCGCGCCGGGCTGGTCACGGGCAGCGGCCGCCCGGCCAGGCGCAGGTCACCGGTGCGGACGTCGACCGGCTCGTCGATCCGGCCGGCGACGCCGACGACACCGGAGGAGCTCAGGGGTGGGTGGGCCATGCCGCCATCCTGCCCGCCCTCCCCGGGAGGCGTGCGCAGCAGCCCGGACGCGGGAACTGGCCGTCGGCGGCGGCCGCACCTGTGCGACGGTTCTGCGCATGGTCGCCGTCCTCTCCATCCAGTCGCACGTCGCCTACGGGCACGTGGGCAACGCCTCGGCCGTGTTCCCCCTGCAGCGCCTCGGCATCGAGGTGTGGCCGGTGCACACGGTGCAGTTCTCCAACCACACCGGCTACGGCGAGTGGCGCGGCCGCGTCTTCGACGGCCCGGCGATCGAGGAGGTCGTGCAGGGCATCAGCGAGCGCGGCGTGCTCGGCAGCTGCGACGCGGTGCTCTCCGGCTACCTCGGCTCGGCCGACATCGGCCACGCCGTCGTGCAGACCGTGCAGCGGGTCCGCGCGGCCAACCCCGCGGCGGTCTACTGCTGCGACCCGGTCATCGGCGACGTCGGCCGGGGGGTGTTCGTCCGCCCCGGCATCCCCGAGTTCATGCGCGAGGTCGCCGTCCCCGTGGCCGACATCGTGACGCCGAACCACTACGAGCTCGACGCGCTGTCCGGCCGCACCACCCGCACGCTGGCCGAGGTGACCGAGGCGGTGGCCGCCGTCCAGGCGCTGGGGCCCCGGGTGGTCCTGACGACGTCCCTGGTCACCGACGACACCCCGGACGACGCCGTCGACCTGCTGGCCTCCGAGGGCGGCCGGCACTTCCGGGTGCGCACCCCGCGGCTGGACGTCGCGGTGAACGGCGCCGGCGACGCGATCGCGGCGCTGTTCCTCGCGCACTGGCTCGACACCCGGGACGCCGGGCAGGCGCTGGGCCGGGCGGCGGCGTCGGTGTACGGGCTGCTCAAGCGCACCGAGGACGCCGGGTCGCGGGAGATCCTGCTGGTCGCCGCGCAGGAGGAGTTCGTGGCACCCTCCCGCACGTTCGACGTCGACGAGGTCTGAAGGAGGCCCCCGTCCTCCCGCCCGGCCCGCCCGGCCCGGGCCCCGGGACGGGCCGGACAGGAGGAGTCACCGTGGACCCGCAGCCCGCCCCCTGGCCCCCGGACACCCGGTCCGCGACCGTGGACCTCGCCGGCGACCCCGTGCACTTCCTGGACACCGGCGGCACGGACGGCGCCCTGCCCGTGCTGTGCGTGCACGGCCTGGGCTCCTCCGCGCTGGGCTTCGCGCTGCTCGGGCCCCTGCTGGCCCGCGACCGCCGGGTGGTCGCCGTCGACCTGCTGGGCCACGGCCGCTCCGCGGCCGGCTCCGCGGCGGGCAACCGGCGGCTGATCGGGCGGTTCGTCGAGCAGGTGGTCGGCGCACCGGTCGTCCTGGTGGCCCAGTCGATGGGCGGCGTCCTCGCGGTGCTGCACGCGGCCGAGGCCCCCGAGACGGTGGACCGGCTGGTGCTGATCGGGCCACCGGTGCCCCGCCCGACCCGGCTGCCGCTGGACCCGGTGCTCGCCGCCCGGCGGGCGTTCCTGCGCCTCCCGCCGGTCGAGCGCGCCGTCGCCGCCCGGCTGCGCCGGATGACGCCGGAGGAGGTGGTCGCCCAGCAGGTGCGCCAGGCCACGCCGCACGGCGACCGGCTCCCGCCCGACCTGGTCCGCGCCGTGGTGGCCGAGACCCGGGAGCGGGCCGGCCGGCCGGACGCCGCGGCGGCGCAGGCCGTCCAGTGGCGGGGCATCACCGACACGATGGCCCTGCTCATGCGGCCCCGGCGGTTCCGCGAGACCGTCGCCCGCGTCGCCGCCCCCACGCTCTACCTGCAGGGTGAGGACGACCCGCTGGCGCCGGTCGCCTCCGCCCGCGCCCTCGCGGCCACCCGGCCGGACTGGCGCCTGGAGGTGCTGCCCGGGGTCGGGCACCTGCCGCACCTGGAGGACGCGGCGGGCACGGCGGAGCGCATCCTCCGGTGGCTGGCGGACCGGCAGGCGGGGGACGTGGCGCGGCCCTAGCGGCACCTTGTGCGGCGGCCGGACGCCGTTGCCCGGCGTCCGGCCGACGGGCTCACTCGGAGGCGGCCGCGGCGGTGTCGCCCTCGCCCTGCTGCCGGCTGGGCGGGCCGATCCACACCGTCTTGGCGTTGGTGAACTCGTACATGCCCACCTCGGTCAGCTCACGGCCGTAGCCGCTCTGCTTGACCCCGCCGAAGGGCAGCTCCGGGTAGCTGGTCACCATCCCGTTGACGAACGCCATGCCGGACTGGACGTCGCGGATGAACCGCATCCGCTCGTCCTGGTCCTCGCTCCACAGGTTGGCGCCCAGCCCGTACACGTGGTCGTTGGCGATCCGGATCGCCTCGTCGAGGTCGGCGACGGGATAGAGGGCCGCGACGGGGCCGAAGACCTCCTCCGAGTGCATCGCCATCTCGGGGGTGACGCCCGTGACGAGGGTGGGTTCGTAGAACCATCCGGGGCGGTCCACCCGCTTCCCGCCGACGACGACGGTCGCGCCCTTGTCGACGGCGTCCTGCACGTAGCGCTCGACGTCGGCCAGCCCGTCCTCGGTGGCCAGCGGGCCCACCTTCGTGCCCTCGTCCATCGGGTCGCCCACCGTCAGGGCCGCCATCTTCTCGGCGAACAGGCGGGTGAACTCCTCGGCGACGTCGGCGTGGACGAAGAAGCGCTTGGCCGCGATGCAGCTCTGCCCGTTGTTCTGGCAGCGCGCGGTGACCGCGACCTCGGCCGCCTTGTCCAGGTCCGCCGAGGGCATGACGATGAAGGGGTCGCTGCCGCCGAGCTCGAGCACCGTCTTCTTCAGCGCGTCACCGGCGATCGCGGCCACCGACTGCCCGGCCGGCCCGCTGCCGGTGAGGGTCGCGGCGACCACCCGGTCGTCCCGGATCACCCGCTCGACGGTCCGCGAGCCGATCAGCAGGGTCTGGAACACGTCGGCCGGGAAGCCGGCCTTGCGGAACAGCTCCTCCATGTACAGCGCGGTCTGCGGCACGTTGCTGGCGTGCTTGAGCAGGCCGACGTTGCCGGCCATGAGCGCCGGTGCGGCGAAGCGCATCGCCTGCCACAGCGGGAAGTTCCACGGCATGATCGCCAGCACCACGCCCAGCGGCTGGTGGACGACGTAGGCCTCCTCGGCCCCGACCGCCGCCGCGTCGGCGGGCTGGGGCTGCAGGTAGGCCTCACCGTGCTCGGCGTAGTAGCGCAGGGCCTTGACGCACTTGCCGACCTCGGCCTTGGCCGAGGCCAGCGTCTTGCCCATCTCGGTGGTCATGAGCTCGGCGACCGCGTCGGTGTCGGCCTCGAGCACGTCGGCCGCGCTGCGCAGCCAGCCGGCGCGCTGTCCCGGCGCGGTCAGCCGGTACCCGGCGAAGGCGGCGGCGGCGCGGGCGAGCTTGTCCTCCAGCGCCTCGTCGGACAGCGGCTCGTAGGTCTTGAGCGTCTCGCCGGTGGCCGGGTTGATGGTGGCGATGGCCATGGGGTCCTCCCGTCGGGGTGCTGCGGGTGCGGGCGTCTCCCGGAGGTCAGGTCTTGCTCTTGCCCTGGGCGCTGGAGTGCTCGTGCCGGTCGTCCCCGTGCGCGACGTGCCGCGTCTGCTTGGAGGCGCCCGTGGTCGCGCCGGCCTCGCTCGGTGACATCCCCTCCTTCTTCGCCTGGCGGGCGGCCGCCTGCTGCTCCTGCTGGTTGGGCTTCTTCGACATGCCGGTCCGGTTCCCCGATCGGCCCGGGCGCACACGCGTGGAGCGCCGGAGCGGGAGGCGGAGGCCGTGCGGGAGGTGCGGCCGCCGGACCGTCAGGTGCGGGACGTGCGGCAGGCGCAGCGCGACCCGCCCGTGCGGCAGGTGCGGGAGGTGCGGCAGGCGCAGCGCGACCCGCCCGCGCGGCAGGTGCGGCAGGTGGACCCGCTCGGCGCCGCGCGTGAGGCCCGCGTGCAGGCGGGCCGCCGCCAGCTGCTGCCACGTCGGCTCCGGGGGCGGCGCCGCGGCCCGGGCGGCGCGGCGGTCCCGTTCCCAGCGGGCGGTGTTGCCCCGGGCCAGCACGATGACCAACCCGGTGACGAGCGCGAAGCCGACGACGCTGACGATGACCCACTCCATGACGGCCCCTCTCCTGGAGCCGCCGCGCAGCCCGGCCTCCCGGCGTCCGCGGCGTTGCACCGGACGATCCCCCTCCGGGGTTTCCGGAACAAGTGGGTCCGTCACGGCACCCGTCAGCCGAGGGGGAACTGCAGCACCGCCTGCAGGGGTGGCGCGGCCCGGCGGCGCCCGGCGAGGTCGGCGAGCAGCCGCGGTCCCTCCTCGAACGGGACGACGTCGGTGACCAGGTGGGTGCGGACGTCGTCCCCGCGGGCCCGCAGCAGGTCGAGGGTGACCTCCGCCAGCGCCGCCCGGGGCCAGGCGGCGGCCATCCCGCGGGGCACCCGCCCGATCTGCGCGCAGACGACGGCCAGGCCGTTGTGGTGGAACTCCTCGCCGAGCCGCACCGCCTCGGCCCCGGCCTGGTAGAAGCCCAGGTCGACGACGGTGCCCTGCGGGCGCAGCGCCTTGAGCGCCGTGGCCAGCGCGGCGTCGTGGCCGCGGCACTGGAGGACGACGTCGGCGCCGGCGTCCCCGGGACCGTGCCGCCACCGCTGCTTGACCGCCCGCCAGGCCGTCCCGTCCGCGTCGTCCAGCACGGTCAGCCCCAGCGCCGCGGCGACGGCGCGGCGGGCGGCGGAGGGCTCCGCGACGACGACCTCCGCGGCCCCGTGCCGGGCCGCCAGCAGGGCGGTCAGCAGGCCGATGACCCCGGCGCCGGTCACCAGCACGCAGCGGTCGCGCACGCCGGCGTCGACCCCGGCCGCGGGGCCGGCCAGGTCGGCGGCGGCGTGCAGCAGGCCGTTGACGCAGATCGGCCCCATCTGGGCGAGGTACACGCCGAGGACCGGGTCCAGGTCGTCGGGCACCGGCAGGACGGGCACGCGGGCCGGGTCGGCGCACCGGCCGGTGCGGTGCCCGTACGCCATGGCGACGAGGGCCCCCTCGACCAGGGCCGGCGTGCGGCTCTCGGTCACCCGGCCGACCTCCATGTAGCCGAGGGAGCGCACCGGGTAGGGCGCGGGCTCCCGGTCGGGGTCGAAGACCCGCAGCTCCGGGTCCCAGTGCAGCCGGTGCTGCGGATCGGTGCCGCGGACCAGGGCCACCTCGGTCCCCGCGCTGACCCCGCTCCACTCGGTGCGCACCCACGCCTGCTCCGGTCCGGGCTCCGGCTCGACGTCGTCGATCAGCTCCGGCCGTCCCGGCGCCACCACGCCGATCGACCGGATCGGCCGCTCCCCCATGCCGTCCCCCTCAGCAGTCCGGGCGGACCGGCACGCCGGTGCGCGCGGCCTCGTCCGCGGCGCAGGCCAGCGCGTGCGTCCGCAGCGCCTCGGCGTAGGGCACCGCGACCCGCTCGGCCCGGCCCAGCAGCACGTCGAGGAACTGCCGGTCCTCGACGGCGACCGGGTCGACGTCGGTGCGGTGCACCTCCTCGCCGTCGGAGGTGACCACCCGCAGCTCGTGGTCGTCCAGGCTGCGCTCGCACAGCTCCACCACGCGCCCCTCGGCGACCACCTGCAGGCCCACCGCGTGCCGCCGGGCGAGGACCCGGGTGGAGGCGATGCTGCCCACCGCTCCCGAGGCGAAGGCCAGCACCGCGACCGCGGCGGTGGGCACCTCGCCGTCGGCCCCGGCGGGCCGCTCGGCGGCGGCGACCGACACCACCTCGCCGGCCAGCAACCGCGCCAGGTCGAACAGGTGCGTGGTCTGCTCGACCACCTGCCCGCCCGAGCCGTCGCGGCGGGACCACCAGGGCGCCGCGGGGGTCCGGTCCAGCCACGAGCCGGTCACCAGCGCCGCCGTGTCCGGCGGCAGCAGCTCCGCCGCGCGGGCGACGACGTCCAGGTGCCGCCAGTGGTAGCCGACGGCGGTGGTGAGGCCGGCCTCCTCCACCTGCCGGGCGACGGCACGGGCGGTGTCCAGGTCGAGGGCCAGCGGCTTCTCCACGAAGAAGGGCAGGCCCCGGTCGGCGGCCGCCGTCTCCAGCGGGCCGTGGGCGAACGGGGGCACGCACAGCCACACGGCGTCGAGGTCCTCGGTCGCCAGCAGCGTCGCGCCGTCGTCGTGGCAGCGGGCCCCGACGCGCGCGGCCGCCACCTCGGCCCGCTCCCGCACCGGGTCGGCGACGGCGACGACCTCGACGTCGTCGAACCCGGACAGCGCGGCCAGGTGCCGGCCGGCGATGAAGCCGGTGCCCACCACCCCCACCCGCAGCCGGCTCACCGCCGCACCCCGCGCAGCGTCGCCTCGTAGACCGCGGCGGTGTCCGCGGCCATCCGCTCCCGCGTGAAGCCGGCCAGGTAGCGGCACCGGCCGGCGGCGCCCTGCCGGCGGCGCAGGCCGGGATCGGCGAGCAGCCGGGCGAGCGCGGCACCGAGCGCGGCCGGGTCCCCGGGCCGGACGAGTGCCCCGGTGCGCCCGTCCACGACGACCTCCTCGCTGCCGATCACCCGGGTGGCCACGACCGGCAGGCCGGCCTCCATCGCCTCCAGCGCCACCAGCGGCATCCCCTCGTGCCGCGACGGCAGCACGAAGACGTCGGCGGCGTCCAGCAGCTGCCGCGCGTCGGTCCGGTGGCCGGCGAACCGGACGGCGCCGGCCACGCCCAGTGCCGCCGCCCGCTTCTCCAGCGCCTGCCGCAGCGGCCCGTCGCCGACCAGGACGACGGCGAGGTCCGGGAACGCGGCCAGCAGCCCGGGCACCGCGTCGACCAGGTGCCACTGGCCCTTCATGTGGGTCAGCCGGCCCAGCGTCATGACGACCGGCTGCCGCGGGTCCAGGCCGAGGGCGGCACGGGCGGCGTCCCGGCCGAGCCGGGCGTGCAGCGGCGCGACGCCGTTGGGCACGGTGGTGAACCGCTCCGGCGGGACGCCGATCCGGTGGTAGGTGCGGCGCAGCCCCTCCGAGACGGCGATCAGCCGGTCGACCTCCTCGATGGCGTGCCGGTAGGCGCGCCGCTTGCGGGGGTGCGCGACCAGGTAGGGCAAGTGCTGGGTCTGCAGGACCGCCCGGCAGCCGGCGCGGCGGGCCAGCCGGACGCCGTCCCAGTTCTCCGCCCCGGTGCCGACGTGGCAGTGGAAGACGTCGGCCGGGTGCTCGGCGAGGAACCCGGTGACCACCTCGGCGAAGGCGGGGTGGCGGGGCGAGGGCAGTTCGACGGTGCGGGCGCCCAGCGCGGCGGCCCGGTCCAGCAGCCGCCGCCCCCCGACGGTCGGCCGCATCATCAGTGCGAGCTCGGCGGTCCCGGCGTACTCGGCGAGCAGGTCCACCATGTGCGCGCCCATGCCCGAGGGGTCGGTGGAGGGCGTGTAGAGGCAGATCGATCGACGTCCGGGCACCGTTGCCCTCCACCGCTGTCAGGGCTCCGCTGGCAGCGGCCCGGGGTGGAGGAAGGTAGCGGCCCACCGCGTCGCGGGACAGATGGTGCCCCACCGGGATCTGCGTCCGGGCGTGTCGGGGGCAGGGCGCACCCCGCCGCGGGTCGCCGTCCCGGCCGGCGGTCGGGCCGCCGGCCGGGACGTCGGCGTCACTCCGGCATGCGCAGGACCGGCTTGACGACCGCGCCGCTGTAGGAGGCCTCGACGGCGTCCTCGATGCGCTCGAGCGGGAAGTACTCGACCAGCCGCTCGAACGGGAACCGGCCCTGGGCGTGCAGGTCCATGAGCGCGGCGATCAGCTGCTGGCCGTGCCCGCTGCCGCCGAGCGTGCCGCGGATCGTCTTGCCCCACAGGGTGGTCATGTGGTCGGCGCTGAACTCCGCCCCGGCCGGCGCGCCGCCGATGAGCAGCGCCGTGCCGAGCATGCCGACCGAGTCGATGGCCTGGCGGATGACGGGGAGGGCGCCGGTGCAGTCGAGGGCGGCGTCGGCCGGGCCGCCGCAGATGTCGGTCACCGCCTGCACCGCGTCGGTGTCGGTGGCGTCGACGACGTGGGTGGCGCCGAGGTCGGTGGCCAGCCGCAGCCGGGAGGCGTGCCGGTCGACGGCGATGATCGTCGTCGCCGCGGAGTTGCGGGCCGCCATCACCGCGGCCAGGCCGACGGTGCCCGCGCCGTAGACGACGATCGAGCTGCCCGGCTCGGGGCGCAGGGTGTTGAACACCGCCCCGGCGCCGGTGGCCAGGCCGCAGGCCAGCGGGCCCATGAGCTCCACCGGCAGCCCGTCGGGGACGGGCACCAGCGAGGAGGCGGTGGTCATCGAGTACGTGGCGAACGAGGACTGGCCGAAGAAGTGGCTGGCCAGCGGACCGCCGTCCCGGGTGCGCAGCGCGGAGGTGCCGCCCAGCCGGGAGCCGCCGCCGACCAGCTCGCCCGTGCGCAGGCAGTAGCGCGGCTGCCCGGCCAGGCAGTTGCGGCAGTCGCCGCAGTACGGCCAGCCGAGCACGACCGCCTGCCCCTCGCGGACGCCGGTGACGCCCTCGCCCACCGCCACGACCGTGCCGGCGCCCTCGTGGCCGAGCACCCCGGGCAGGGGGAAGGGCAGGTCGCCGTCGCGGGCGATGCCGTCGGTGTGGCAGAAGCCGGTGGCCGCCACCTTCACCAGCACGTCGCCGGGGCCGGGCTCGTCGATCTCGACGTCCCGGATGACGAACGGTCCGTGCAGCTCCTCGACGACGGCAGCGGTGATCTCCACGCGGGTTCCTCTCAGCAGGGGGTCGGTTCAGCGGACCTCGTCGGCGCCGGGCGCCGGTGTCGCCACCGGCCACCCGCCGCCGGCGGACTGGGTGAGCACCCGGGAGATGCCGCGCGCGGCAGCCCGGACGCCGGGGGTGACCGCACGGACGGCGGCCGGGGAGTCGCCGGGCACCACGACCGACAGCGCCGCCACGACGCCGTCCGGGCCCACGATGGGGGCGGCCACCGACACCGCGTCCGCCGTGACCTGCCGGTCGCTGACCGCCAGGCCGGTGCGCCGCACCTCGGCGAGCACCCGCCGCAGCTGGCGCGGGTCGGTGATGGTGTGCGGGGTGTAGCGCCGCAGCGGGGCGGTCAGCACCCGCTCCTGGACCTCCAGGGGCGCGTGGGCGAGCAGGACGAGGCCGACCCCGGTGGGCGGCAGCGCGAAGCGGCCGCCGACCTGGGTGAGCACCGTGACCGCGTCGCGGGCGGCGAAGCGCTCCACGAAGAGCACCTCCACGTCCTCGCGCACCGCCAGCTGCACGTTCTGGTGGGTGACCTCGTAGAGGTCCTCCATGAACGGCAGCGCGGCCTCCCGCAGCCCGAGGCCGCGCGGGGCCAGCGCGCCGAGCTCGAACAGCCGCAACCCCACCCGGAAGCGGCCGTCGGCGTCCCGCTCGAGGCCGCCCCAACGGCGCAGCTCGGCCACCAGCCGGTGCGCCGTGGACAGCGGCACGTCCACGATGCGGGCGATCTCGGACAGGGTGAGCGCCGGTCGCTCGCGGGTGAACGCGTCGAGGACGGCGAGCAGCTTGCCGCCCGACGTCCGTGCCGGAGCCGGGGCCCCGGCGACGGCGCCGGGCGTGCCGACCGGGGTCAGAGCTCCAGCACCAGCTTCGGGCAGGCCGCCCGGGACACGCAGATGAACATCGTGTCGTTGGCCTCCTGCTCCGCCGGGGTCAGCAGGGAGTCGCGGTGGTCCACCTCGCCCTCCAGCACCGGCGTCTCGCACGTGCCGCACGTCCCCTCCTGGCACGAGGACAGCACCGGGATCCCGGCCTCCTCGACGACCTCGAGGATGGACTTGTCCGGGGGCACGGTGAGGGTCATGCCGCTGGTGGCCAGCTCGACCTCGAAGGCGCCCTGGAGCACGGGCTCGCCGAACTCCTTGGGGCTGAACCGCTCCACGTGCAGGGCGCCCGCGGGCCAGGTGACGCACTGCTTCTCGACCGCCTGCAGCAGCGGCTCGGGCCCGCAGCAGTAGACGAGGGTGTCCGGCCGGGGCGTGCCGAGGATCGCCTCCAGGTCGATCAGGCCGACCTCGTCCTGCGGGTGCAGGGTGACCCGGGTGCCGGTGAGCTCCTCCATCGACTCGAGGAAGGACATCGACCGCCGGCTGCGCCCGCCGTAGTGCAGCTCCCACTCGGCGCCGGCGGCGTCGGCCGCGGCCATCATCGGCAGGATCGGGGTGATCCCGATGCCGCCGGCGATGAACACGTAGCGCGGCGAGGGCTCCAGCGGGAAGTTGTTGCGCGGCCCGCGGACGTCGACCTCGACGCCCTCGGTCAGCTCGTCGTGCACGTACGCCGAGCCGCCGCGCCCCTCGGGCTCGCGCAGCACCCCGATCCGCCAGACCGACCGGTCGCCGGGGTCCCCGCACAGCGAGTACTGGCGGGTGAGCCCGTTGGGCAGCTCGAGGTCGAGGTGGGACCCCGGAGCCCAGGCGGGCAGGTCGGCCCCGGAGGGGTCGCGGAGCTCGAGGACGACGACGCCCTCGGCCCCCTCGGTGCGGGACGCGACCTGCAGTCGCAGGTCCACCTCGTCGTGCGTGCTGTGCACGGTGTCACTCCGTTCGATGTAGGCAGGCGACGTCCCCGGCCCGCCGGGGTGGCGGACCGGGGACGGGGGTGCTCAGACCAGGACCGGGGTCCGTGTCCGGATGATGGACGGGTCGGTCACCCGGTGGGCCGGCGGGGGCGGGAGGACGTCGGGCAGCGGGGTCACCGTCGGCCCGCCGGCGGGGTGGTCGGGATGGGCGAGCAGCCACTCCCACATCTCGATCGGGTCCTCCCCCTCGGCCTCGGCACCGCAGTGGCACAGGCCGCGCAGCCGGTCGGAGCCGGGCAGCCAGTTGATGCGCAACACCTTCTCACCGACGAGGACCTCGCGCGGCGGGGGCAGGGTCATGCCGTTCCCTCCGGTGTCGTTGCTGCCGTTGGCCGGGCTCACCGGGCGGTCGCCGCCGGCTGCTCGGCCGGGGTGCCGGAGGCCTCGGCGGCCAGGGCGGCGATGAGCCGGCGGGCGGCGAGACCACCGGTGTCGATGTTGATCGACAGCTCCTGGTAGCCGTCGGGCTCGCCGGTGAGGACCTGCTCCAGCACGTCGAGGGCGGTGACGTCCTGCAGCACGACGGTGCGGTTGTTCTCGCGCAGGAAGGTCGACACCTCCTCGTCGTCGAGGGCGAAGTCGCGCGCCACGGCCCAGAAGTCGTGGGTGGAGTTCTCGGTCTCCGGGGTGATGGCGTAGACGACCTCGACGTGGAAGGCGTCGGGGTCGGTGCCGTCCTCGTTGGGCAGCACGCCGACCGGGGCGATCCGGCTGTGCAGCTTGTAGAGGCACGGCGGGGTGTACTCGATGTCCTGCCAGCGGGTGATGCGGCCCTGGATGCCGGTGCTCTTGGAGTAGAACGGCGGGCACTCCGCGTCGGCCATGTGCCGGCTGACGTAGACGATGCCGGCCTCCTCGTCGACCTCGGTGGTGATCGGCGTCTCGGCGACCTCGGGGGTGCCGATGTACCCGCCGTGCAGGTAGGTCTCGTGGGAGAGGTCCATGAGGTTGTCGATCAGCAGGCTGGCGCGGGCCTTGAGGGGCTCCATGCCGCTGACGACGGTCCAGCCCTCCTGGTCCAGCCACGGCGCCCGCGGGATGCGGGTGCTCTCGGCCTTGTCCGGGTCACCGATGAAGACCCAGACGAAGGAGTCCTGCTCCACCACGGGGTAGGACTTCAGCCGTGCGGTGCGCGGGACGCGCTTCTGCCCGGGGACGGCGACGCAGACGCCGTCGGCGCCGTAGGTGAAGCCGTGGTACCCGCAGACGACGGTGTCGCCGTTGAGGTGGCTGGGCTTCTCCGACAGCGGGAACCGGCGGTGCACGCAGCGGTCGCTCATCGCGGTGACCTGGCCGGCCTCGGTGCGCCAGAACAGGATCGACTCACCGCAGATGGTGCGGCTGAACAGCTCGCGACCGATCTCGCGGCCGTACGCGGCCACGTACCACTGGTTCTGGACGATCGACGTCATTCATGCCTCCAGGCTCGGGCTCTCTCCAGCTCATACCCACGGTGACCGCCATCACCCGGCCCCCGATAGCGGACTTCCACATTGTGGAAGTCGATGTCAACCGATGACGCGCGGGCGGCCGGCCACGGCGGCCGCGCCGGCGAGGACGGCGGTGACGGCCAGCAGCACCACCAGGGGGGCGACCCATCCACCGGTGGCCGCGTACACGGCCCCCACCAGCAGCGGCCCGGTCGCGCCCACGCCGTACCCGACCAGCTGGGCCATGCCCGACAGCCGCCGGGCCGCGGCCTCGTCGGCGGCCCGCAGCACGAGGGTGGTGAAGGCGAAGGCGATGCCCGCCCCCTGCGCCAGGCCGCCGAGCACCGCCCACCCGACCCAGAGCCCGGGTGCGACCAGCAGGCCCAGCACCAGCACGGCCCACGACCCCGCGACCACGACGCCCAGGCCGCTCTGACCGCCGGCCCGGCGGCGCCGGGCGAGGACCGCGGGCACCAGCAGGCTGCCGGGGATGCCCAGGACCTGGAACAGGGCCGCGGCCACGGCTCCGGGGCGCAGGCCCTGCCCGAGCTCGTCGAGCAGCAGCGTCGGCAGCCACGTGGTGATCGCGTAGTAGAGGACCGACTGCAGGGCGAGCACGGTGGCCACCGCCCAGGCGACCGGCGAGCGCCAGACCGGTGCGGTCGAGCCGGCCGGCGCCGCGGCCGGCTCGTCCCCGCCACCCGGACCGCTCCCCCGCCCGCGGGTGGCGGCCAGCCACAGGACGGCGGACGCGAGCGCGAGCACCGCCCACGCGGCCAGCGCCGTCCGCCAGTCGGTGAGTCCGGCCAGCGGGGCGGTGAGCGCGGCCGTCAGCGCCGCGCCCGCGCACAGGGCCGCGGTGTAGAGCCCGGTGACCGCGCCGGCGCGCTCGGCGAACTCCCGCTTGGTGACCGCCGGGAGCAGCACGTTGCCCAGCGTCATGCCGGCGCCGACGACCGACGTCCCGACCAGCAGCAGCGGGGCGCCGTCGACCACGCGCAGCACCGTGCCCACGGCGATCGCCAGCAGGCCGGCACCCACCGCTGCCTCCGTCCCCATCCGCCGACCCAGCCACGCGGCCGGCGGCGCGAGGACGGCGAAGCACAGCACCGGCAGCGTGGTGACCAGACCGGCGAGGGTGGGCGAGAGGCCGAGTTCGGCGCGCATCTCCGGCAGCACCGGGGAGACCGCGGCGATCGCGCCGCGCATGTTCAGGCCGGCGAGCAGGACGGCGGCCAGCAGCAGGCCGCCGCCCGGCGCGCGGAGCGGCCGCAGGCCCGCCCGGGGGTCCGGACGGGCCTGCGACAGGGGTTCGGAGCTCACCCCTGAGGACTACTCCTGCGGGAGGAGGCCGTCGATGTCGGGGTCGTTGTCGAGCAGGCCGGCGTCGACCATGAGCTCGCCCATGCGCTCGATCTGCTCCCGGCGCAGGTCGGTGCCGAACTCCTCGATCCGCACGTTCGCCATCGCCCCGGCCGGGGTCTGGAGGAACTCCTCGGCCTCGGTCCGGACCGCGTCGGGGTTGGCGTCGGCCCACTCGAGGGTCTCCTCGAGGGCGGCGGTGAAGTCCTCGACCAGCTGCGGGTCGGACTCGACCAGCTGGCCCGAGGTGAAGAACAGCTGGGTCGGGTGCCCCGGCACCGACTCCTGGCTGGAGTAGCTGGCCACCGGGTGGCCGGCGCTGATCAGCTGGGACAGGAAGGGCTCCGGCACCCAGACGGCGTCGACGTTGCCGGCCTCCAGGGCCGCGGGCATGTCGGGGAAGCCCAGCTCGACGTACTGGATGCCCGACGGGTCGCCGCCGTCCTGGCGCACGGCCTCGTCGATCGTCAGCTGCCCCATGCCGTTCAGGGTGTTCACCGCGATCCGCTTGCCGGCCAGGCCCGCCGCGGAGGTGATCCCGGAGGCCTGGTTGGCGACGACCCCGTTGACGTCGTCGCCCTCGGCGCGGGTGGAGGTCCAGTGGCCGATGACCCGGACGTCGAGGCCCTGGTCGCGGGCCTGCAGCAGCGAGACCGGGTTGCTGGTGGCGAACTGCATCTCACCGGACGCGACCGCCGGCAGGAGCGCGGCGCCACCCTGACCGGTCTCGATGGTGACCTCGATGCCGTGGTCCTCGAAGAAGCCCTGCTCGATGCCGCCCTGCAGCGCGCCGGTCACCGCCACCGGGAGGAGGCCCGCGGTCACCTGGCGCAGCTCACCGCTGCCGCCCCCCGAGCCGCCGGAGGCGGCCTCGTCGTCGCCTCCCCCACAGGCGGCGAGGACCAGCGTCGACGCGGCCAGCAGGGGCACCCACTTGCGGAGCATGCGTTCTCCCAGACTCGTAATTCGGTGACAACCTCAACGGTTGACGTTCGGGATGATGCACGTCACAGGGCCCGGGGACAAGTACCTGCCCCGGATCACCCGCGCAGGAGGGGCTGACCGACCCCGACCAGCCGCCCCAGCAGGGCGCGCAGCTGCTCCCGCTCCTCGTCGCTGAGCTCCTCCAGCTGCGCGGCGTGCGCGGCGGCGGCCGCCCGCTGTGCGGACCCCCGGGCGGCGTGCCCGGCCGCGGTGGCGCAGACCAGCTTGGTGCGCCGGTCGGTCGCCGAGGGCCGCCGCTCCACCAGGCCGGCGGCGGCCAGCTCGTCGACGAGGAGGACCACCTGGCTGGGGTCGAGACCCAGCGCCTCGGCGAGGTCGCGCTGGGACATGCCGTCCCCCGAGTCGCAGGCCAGCAGCAGTGCGGAGTAGGAACGCACCCGCAGCCCGTGGTCGGCGAGCGCGGCGTTCGTGGCGCGGACGAGCAGGCCGCTGGCGCGCGAGAGCAGGTAGCCGACGTCGTCGGTGAGCACGGTGCCGTCCATGAGGACCTCCATCGTTGACGTCCTCCACGATAACGGCCTAGCGTCGTGCGTCACACCCTCGCCCGCCTGGAGCCAACCGTGGACCCCTCCTCCCTGGTCGACCTCGACGCCGAGCTGCCGGAGGCCGCGGCCCGCTCCACGGGCGAGCCGCGCCACCCCACCGCCGCGCCGGGGACCGGCGAGCCCGGGCTGGCGGGCTGACGTGCGCAACGCCGGGCTCGGCTCCTGGCCGGAACGCCGACTGCGCAGCTCCCCCGACCGCGACGCGATCTGGTTCGAGGGGACGACGACCTCCCACCGCGGGTTCGCCGACCGGGTGCGCCGCACCGCGGGCGCGCTGGCCGCCCTGGGTGTGCGCGCCGGGGAGCGGGTCGCGTGGACCGGCGGCAACCACCCGTCGGCGCTGGAGACGCTCTACGCCTGCGGCCAGCTCGGGGCGATCTGGGTGCCGGTCAACGCCCGGCTGACCGCGCCCGAGGCGGAGTACGTGCTGCAGCACTCCGGCGCCTCGGTGGTGGTGCACGGCCGCGACTCCGGCGAGCTGGCCGACGCGCTGCGCGACCGGCTGCCCGGCGTCCGCGCGTGGGTGGCGGCCGAGCCGCCGGTCGCCGGGGGTGCGGGGTCGCTGCCGTACGAGCAGCTGCTGGCCGCGGCCGATCCCGAGCCCCGCGACGAGCCGGTCGCACTCGAGGACCCCTGCCTGGTCATGTACACCTCGGGCACCACCGGCCGCCCCAAGGGCGCGGTGCTCACCCACGGCAACATGACGTGGAACGCGACCAACCAACTGCTCGGCATGGACTTCACCGCCGACGAGCGCACCCTCGCCCTGGCCCCGCTGTTCCACATCGGCGGGCTCAACGGCACGGTCAACCCCACGCTGCTGCGCGGCGGCTGCGCGGTCGTCGTGCGCCGGTTCGACCCGGCCGAGACGCTGCGGGTCATCGAGGAGCAGCGGGTCACCTCGTTCTTCGCCGTCCCCACGATGCTCGACGCGATGAGCCGCGAGCCGGGCTTCCCCACCCGCGACCTGTCCGCGCTGCGCACCATCGGCGCTGCGGGTGCCGCGGTGCCGATCCCCACGCTGCGCACCTGGCTGGACCGCGGCGTGACCATGCAGCAGTGCTACGGCATGACCGAGGCCTCCCCCGGCTGCACCGTCCTCGACCCGGCCGACGCCGAGCGCAGGGTCGGCTCCGCCGGCCGGCCGCTGTTCTTCACCGACCTGCGCGTGGTCCGCCCCGACGGCACCGACGCCGGCGTCGACGAGGTCGGGGAGGTCGTCGTCTCCGGGCCCAACGTCATGGCCGGCTACTGGGACGACCCCGAGCAGACCGCCGCCGTGCTGCGTGACGGCTGGTACCACACCGGGGACGCCGGGTCCCTGGACGCCGAGGGCTACCTCTACATCCGCGACCGCTACAAGGACATGATCATCTCCGGCGGGGAGAACGTGTACCCGGCCGAGGTGGAGTCGGCGCTGCTCGAGCTGCCCGCGGTGCTGGAGGCCGCGGTCATCGGCGTCCCCGACCAGCGGTGGGGCGAGGTCGGGCTGGCCGTCGTCGTCCCCGCACCCGGCACCGCCGAGGACCCCGAGGCGATCCGGGCAGCGCTGCGCGAGCGGCTGGCCGGCTTCAAGGTGCCCCGGCACGTCGAGTTCGTCGACGAGCTGCCCAAGACCGCCACCGGCAAGATCCGCAAGCCCGACCTGCGCGAGCGGTTCCCCGGCGCCTGATCCCGGCCGTCGTGGCCATGGAGGCCGGGCCTCCGTGGCCACGAGGGCCGGTGCGTCAGAGCTGGCGGTAGGCGGAGTCCGGGACGTCGGTGACGAACATGTGGCCCGGCGCGTGGGTGATCGCGAACGGCGGGCGGGAGGCCATGAGGGCCGCCTGCGGGGTCACCCCGCAGGCCCAGAACACCGGGACGTCGCCGTCGGCGGCCTCGACCGGGTCCCCGAAGTCGGGGCGGGTGAGGTCGGCGATCCCCAGCGCCTCGGGTGGGCCGACGTGCACCGGCGCGCCGTGCACCTGCGGCATGCGCGCGGTCACCTGCACCGCGGTGGTCACCAGCTCCCCGGGGACCGGCCGCATCGTGACCACCAGCGGCCCGGACAGCCGCCCGGCCGGCCGGCACTCCCGGTCGGTCCGGAACATCGACACGTTGCGGCCCTGCTCGATGTTGCGCACCGGGACGCCGGCGTCCAGCAGCGCGGTCTCGAAGCTGAAGCTGCAGCCGATGAGGAAGGCGACCAGGTCCTCGGCCCACAGGCCGGTCACGTCGGTCGGCTCGTCGACCAGCTCGCCGTCCCGCCACACCCGGTAGCGCGGCAGGTCGGTGCGCAGGTCGGCGCCGGGCGCCAGCACGGTGGACGGCGACCCGGCGTCGGTGACGTCGAGCAGCGGCACCGGCTGCGGGTTGCGCTGGGCGAACAGCAGGAAGTCGTAGGCCCAGTCGCGGGGCAGCACGACCAGGTTCGCCTGGGTGAACCCGGGCGCCAGCCCCGAGGTGGGCACGGCGGAGCCGTCGCGGCAGGCGGCGCGGACGGCGGCCGGGCCGGCCGGGGAGACCATCTGCTGCGTCATGGCACCCATGGTCCACCCGTCTCGCGTTGCCGACCCGTGGAGCCGGCTCTAGCGTCCGGGACAGCCGCCCCCGTGGGAGTGCCCGTGTCGCACAGCCCGGAGACCCCGTCCTCCACCGGTCCGACCCCGGTCGCCGACCGGATGTCGGCCAGCACCCGGTCGACCCTGCTCGGCGCCATGTTCCTCATGGCGACCTCGGCCATCGGGCCGGGGTTCATCACCCAGACGACGACGTTCACGGTGCAGCTGGGCGCGGCGTTCGCCTTCGCCATCGCCGTCTCGATCGTCATCGACATCGCGCTGCAGCTCAACGTCTGGCGGGTGGTCGGCGTCAGCGGGCGGCGCGCCCAGGAGCTGGGCAACCTGGTCCTGCCGGGGCTGGGCTGGGTCATGGCCGGCCTGCTGCTGGTGGGCGGGCTGGTGTTCAACATCGGCAACGTCAGCGGGGCGGGCCTGGGCACCGACGCGATGTTCGGCCTGGACCCGAAGATCGGCGGCGCGTTGTCGGCCGTGATCGCCATCGGCGTCTTCCTGAGCCGGCGCGCGGGCGTGGCCGTCGACCGGATCGTGGTGTTCCTCGGGCTGCTCATGATCGCGCTGACCGCCTGGATGGCGATCACCTCCGGCCCGCCGGTCGGGCAGGCGCTGAGGAACGTCGTCCTCCCCGAGGAGGTGTCCTTCCTCGCGATCACCACGCTGGTCGGCGGCACGATCGGCGGCTACATCGTCTACGCCGGCGCCCACCGCCTGCTCGACTCCCACGTCACCGGGCCGGAGCACGTCCGGGACATCACCCGCGGCTCGATCACCGGCATCGTCATCACCGGGATCATGCGGGTGGTCCTGTTCCTCGCCATCCTGGGTGTGGTCGCCGGCGGGGCGGACCTCGGCGCGGAGAACCAGGCGGCGAACGCCTTCCAGGTCGCCGCGGGCGAGTTCGGGCTGCGGGCCTTCGGCGTGGTGCTGTGGGCGGCCTCCATCACCAGCGTCATCGGCGCCTCGTACACCTCGATCTCCTTCGTCACCTCCCGCACCCGGACCAGCGACCGCACCCGCACGCTGCTCGTGGTGGCCTTCATCGCCGTCACGACGCTGGCCTTCGTGCTGCTCGGCGCCGCGCCGACGACCCTGCTGGTCTTCGCCGGCGCCTTCAACGGGCTGCTGCTGCCCATCGGCATCGCCGTGCTGCTGTGGGTGGCCACCCGGCGGGCGGACCTGCTCGGCGGCTACCGCTACCCGCGCTGGCTGCTGGTCGTCGGCTGGCTGGCCTGGCTGCTGACGATCTACCTGGCGGTCAACTCGATCCGGCCGGTCATCGACCTGTTCGGCTGAGCAGGATGGACCCCGTGGACCTCAACTCCGACCTCGGCGAGGGCTTCGGCCAGTGGCAGCTCGGCGACGACGACGCGCTGCTCGGCATCGTCACCAGCGCCAACGTCGCCTGCGGCTTCCACGCCAGCGACCCGTCGATCATGCGGCGGGTCTGCGCGCAGGCCGTGGCCACCGGCGTGGCGATCGGCGCGCAGGTCTCCTACCGCGACCTGGCCGGCTTCGGCCGCCGGTTCATGGACGTGGCGCCGGACGAGCTCACCGCCGACGTGCTGTACCAGCTCGGCGCCCTGGAGGCCTTCGCCCGGGTCGCCGGCTCGCGGGTGCGCTACGTCAAGCCGCACGGCGCGCTGTACAACGCGATCGTGCGGCACGAGGAGCAGGCGGCCGCGGTGGTGCGCGCCGTCGTCGAGTACGACCGCACGCTCCCGGTCATGGGCCTGCCCGGGTCGGCGTGGCTGCGGCTGGCCGAGGAGGCGGGGCTGACCGTCGTCCGCGAGGCCTTCGCCGACCGGGCCTACACCCCCGAGGGGGCGCTGGTCTCCCGCCGGCTGGACGGCGCCGTGCTGCACGACCCCGACGAGATCGCCGCCCGCTGCCTCGCCATGGCCCGCGGGGAACCCATCTCCGACGTCGATGGCCACCCGCTGCTGGTGCAGCCGGACTCCATCTGCGTGCACGGCGACACCCCGGGCGCGGTGGCGATCGCCCGGCGCGTCCGGGAGACCCTCACCGACGCCGGCGTCGAGCTGGCGCCGTTCGCGGCCTGATGCGGGTCCTGCCCAGCGGCTCCACCGCGCTGCTGGTCGAGCTCGCCGACCTCGACGAGGTCCTCGGCCTCTACGCCGCGCTCACCGAGGAGCCGGTGGACGGCGTGGTGGACGTCGTCCCCGCGGCGCGCACCGTGCTGCTGGTCGTCGACCCGGCGCGGACCACGCTCGGCGCCGTCGACCAGGCGGTGCGCGGCCGCCGCCCGCGGACCGACCGTGCCGGGCACGGCCAGCGCATCGAGCTGCCGGTGGTCTACGACGGGGCGGACCTCGCCGACGTCGCGGCCCACCTGGGGGTCTCGCCCGAGGAGGTGGTGCGCCGGCACACCGGCACCGAGTGGACGGTGGCCTTCTGCGGCTTCGCGCCCGGCTTCGGCTACTGCACCCCCGACGGCGAGCCGTGGCACGTGCCGCGCCGGGAGTCCCCGCGCACCCGGGTGCCGGCGGGGGCGGTGGCGCTGGCCGGGGAGTTCAGCGGCGTCTACCCGCGGGAGTCCCCCGGCGGCTGGCAGCTGATCGGCCGGACCGACGTGCCGGTGTTCGACCTGTCCCGCGACCCGGCCGCACTGCTGCGTCCCGGTGTGCGGGTGCGGTTCGTGGAGGCGGCGTGAGCCGGACGCTGACCGTCCTGGCCCCCGGCCCGCTGACCACCGTGCAGGACGCCGGCCGACCGGGGCAGGGTGCGCTGGGGATCGGTCGTTCCGGGGCCTGCGACCGGGCCGCCGCCGCCCTGGCCAACCGGCTGGTCGGCAACGACCCGGACGCCGCGGTGCTCGAGGTGACCCTCGGCGGGCTGGCCCTGCGCGCGGACGCCGACCTGCTGGTCGCGACCACCGGCGCCCGCTGCCCCGGCTCCCCCGCCCACAACGGCCCGCACCGGCTGGGCGCGGGTGACGAGCTGCGGCTGGGCGCGCCCGGGACGGGGCTGCGCACCTACCTCGCCGTCCGCGGCGGGATCGCGGTCGAGCCGGTGCTGGGCAGCCGCGCCACCGACCTGCTCTCCGGGCTCGGCCCGCCCGCGCTCACCGCGGGCGACGTCCTGCCCGTCGGCGAGGCGGCCGGCCCCCTGCCCGGCGTCGACCTCGCCCCCGTCGCCGACCCGCCCGGGGGCGAGGTGACGGTGCGGGTGCTGCCCGGGCCCCGCGCCGACTGGTTCAGCGGGGACGCCGCCGCGGTGCTCACCGGCACCACCTGGACGGTGACCGGGGAGAGCAACCGGATCGGGCTGCGACTGGACGGGCCCCCGCTGGAGCGGGTGCGCCCGGGCGAGCTGGCCAGCGAGGGGATGGTCCGCGGCGCGCTGCAGGTGCCGCCGTCCGGCCTGCCGGTGCTCTTCCTCGCCGACGCCCCGGTCACCGGCGGCTACCCGGTCATCGCCTACGTCGCCGACGAGGACGTCGACCGGTGCGGTCAGCTCCGGCCGGGTCAGGCCCTGCGCTTCCGGGGTACGTCTCTCGGCAGATGAGACACTGCCCGTCATGGGGCGGGTGACGACCGGCGAGTCGGTGCTGTCCCGGGCGGTCCGCATCTTCGCCGCCTTCTCCCCGGAGGAGAAGGCGCTGCAGGTGTCGGAGATCGCCCGGCGCACCGACCTGCACGTGGCCACCGCCTCCCGGCTGATCGCCGAGCTGGTGGCCCACGGGTTGCTGGAGCGGGGCCCCGACCGCGAGGTGCGGGTCGGGGTGCGGATGTGGGAGCTGGCGTCGCGCGCGTCGCCCACCCTCTCGCTGCGCGACGCCGCGATGCCCTACCTGGAGGACCTGCACGCCGTCGTCGGGCACCACGCGCAGCTCGGCGTCCGGGACGGCGACGACGTGCTGTTCATCGAGCGGCTGTCGGCGCGCGACGCGGTCGTCAACTACTCCTACGTCGCCGGCCGGCTGCCGCTGCACATCTCCTCCTCCGGGCTGATGCTGCTCGCCTACGGGCCGGCCGAGGTGCAGGAGCGGTACCTCTCCCGGCCGCTGGAGCCGCACACGGCGGAGACGATCAGCACGCCGCAGCGGCTGCGGACGACGCTCGCCGAGGTCCGCCGGCAGGGCTACGTGGTCACCCCCGGGCACGTGCACCCGGACGCCACCGGGGTCGCCGTGCCGGTGCGCAACGGCCTGCAGGAGGTGGTGGCCGCGCTGTCGGTGATCGTGCCCAACGACGGCCGGGCCGCCGCGCAGGTGCCGGCCCTGCTCGCCGCCGCGCGCGGGGTGACCCGCTCGCTGTCGGCGGGGCCGCAGGCCGGGGCGCGCTGAGGCACCGCCTCTCACTCTTCGAGAGGGCGCTGGGAGCGCCTGTGACGGGGATCGCATGATCCGCGTCACGTCCGCGGGCAGCCGTCGCCTGCGGAGTCCCGAAGGGAGCCCCTCCTTGACCGCTGCGCCCGCATCCTCCGGACGCCGTCCCTCCCGCCGGCTGGCCGGCCTCGCGCTCGGCTGTGCCGCCACGCTCGCGCTGACCGCCTGCGGCTCCGACGACGACGGCGGCACCGCCTCCGGCGGCGGGGAGGGCCCGGCGCAGCTGACCGTCGGCTACTTCCCGCTGGTGCACACCGCCAGTGCCGTCCACGCCGACGAGGCCGGTCTGTTCGACGAGCAGGACCTCGACGTCACGCTGGAGCAGACCTCCGGCGGCGCCCAGGCCATCCCCTCGCTGATCGCCGGGGAGTACGACATCACCTACGGCAACTACACCTCGGCGCTGCTGGCCGCCCAGCAGGGGCTGCCGGTGCAGATCATCGCCGGCAACGACGTCGGCGCCGAGGACCACGCGATCATGGTCGCGCCCGACTCGCCGTACCAGTCGGCGGCGGACCTCGCCGGGGCCCGCATCGCGGTGAACAACCTGCAGAACATCGGCACGGTCGCGGTCAACGCGGTCCTCGAGGAGGCCGGTGTCGACATCTCGACCATCGAGTTCCTGGAGCTGCCCTACCCGGACATGGCGGCCTCCCTGAGCGCCGGGGACGTCGACGCCATCTGGCAGGTCGAGCCGTTCCAGGCCTCCGCGCTGGCCAGCGGTGCCCGCGTGCTGTTCCCGCTGTTCAGCGGCCCGGTCGAGGACATGCCGGTCGCCGGCTGGCTGACCACCGCCCAGTACGCCGAGGAGAACCCCGAGGTCATCGAGGGGTTCCGGGCGGCGATGGCGGCGTCCATGGCGGACCTGCAGGGCAACCGCGAGGAGCTGGTCCGCCTGGTGCCCACCTACAGCCAGGTGCCCGCCGAGGTCGTCGAGCAGGTGCAGCTGCCGGAGTGGGACGCCGAGGTCGACCGCGAGCAGCTGCAGGAGATGAGCGACCTGATGCTGGAGTACGGGATCATCAGCGAGGAGTTCGACGTCGAGACGATGATCGCCGAGTAGCGACGGCGACGGCGGCGGCCCCGGAGGACTCCCTCCGGGGCCGCTGTCGCGTGCGGCTCAGGCCGGCGTGAGGCGGACCGGCACGCTGCCCCAGCCCTTGAGGGTGTTGTTGAGCTTCGGCACCGGGTCGCCGGCCGGCTCGATGGCGCGGGCCCGCTCGGCGAGGGCGGTGAGCACCAGCTCGGTCTCCAGCCGGGCCACCGGCTGGCCGACGCACTGGTGGATGCCCATGCCGAAGGCGACGTGCCCGGCGGCGCGGCGGCCGATGTCGAGGGTCTCGGCGTCCTCGCCCCACTGGCGCGGGTCGCGGTTGGCCGAGCCGAGGAACAGCAGCACCTTGGTGCCCTCGGGGATGACCGTCCCGGCGACCTCGACCTCGCGGGAGGTGGTGCGGAAGAAGGTCTGCACCGGCGACTCCCAGCGCAGCGCCTCGTCGAAGGCGAACTTGGCCCTGGCCGGCTGCGCGTGCAGCTGGGCCCACTGGTCGGGGTGCCGGGAGAGGCCGTAGAGGGTGTTGGTGATGCCGTAGACGGTGGTGTCCACCCCGGCGGTCAGCAGCGAGCGGACCAGCATCGGCGCCTGCTCGTGGGTGATCTCGCCGCGGTCGGCGGCCTCCCAGATGAGGGCGCCGAAGCCGCCGGGGGCGAGGTTCTCCCGCTGGCACTGCTCCCAGATCCAGGCCTGGACGGGGGCGGCGGTGGCCAGGGCGGCGCGGCGCAGCTCGTTGTCCGGGCCGAAGGCGTTGAACGCCAGCCCGCCGTAGGGCAGCAGGTTCTCCCGGCCCTCCTCGCCCAGTCCGACGGCGTCGGGGAAGACCCGCAGCGGGTAGACCTCGGCCAGGTCGGCCACCACGTCGACGGTGCCCTGCTGCACCAGCCGGTCGGCGATCTCCGCGGCGGGGGCGGCGAACCGCTCGCGCAGCGCCCGCATGCCGCGCGGGGAGATCACGCCGTTCATCGCCGTCCGGACGACGGTGTGGTCCGGCGGGTCGGCCTCCAGCAGCAGGCTCGGCGGCCGCCACGGCTCCTCCTTGGCGAAGTCGGCCAGCCCCGCACCGCGGCTGGACACGAACGTCTCCCAGTCGATGAGGGACGCCTTCACCTGCTCGAAGCGGCCCATGGCGTAGATGCCGTACCGCTCGAGGTAGACCACCGGGCCGGCGTCGCGCAGGCGGCGGTGGAAGTCGTAGGGGTCGGTCAGCACCTCGGTGCCGAACGGGTCGTCGTCCAGCACGGGGACGTCGGTGGTGGGCGGGCTGTCGACGGTCACGGGGCACTCCGGTGGCGGCTCGGGGTCGCTGCTGGGTACAGCGTGACCGCCGTCACCGGCCCCTCCCAGCGCTCTCTCGTTGATTGAGAGAGGGTGCGCCGGGAACGGGCCGGCCCCCGCCCACCAGGGGTGGACGGGGGCCGGGTGCCGGTGCGCCGGGGTCAGTGCTGGCCGATGACCGCCGGGGCGTGCGGGTCGACCGCGCCGGGGGTCTCCTCCTTGGGCCGGTGGATCTGCTCGAAGACCCGGGCCCGCAGCTCGGCGAACCGCGGCGAGGACCGGGTGTGCAGCTGGTCGCGCTCGTCGGGCAGGTCGATGGTGACGTCGTCCCGGATGACGGTGGGGCTGCTGGACAGCACGATCACCCGCTGCGCCAGGTAGACCGACTCGTCGATGTCGTGGGTGACGAACAGGGTGGTCACCTTGAACCGGTGCCACAGGTCGCGGACGAGGTCCTCGAGGTCGGCGCGGGTCTGCGCGTCGACCGCGGCGAACGGCTCGTCCATGAGCAGCACCTGGGGCTCGTAGGCGATCGCGCGGGCGATCGAGACACGCTGCTGCATGCCGCCGGAGAGCTGCCACGGGTAGGCGCTGTGCACGTCGGCCAGGCCGACGGCGGCGATCGACTCGTCGACGAGCTCCTTGCGGCGGGCCGCGGGGACCTTCTTCTGCTTGAGCGGCAGCTCCACGTTGTCCCGGACGCTCATCCACGGGAACAGGCTGCGCCCGTACTCCTGGAAGACGATCGCCATGCCCGGCGGCGGGCCGTCGACCCGCTTGCCGTTGAGCAGGACCTCCCCCTCGGTGGGGTCCAGCAGCCCGGACATGATCTTGAGCAGGGTCGTCTTGCCCGACCCCGAGGGCCCCACCAGGCAGGCGAACTCGCCCTCCTTGAGGGTGAAGGTCAGGTTGCGCACCGCCTCCACGGTGCGCGACTTGCCCTCGTAGATCTTCTTGATGCCGTTGACCTCGAGCATCGCGTTGCGCCTTTCGGTTCAGGAGTCAGGGGAGTCTGGGGAGCGCCCGGGTCAGCCGGCGCGCTGGGCGCGGCGCAGGCCGTGGTACCAGGCCAGCCACCGGTTCTCGACGATGCGGAACAGCAGGGAGAGCAGGAAGCCGAGCAGGCCGAGCATCAGCATGCCCGCCCACATCTCCGGGATCGCGAAGCTGCGCTGGGCCTGGACGATGGCGAAGCCCAGGCCGTCGCTGGCGGCGAACAGCTCGCTGATGACCATCAGGATGATCGCGACCGACAGGCCCTGGCGCAGACCGGCGGCCATCTGCGGGCTGGCCGCCGGCAGGATCAGGTGCCGCAGCCGGGCTGCGCCGGAGATGCGGTAGGTCCGGGCGGTGTCGGACAGCACGCTGTCGACGGCCCGCACACCCTCGGCGGTGTTCAGCAGGATCGGCCACATGCAGCCGAAGGCGATGACCACGATCTTCATCGTGTTCTCGATGCCGAAGATCAGCATCAGGATCGGGACGACCACCGGCGGCGGGATGGCGCGGAAGAACTCCAGCACCGGCTCGAGCAGGTCCCGCAGCCGCTTGTAGGTGCCGATCAGCACGCCGAGGGTGACTGCCACGACCGCGGCGATGAGGTACCCGGCCGCCAGGCGCAGCAGGCTGGGCAGGACGTCGTCGGCCAGCCGGGGCCCGAACCACTCCTCGACCAGGCTGTCGATGATCCGCGACAGCGGCGGGAAGTAGAAGTCGGTGCTGCTGGCCGACGTCACCCACCAGAGCGCGAAGAGGACGACGGGCAGGGCGAACGTGAAGCCCAACCGGCGCAGGACGCGCATCAGAGAGCCACCTCTCCACGCTGGGACGGGTGCCAGCTCAGGGCCCGTCGCTCGATGAACCGGAACACGAGGTTGACGATCACGCCGAGCAGACCGGCGACGACGACGAGGGCGTAGGTGGCCTCGATCGCGCCGGAGCTCTGCGCCACCGCCAGCCGGTTGCCGATCCCCGGGTTGCCGATGACCAGCTCGGCGGTGACCGCGAGGATCAGCGCGACCGAGGCCGACAGGCGCAGGCCGGTCATGACGTAGGGCAGCGCGGTGGGCCAGGTGACGTAGCGGATGCGCGCCACCAGGCCGAACCGGAAGGACCGGGCGGTGTCCTGCGCGACCGGGTCGACGTCCTGGACGCCGTAGAGCACCTGGATGAGCATCTGCCAGAACGCCGCGTAGACGACCAGCAGCAGCTTGCTCTCGATCGAGGTGCCGAACAGCAGCACCGCCAGCGGGATCAGCGCCACCGACGGGATCGGCCGGAGGAACTCGATCGTGGAGGCCGTCGCCTCCCGCAGGAGGTGCGAGCTGCCGATGAGGATGCCGAGCAGCACGCCGGCGACCGCGGCGATGGCCAGGCCGAGGGCCCAGCCCTGGATGGTGTCGAGCAGGGCGGTCCAGAAGCCGGGCTCGGCGAACTGGTCCAGCAGCGCGGCGCCGATCTCCGACGACGTCGGGAAGAACTGGGCGGGCAGCACGCCGATGCGCGGCAGGACCTCGAACAGGAGGACCAGCGCCACCAGGCCGATGGCGCCGAGCACGACCGGCGTGCTGCCGAACGAGCGGCGGGCCGGCGGCTTGGGGGCGACCCCGGCGTCCGGGTTGTCGGCGGCCGGCTCGTAGACGGTCACGGGAGCGGACTCGGTCACGGCAGGCGGCCCTCCGGGGCGGGGGCGGGGAGCAACAGGGGGCCCGCCGCGAAGGCGGGGACCGGTCGGCGCATGGAGGCTCCACGATGAGTCGGGCGGTGGCTGGTGTTCGCAGCGCGAACCAATGTTCTTCCTGAGAACGGAAACAGGTGACCCCACTCACCGTCAAGCGGGGCACAGTGGCCGTGACCACGCCGTGATCGCCTGTGACCGACGCTTGCCGAACAGCGGTTCACTCTGCGCACAATGTCACAGACGCGACCGGCGTCACAGCCTCCGGGAGGAACTGCGTTGGAGATCGCCGAGGAGCAGGCCGCCCTGCCGGCGCGCGACAGTACCTTCGTGCAGTCGCTCGACCGTGGGCTGGCCGTCATCCGCGCCTTCGACGCCGAGCACCCGCGCCTGAACCTGTCCGACGTCGCGCGGGCCACCGGCCTCACCCGCGCCGCGGCCCGCCGCTTCCTGCTGACGCTGGTCCAGCTCGGCTACGTCCGGGTGGACGGCCGCGAGTTCTCACTGCGGCCCCGGGTGCTGGAGCTCGGGTACTCCTACCTGTCCGGCCTCACGCTGCCGGAGGTCGCCGAGCCGCACCTGGAGAGCCTCGTGTCCCAGGTGCACGAGTCCTCGTCGCTGTCGGTGCTCGACGGCGACGACATCGTCTACGTGGCCCGGGTCCCCACCAAGCGGATCATGACCGTGCTCATCGCCGTCGGCACCCGCTTCCCCGCGCACGCCACGTCGATGGGCCGGGTGCTGCTGGCCGGCCTGCCCCACGCGGAGCTCGCCGCCTACCTGCAGCGCGCGGTCTTCACCCGGTTCACCGAGCACACCGTCACCGACCCCGTCGAGCTGCGGGCCGCCGTCGAGCTCGTCCGCCGGCAGGGCTACGCCCTCGTCGACCAGGAGCTGGAGCACGGCCTGCGGTCGGCCGCGGCCCCGGTCCGGGACGCCGACGGCGAGGTGGTCGCCGCGCTCAACGTCTCCGTCCACGCCAGCCGGACGTCGATGGCGCAGCTGGAGCACGAGCTGGTCCCCACGCTGCTGGAGACGGCGCAGGACATCGAGCTCGACCTCAAGCGCACCCGGCGTCCGGGGACGTGAGCGAGCCCTCGCCCCGCCGGTCCCGCTCGTGGTGGGTGCGGCTCGCCCCTGCCGTGGTCCTGGTGCTCATGGCGCTGTGCCTGCGGGCGCCGTTCGCCGCCGTGGGCCCGCTCCTCGGCGAGCTCGGCGACGAGCTGGCGGTCTCCACCTCCGCCCTGGCGGTCCTGACCTCGCTGCCGCTGGTCTGCTTCGGCCTGCTCTCCCCCACCGTCCCGGCGCTCGCGGCGCGGCTCGGCGTGCACCGCGCCGTCCTCGCCGGGGCCCTGGTGCTCACCGTCGGCGTGGCCCTGCGGCTGGCCGGCACTTGGGGCCTGTTCGCCGGCACCGTCCTGCTCAGCGGCGGGATCGCGGTGGTCAACGTGCTGCTGCCCGCGGCCGTCCGCGCGGAGTACGGGCCCCGCGGCGCCCCGGTCCTGGGGGCGACCACCGCCTCGATGGCCCTGTCGGCCAGCTTCGGCGCCGGGCTGGCCCAGCCGATGGCCGACGCCGGCGGCAGCGCGGTCACCGGCCTGGCACTGTGGCTGCTCCCGGTGGTGGCCGCCACCGCCTGCGTCGGCGTGCTCGCCGCCCGCCGGCGCCGGCCCGCGGGCTCCGCGGCCGCCCGGCTCCCGGTGGTCGCCGTCCTCCGCGACCGGGTGGCCATCGCCGTCACCGTCTTCTTCGGGCTCCAGTCGCTGTCGTTCTACGCGATGCTCACCTGGCTGGCCGACCTCCTGGAGGACGACGCCGGGGTCACGGCCGTGGGCGCCGGCGCGATCGTCGCCGCCGCCGCCGCGCTCGGCGCCCCGTGCGCGCTCGTCGTCCCCCCGCTGGCGGCCCGCCGGCCCAGTCAGGTCCCGTGGGTGGTCGGCGGCACCCTGCCGACGGCGATCGGGGTCGTCGGCCTGCTCGTGGCACCGGCCGCGGCGCCCGTGCTCTGGGCGGTCCTGTACGGCCTCGGCACCGGCCTGTGCTTCCCGCTGGCGATGACGCTGGTGCTGGTCCGCACCCGGGACGTCGCCCAGACCGGCCGGCTGTCGGCCGCCGCGCAGAGCGCCGGGTACCTGCTGGCCGCGACCGGCCCGCTGGCCGTCGGGCTCCTCCACGACGCGCTCGGCGGCTGGCGGCCCGGCCTGGCGCTGCTGCTCGTGCTGCTGGCCCTCCAGCTGGCCTCCGGGGTGTACGCCGGCCGGCCGCGCCTGGTCACCGAGAGGGCGCCGGACGCGGCCGGGCAGCCCGCCACCGCACGCCGCTGAGCCCCGGACACGGTCGCCGAGGACCCCCTGCCCCGACGGGGAGCGCCGTGGTGGAGCCGGCCGGCTCCAC
>NZ_JBJGZS010000020.1:0-83523 GCF_054050635.1 Geodermatophilus sp. SYSU D00079 | reverse complement strand
CCCCGCCCCCCCCCCCCCCCCCCCCCCCCCCCCCCCCCCCCCCCCCCCCCCCCCCCCCCCCCCCCCCCCCCCCCCCCCCCCCCCCCGGGATCGCACGATCGGACCCCGCGAGGAGGGAGGGCCGGGGTGCACGCAGAACTGGGACTGGGGCTGGCCGCCGTGGGCCGGCCGGCCTACATCACCACCGGCCGGGACGCCGACCTCCCCGCCGACCGGACGCCGGAGGCCCTCCGGGCGCGGGCGCACGACCTGCTCGACGCCGCCGCGGGGCTGGGGGTGCGCTACGTGGACGCCGCCCGCTCCTACGGCCTCGCCGAGGAGTTCCTCGCCTCCTGGCTGCGCGGCCGGACCGGGCCGGCCCCGTTCGTCGCGAGCAAGTGGGGCTACCGCTACACCGCCCACTGGCGGCCCGACGCCGTCCGGCACGAGGTCAAGGACCACGGCCTGGCGATGCTGCGCGGGCAGCTCGAGGAGTCCCGCGCGCTGCTGGGCCCGTGGCTGCGGCTCTACCAGGTGCACTCCCTGACCCTCGACAGCCCGCTGTGGGACGACCGCGCGGTGCTGGCGGAGCTGGCCCGCCTCCGGGACGACGGGGTCGAGGTGGGGCTGTCGACGTCCGGCCCCGAGCAGGCGGCCGCCGTCCGGCGGGCGCTGGAGGTCACCGTCGACGGCCGGCCGCTGTTCAGCAGCGTGCAGAGCACCTGGAACCTCGCCGAGCCGTCGGTGGGCCCGGCGCTGGCCGAGGCACACGCCGCCGGGATGCGGGTCGTGGTCAAGGAGGCGCTGGCCAACGGCCGGCTCACCGACCGCGGTGGAGGCGCCGGCAGCCGGCTCGCGCACGCGGCTCGCGGGCACGGGGTGGGGGTCGACGTGCTCGCCCTGGCCGCCGCCCTCACCCGTCCCTGGGCCGACGTCGTGCTCAGCGGCGCGGTGACGGTGGCGCAGCTGGCCGCGAACCTCCGTGCCCGGGACCTGGCCAGGACCCCCGGTGCAGGCGACGAGCTCCCCGGACTGGTGACACCGCAGGACCCCGGGGCGTACTGGGCGGAGCGCAGCCGACTGCCCTGGCGATGAGACCGGACGGGGTCGCGCGGTTCACCACCGGCGCGCCACGTCGCGGCGCGGGGACTCCCGGCGCTCCCGCTCCCACGCCCCCTGGTCGGCCCGCTGGAAGGCGCGCGCGTACCAGAGCGTCGTCCCGGTCGTCGAGGCCGCCCACGCGGCCAGGGCCCACGCCAGCGTGCTCACGACCACTCCCGGTCCGACGGACGGTGCGGGGGCAGGGACGCCTGCTCCTCCAGGGCGGAACGCAGCCGGTGGGCCATCCGCCGGCGCACGACGGCGCGTTCGCGCAGCAGGGCGGCCAGCGCCGGGTCGCCCGCCCGGCCGGCCCGCCGCTCCAGCACCGCCGCGGTCTCGACGTACACCGCCGCCCGGCGCAGCTGCTCGACCCGCTCCGGCCCGGTGGTCGCGAGCGGGTCGCGGGAGTGCAGCCGGTTGCCCTCGTCGGTGGAGTGTCGCGTCGTCGTCACTGTCGGCTTCCCCCTCGTCGGCTGTCGCGCCGGTCACACAGGAAGACGCCGGAGCCGCCGGGGGATGACGCGGGACCTCAGCCGGGCCCGCGCCGGGCCATGTCGTAGCTGGCCAGCACCTCGAGCAGGAAGGCCGACGCCGACCGGGCCACGCCGGCCACCTCCTCGGCGGGACTGTCGCGGAGCACCTCGACGAGGACCTCGTGGTGCACCTGCACCACCTCCAGCAGGCCGCGGCCGGTGGCCAGGGCGCGGCGGCCGAGCTGGTAGCCGGCGGTGAGCGAGGTCTCCTCCCGTCGCGACAGGTACCGCAGGAAGGCCGCGCGGTAGTCCCGCAGCAGGTCGTCGTGCGCGGTCACGGCCCCAGTGCCGGCGGGGCGGTCATCTGCCGGTCGAGCTCGGCGAGCCCCTCCTCGAGGTCGAGGGCGGTGGTCACCGCCCCGGTGTCCATGCCGAGCTCGACCATGGTGTAGGCCACGTCGGGCTGGATGCCGACCACGATGGTCACCGCCCCGCGCAGCCGGGCCATCTCGGCGATGCCGCGCAGCGTGCGGGTGCCGAAGGAGTCCAGGACGTCGAGCGCGGCCACGTCGATCACCACGCCGCGGGCGCGGTCGGCGCCGATCCGCTCGACCAGGTCGCGCTGGAACCGGACCAGCTGCGAGTCGTCCAGGGCCGTGTGGACCGAGGCGATCAGGTACGGGCCCTGCCGCAGGATCGAGAACAGCCGCGGGCTGGTCACGGCCCACCGGCCCCGTCGTCCCGGGTGACCGAGTACCCGAGCAGCCGCTCGGCCTCTTCCAGGCCGCCCTGCAGGTCGCCGATGGTGTTCATCTTGGACAGGTCGACCCCGATGGTGACGAGTGTCTGGGCGATCTCGGGGGACAGCCCCGTGATGATGACGCTGGCGCCCATGAGCCGTGACGCGTCGACGGTCCGGACGAGGTGGTTGGCGACGGACTCGTCGACGTCCGGGACGCCGGTGATGTCGACGACGACGACCTTGGCGCGGTGCGTGCGGATCCCGCTGAGCAGCTGCACGGTCAGCTGCCGGGCGCGCTCGCGGTCGAGCATCCCGATGATCGGCAGGATGAGCAGCCGCTCCCGGACCGGCAGCACCGGCGTCGACAGCTCCCGGATCGAGTCCTGCTGCTGCCGGATGACCCGCTCGCGCTCCTCGACGAAGCTCACCGCGACGGTGTTGGCGATCCGGTTGGCCGCCGGCTCGTAGGCGTCGAGCACCCGGTTGAGCAGCCCGAAGTCCCGCTGGTACTTCTCGAACAGCGACCGGGCCAGGACGTCGCGCAGCAGCAGCACGATGCCGACGACCTCGTGGGTCTCCACGCCGCGGGGGATGATCCGCTCCGACAGGTCGCGGGCGTAGTGCTGCAGCGCCTCCACGCTGCCGGTCTCCAGCACCTCGACGTAGTTGTCGTAGACCAGCGTCGTCTCCGCGGCCATCTCCTGGGAGGTCATGGCCTGCAGCAGGTGGGTCCCCTGGATGCGCCGGGCCCACTCCTGGCGCAGCCGCGTGCGGTGCTCGCGCAGGTGCGCGACCAGCTGGGGGAGCAGGCCGTCCTGGTCGAGGTGGGGGGCGCCGTCGACGGCCGCTGCGGTCACGGTCGGGTTCTCGTTCCGGGTCATGCCTCTCCCCGCCACTTCGTCATGGTCACCGTCGTGCCGCGGCCGGTCTCGGAGACCACCGCGAACTCGTCCATCAGCCGCCGCGCGCCGGGCAGCCCCAGCCCCAGGCCCTGGTAGGTGCTGTAGCCGTCCTGCAGTGCCTGCTCGACGTCGGGGATCCCGGGGCCGGCGTCGCGGGCGACGATCGAGATGCCGCACCGCGGCTCGGACAGCTCGGCGACCACCACCTCGCCGGAGTCGGCGAACCGCACGATGTTGCGCGCCACCTCGGAGACCGCGGTGGCGATCAGGGTGATGTCGGTGGGCGCGAACCCCAGCCGGGTGGCCAGCTCCCGGGCCGCCTGGCGGGCGGAGACGACGTCGGCATCGGTCCGGACGGCGACCCGCACGTCGTCGTCCCGCGCGCGGCCCCGCCCGACCAGCGGCCCCGACAGCCGCGCGCACACGTCGCACTCGAGCAGGTGGCGGGCTGCGTCGACCTCGCGCTGGCGTCGCCGGTCCCCGCCGGAGAGGGCGAGGAGCACCGGGCGGCACCGCTCGGTGGGCGGTTCCAGCCGCTCGGAGACCAGCAGGTACTCGACCCGCAGCCGGGCCCGGGTGCGGTTCAGCTGCGCGGCGACCGCCCCCGCCGTCGACCCGAGCTCGACGGCCAGGGAGCGGGTGTCCCTCCCTGCGACCTCGTGGGCGAGCAGGGTGGCGCGCTCCCGCTCGGACAGCCGGCTGAGCGCCTCGGCGACGGCGGCCCGGTCCTCCTGGGCGAGGACGTCCTCGTCGGGGGCGTCGGGCGGGCGGAGGTCCACGACGCGGTGCTGGTGACGGCGCTGGCGTTCCTGGTCCCGCCACATCGACGTGACCACGTTGCGGGCGGTCACGATGGCGTAGGGCTCGAGCATCCCGGGCTCGATGCGCTCCGCCGCGGCGAGCACCCGGGCCAGCGTCTCCTGCACCAGGTCGTCGGCGGTGGCCGCGTCCGGGACGCGGGCGGCCACGATCCGGCGCACGAGGGGGATGAGGGCCGCGACGTCCGGGGACCCGCCGCCCTCCTCGTCCGCGCCCACCGGCTCGACAGCCGCCACCCCGGCGACGCTACCGCCGACGACGGCCGCCCGGCTCGCCGAGCGCCACGGCCCGGCGGGCGGATCCGGCCGTGACCGGCCGCACGAGGACAGCCGCCGCCGCGCACCCCACGGGTGCCCGGCGGCGGCTGTCGTCGTAGGGGGCGGGCTCGCTCAGCCGGTGGAGCGCGGCTGGGCCGGGTTGGTGGGGTCGCCCTGGGACGGCGGGTTCATCGGCGGACCGGAGGTGGCCTCGGAGACCTTCGACCCGGTCGAGGCGTGCACCGGGTCGTCGGCGGCCGCGGCGGCGGGGTCACCCCCGGACGGCTGGGCGCCCTCGCGCAGCGAGGTGAGGCGGTTCTCCATGATCGTGACCACCTGCAGCCGGTTGGCGTGGGCACGCTCGTACTCCAGCAGCGTCTCCAGACCCGCCGCGTCCAGCGTGCGGATCCGCGAGGTCAGGCCGTCGACCGGCAGGTGGTCGTAGTCGGGCAGCGGCAGCTGGTCGTGTTCGGTCATGGCAGCCGCCTACCCCTGCCCCACCGATCCGACACCGGGTGTGAGCCCCCGGTCGGTGGGTAGGCGGCGGAGGCGGGAGTGCCCGGCCAGGGCCCCGCGGTTCGTCTTCCGCCAGCGATCGAGGAGTGGTTCCCACCCCATGGACGTGTCCTTCCTGGAGCCGGTCTTCAGCGCCACCGGGCCCTACGCCACCGTGTGCGCCGACGTCACGCACACCACCGAGAACGCCGACACCGAGGTCGAGCTGCGGGTCCGCGCCATCGCCGAGCGGCTCACCGAGCAGGGCGCCCCCGAGGTGGTCGTCGAGGCGGTCCGCAGCCGACTGCTCGAGGCCAACGCCGGCGGGGACGTCGCCACGCTGCGCGGCCGGGCGCTGGTCGTCGCCGCCGACGGCAGCGTCGTGCTGGACCAGCCGCTGGTGGACGCGCCGCGGCAGGAGGTGGCCGAGTGGTCGCCCCAGCCCGACGTCCTGCCGGTGCTGCGCCAGATGCCCGGCCGGGTGCCGCACATCGTCGTCCTCACCGACCGGGTCGGTGCCGACATCACCTACGTCGGGATGCCGGGCCAGGAGGGCGAGGAGCAGCAGGTCGAGGGCGACAGCTTCCAGATCCGCAAGTTCCAGGGCGGCGGCTGGGCGCACCACCGCTACCAGCACAACGCCGAGAACAAGTGGATCCACAACGCCGACGAGGTGGCCTCCCACATCGCCTCGATGGTCCGCCGGCTCTCGCCGCGCTTCGTCCTCATGGCCGGGGACATGCGGGCCCGGCAGATCCTGCTCGACCGGGCCAGCGACCTGTGGAAGGACCTCATCGTCTCCATGGACGAGGGCGGCCGGGCCGCCGGCGCCGACCGCGAGCCGGTCGACCGGCGGGCCGCCGAGCTGGTCGCCGAGCACGAGGCCCACGAGGAGGCGCAGGCCGTCGAGCAGATCCAGGCCGCCGGCGCGCACGGACTGGCCGTGACCGGCACCGCGGCGGTCGTCGAGGCGCTGCGCAAGGGCCAGGTCGAGACCCTCGTGCTGGCCGACCAGCCCGACGACGGGGCGACGCTGCTGGTCGGCGGCTCGCCGCTGGAGCTCGGGGTCGACCAGCACGACATGGACGCGCTCGGCATGCACGGCACCGTCGTCCCCGCCGACCGCGCGCTGCTCGCGGCCACCGTCGCCAGCAGCGCCGGCGTGGTCGTCGTCCCGCGGGCGGCGATGCCCGAGGACGCCCCGGTGGCCGCCGTCCTGCGCTACACCGACGAGTCGACCCCGTCGGCTCAGTGACCACCCCCGACGACGGAGGAACACCATGACCGACCCGCACACCCCCGCCACCTCGCCCGGCACCTCCGGGGCCGACGTCGAGCACCGCGCCGCTATCGCCGAGGCCCTCGGCAAGGAGGTGTGGCCCGCCGACCGCGACACCCTGGTGTCCAAGGCGCAGGAGGCCAACGCGCCCGACCGGGTGCTCTCGGACCTGCGCCGGCTGCCCGCCGGGCAGGAGTTCACCAACGTGCAGGACGTCGCCCGCGCGCTGGGCATCGGCACCGAGCAGGAGCGCTTCTGAGATGACCACGCAGAAGGAGCCGAGCCCCGAGGCGCTGGCCAACGTCACCGAGGACAACGTCCGCACCCGGTCGCAGCTGCTGCCCGAGGAGGCGGACCTCCAGGACAGCGGCATGGAGGAGGTCGCCGCCGAGGTGATCCTCGCGGAGTCCGAGGAGCGGACGGTCAACACCGACCCCGACGACGCGCAGGGCGCGCACCGGCAGTCGGCCGAGACCGCGGACCTGCCCTGAGCGTCCACGAGCACGAGGTCCAGCTGCGCTGGTCGGACCCGGACTCCCTCGGCCACGTCAACCACGCGCGGGCGCTCGCCCTCGTCGAGGACGCGCGACTGGCGATGGCCGAGGGGGCACCGGGGGACGGCGGGGTGATCCTGGCCCGGCTCGAGGTCGACTACCTGCGCCAGCTGTACTACCGGGTGCGCGAGCGGCTGTGCGTGCACAGCACGGTCACCCGCCTCGGCACCAGGTCGCTCACCCTCCGCCAGGAGCTGTTTCAGGACGGCGAGGTGGCCATCCGCGCCGACGTCGTCATGGTGCTGTTCGACTTCGGCACCGGCACAGCCGTTCGATGACCGACGCGGAACGGGCCCACTGGTCCCGGTTCACCGCGGCCTGACCCCGTGGCGTTCTCCCCCGGCACCACCGAGCAGCAGGTGGGCGTCGGGGACGGCGTCACCCTGCGGGTGCGGGTCGGCGGCTCCGGGCCGCCCGTGGTGCTGCTGCACGGCCACCCGCGCACCCACACCACCTGGCACCGGGTCGCGCCGCCGCTGGTCGCCGCCGGCCACACCGTCGTCTGCCCGGACCTGCGCGGCTACGGCCGGTCGACGGCCCCGCCCCCGGCTCCCGACCACGCCCAGGCGTCGAAGCGGGCCATGGCCCGCGACGTCGTCGCGCTGATGACCGCGCTGGGCCACGAGCGCTTCGCCGTCGTCGGCCACGACCGCGGCAGCTACGTCGCGCTGCGGACGGCGCTGGACACCCCGGACGCCGTCACGCACCTGGCCGTCCTCGACTGCATCCCGATCGCCGAGCACCTCGACCGCGCCGACGCCCGCTTCGCCGCCGCGTGGTGGCACTGGTTCTTCTACGCCCAGCCGGAGAAGCCCGAGCGGGCCATCGGCGCCGACCCCGACGCCTGGTACGGCCTGCTCGCGCCCGGGACCGCCGATCGGATGGGCGCGGAGAACCACGCCGACCTCCGCCGTGCGGTCGCCGACCCCGACACGGTGCGGGCCATGCTCGAGGACTACCGGGCCGGCCTGACCGTCGACCGCGCCGCCGACGAGGCCGACCGCGCCGCCGGTCGCCGGGTCCGGTGCCCGACGCTGGTGCTGTGGTCGGCGCGGGACGACCTCGAGCAGCTGCACGGGGACCCGCTGGCGATCTGGGCCGACTGGGCGGCCGACCTGCGGGGCGGCGGGCGCGTGGACAGCGGTCACCACATGGCCGAGGACGCCCCGGAGGAGCTGGTCACCGCACTGGTCCCGTTCCTCCGGATGTGATCTTGGCGCCTCGGCCGGGTAGGGGGCGGGCATGCCGAAGACGACGAAGAAGGGCACCGCGAAGCAGGACGAGCTGCCCAGCACCCTGCGGCGCTCGCCGAAGAAGGCCCAGCGGACCTTCACCAAGGCCTACGACTCGGCCATGGACTCCTACGACGACGAGCAGCGGGCCAACCAGACGGCCTGGGCGGCGGTCAAGCACAGCTTCGAGAAGGTCGGTGACCGGTGGGCGGCCAAGGAGGGCGGCAAGAAGGGTCCCTCCGACGCGCAGGCCGCCGGCGGGCGCGACACCGACCGGGAGACCAAGGGCGGCGTCGACGCCAACGCCTCCAAGGACCACCTGTTGAAGCTGGCCAAGGAGCTCGACGTCTCCGGCCGTTCGACGATGAAGAAGAAGGAGCTCGTCGACGCCATCCAGAAGGCCAACGACAAGAAGACCGCCCAGGCGCGCAAGAAGAAGTGACGCCGGCGCTCAGGTGGTGGGGATGAGCGCCAGCTCGGTCTGCCGGTCCCCGAGGTAGGTGACGCCCTCGTCGGTCAGGGCGATGCCCTCCTCCAGCGCGATGCGCACCGGCTGGCCGCCCCACTCGGGCACCGGCACCCGCACGCACAGCTCCAGCGCGTAGACGGTGTCGGGGTGCAGCACCCGGTCGCCGGCCCCGGGGACGCCGTCCTGGTCGTCCCACAGGCCGATCGCCGGGCCGGCGCCGTGCCCGTGGAAGCCGACCGGGTGGGAGTACACGTCGCCGTCGATGCCCGCGGCCGCGGCGGCGGCGCGGGCGGCGGTGAGCACCTCGTTGCCGGTCCGGCCCACGAGCAGCTCCGCGGTGGTGAGGTCCTGCAGCCGGGTGCCGGTGGCCAGCGCCCGGCGCAGCCCGGCCGGGGCCTCCCGCTCACCGGGGCACAGCACGTAGCCGGTGCGCTGGCTGTCGGTCTTCAGGCCCAGGCTGGAGGCCCCGACGTCGCAGTGCACCAGGTCGCCGGGGCGCACGGGGGAGTCGTACGGGACGGCGGGCAGCAGGGCACCGCACTCCTCGACCGGCGGCACGCCGGCGCGCTGCAGGTCGACCACGGGGTGGAACCACGGGTCGACGCCCCGGTCGGTCAGCCGCTGCCGGATCCACCAGGCGAGGTCGGTGGCGGTGGTCTCCCCGACGGAGAGGACGGCGGGGGAGAAGGCCTCCGCGACCACCTCGGCGACCAGCCGGTTGAGCCCGTGCAGCGCGGCGATCTCCTCGGGCAGCCGCGTCTCCAGCCAGCTGACCGCGAGCTCCTCGGCCGACACCAGCCGGTCGGCGTAGGGGCCGAGGGCCTCGGTGAGCTGCCGGTGCTCGGTGTGGGAGAGCCCGTCGGCCAGGGCGAAGTCCGCCGACACGTCGATCCCGATCCGCCGCGGGTCGGCCTGCTCCACGATGCGGCGCACCTCGGCCCACTGCGCCTGCTCGGCGGGGCGGCCCCCGGCGTCCTCGGGTGACCAGGCCGGCAGGAACTGGCCGACCGGGTAGCGGGAGGCCGCGGCCGCGGTGACGCCGTCGTCGCTGCGGTGCAGCACCAGGATCGTGCGCCGCCGCGCGGACAGCCACGTCGCCGGCAGCAGCGTGGCCAGCACCGGGTCCTCGTTGTACTCGCGGCCGATCACGAGCCACAGGTCGATGCCGGCGCGGTCCATGAGGCCGGGCAGCAGGTCGAGCACCCGCTGGGTGAGCCACCGGTCGCGGACGTCGGCCTGCTCGCGCAGCGGCAACGGGACCGTGCGGGTCGGGTCCGGCGCGACGAGGGTCATGGGGACAGGGAAGCAGAGAACCGGCGTCCCCACCGGTCGAACGCGGTGACGCCAGCAGGGCCCGGCCCGCCGGCCCGCCCGGTCCCCCGGCTCAGGGGGGTCCGCCGGCCGCCGGCAGGTGGTCCCCGGCGGTGCGCGGCCGCGGCAGGACGGCGGCCACCCGGTCGCGGCCGGCCTGCTTGGCCTCGTACATGGCGCCGTCGGCCCGGTCGATCAGCCGCCACGTCGCGGCCGCGGCGTCCTCGCCCTCGACCGGCCGGACCAGCGCGATGCCGATCGAGGCGGTGACCGAGTGCCCCGCCTCGCTGCGGCTGGCCGAGACCGCCGCCCGCAGCCGCTCGGCCAGCCGGCCGGCCTCGGCCGAGTCGCCGACCAGCCCGAGCACCACCAGCTCCTCGCCGCCGATGCGGGCCAGCACGTCGGTGGGGCGCACGGTCGCCGACAGCGAGGCGGCGACCGCCCGCAGCACCGCGTCGCCGGCGGCGTGCCCGTGGGCGTCGTTGAGCTGCTTGAAGTGGTCGAGGTCGAGCACCATGGCGGCGACGCGGGTGCCCTCGCGGCGGGCCTGGCGCCACACCCGCGGGGCATGCTCGACGAGGTACCGGCGGTTGGCCAGGCCGGTGAGCGGGTCCTGGTGGGACAGCGCGCGGGTGGCCTCCAGCAGCCGCTGCACCCGGCGGCGAAGCACGAACACGCCGAACGACGCGGCGTTGAGCACCCCGGCGGCGATCGCGAGCTGGAGGACGACCCCCAGCGCGGAGTCCCCGGCGTGGGTCAGCGCGATCGCGCAGGAGAGGACCGTCATCACCATGCTCACCCCGACCATCCACGGGCCGAGGAACCAGGCCGCGACGAAGGACGGGAAGAGGAGGAGCAGCGGCGGTGCGTGCCGGGGCTCCTCGATGCTGAGGACGGCGACCACGTAGACCACGTGGCCGAGGAGCACCAGGCCGAAGGTCGCCCAGGGGCCGGCCCGCTGCCGCACCGCCAGCGGCAGGGAGACGCCCAGGCAGGTGAGCATCACGACGGCGTACCAGACCCGCGCGGTCCCCGGGTGCACCGTGCCGTCGACGAGCAGGGCCACGCAACCGACGAGCCCGCCGAGGAAGGTGAGGACGGCGAGGGTCATCACGGCCACCCGGTGCTCCGGACCCTGGCCCACCGCGCTGCCGGCCAGACCGCTCGGTGTGTCGGTGTCCTTGCGTCGCCGCCCGCTCACGGAATCAGCATGCCCTACGCGCCGCACCCCGCACAGCGCGTGGTGGGGTCGCGGCTCCGCCCCGGGCCGGTGGACGGCGCGGGGGCGGGCTGCCAGGGTGGCGGCCATGTCGCACCCGGAGCCCGGGCTGGTCGTCGTCCGCACGCTCGCCGAGCACCCGATGGTCCCCAACGGCCAGACGAGCGCGCTGCGCATGGTCGCGCCCGGATCGGTCACCGCGGGCCGCTACGGCCTCGTCGAGTACTCGGTCGCGCCGCACAGCCGGGGTGCCGCCCCGCACTACCACTCGACCTTCTCCGAGGCGTTCTTCGTGCTCTCCGGCGAGCTGACCGTGTACGCCGACGGCGCCTGGCGGCCGCACCCGGCGGGGGACTTCGCGCTGGTGCACGAGCGTGGCGTCCACGGCTTCCGCAACGACGGCGACGAGCCGGTCTCCTTCCTCATCCTCTTCGCGCCGGGCATCGCCCGGGAGCACTTCTTCGCCGAGATGGCCGAGCTGCGCCTCAGCGGCCGGCAGCTGTCCCCGGAGGAGATGACCGCCTTCTACGCCCGGCACGACCAGGTGATGGTCGACGTCTGACGGTGGCAGGGTGGGCTCGACCAGCCCGATCGCGAGGAGGCCGCACATGGCGCAGGGACCCTGGTTCTACTGCCTCAAGCACCACACCGTCGAGGACCGGGACGGCTGCGCCGAACGGCACCGGCTCGGCCCGTACGCCACCCGCGAGGAGGCCGAGCACGCCCTGCAGTCGGTCGCCGAGCGCGAGGAGCGGCTGACCAACGAGGACCGCGCGTGGGAGGGCGACTGACGGAGGGCCGGTTCGGGCCCAGCGCCGTCCGGGCATGATCGGCGGCGGGGCGCCGGGCGGTCCGGCGCGCGAGAGGTGGCGACGTGGCTGACGGACGTTCGGTGGAGGACCTGGTCGTGGGGGTGCTCGGAGGCACCGGGCCCCAGGGCCGCGGGCTCGCCGTCCGGCTGGCCGCCGCCGGACAACGGGTGCTGCTCGGGTCCCGCGACCCGGAGCGGTGCACGGACGTCGCCGCCGAGGTCGCGTCCCGGGCCGCCGCCGCGGCCGCCGGGGCCGAGGTGTCGGTGCAGGGCGGGTCCAACGTGGACGTCGCGGGTGCGGCAGACCTGGTGATCGTGGCGGTGCCGTTCGCCGGGCACGCCGACACCCTCGCCGAGCTGGCCACGCCGCTGGCCGGGAAGGTCGTCGTCGACTGCGTCGTCCCCATGGCCTTCGACGAGCTGGGCGCCTACGTGCTCGACGTCCCGGAGGGGTCGGTGGCCCAGCAGGCCGCGGCCCTGCTGCCCGACTCCCACGTGGTCGGGGCCTTCCACCACCTGTCGGCCGTCCTGCTCGAGGACCTCTCCCGGCCGTCCCTGGACGGCGACGTCATGGTCGTGGGCGACGTGCGCGAGGCGACCGACACGGTGCAGGCGCTGGCCGGCCGGCTGCCCGGGATGCGCGGCGTCTACGCCGGCCGGCTGCGCAACGCCCGCCAGGTGGAGGCGCTGACGATCAACCTGGTGTCGGTGAACCGCCGGTACAAGGCGCACGCCGGCATCCGCATCACCGACGTCTGAGCCCCCGCGCGGCTCTGCCGGCTCTTCCCTCACCCTGCCGGCGCGATCCGGCCCGCAGAGTGGGCAGTCTCCCGGCAGAGCCGGCGATCGCGTCGTCCACAGACGGGACGGCCGTCCACCGGTGTGGCTGCAGCCCGCCGGGTGGACGGCTGATCGACGACGGTCAGGGCCATGGAGTCACTGCCCCTCGACATCGTCCTGCGTCGCCGCGCCCTCGCGGCGGGCTGGTCCGACGAGGAGCTGGCCCGCCGTCTCCGGGCCGGGGACCTGGCCCGGTTGCGGCCCGGGGCCCACCTGCGGGCGGGCCAGCACGATGCGGTGTCACGGCACCGGCACCTGATCACTGCGACGCTCGCCGGGTTGCGCCGTCCGGCCGTGGTGAGTCACCAGTCCGCTGCGGTCCTCCTCGGGCTGCCGCTCTGGGGTACGCCGCTGGCCCGTGTCCACGTCAGCCGACGGCCGCCCGCCTCCAGCGAGGTCGGGCGGCACCTGCGCGGCCACGTCGTCCGGCTGCCGGACGAGGACGTGATCACGGTGGACGGCGTGGCGCTGACCCACCCGGCGCGCACGGTCCTCGACCTCGCGCGGACGCTGCCGTTCGAACCCGCCGTCGTCGCCCTGGACGCGGCGTTGTGTCTGGGCCTGGTGCACAGACACGACCTCGAACACCGGTTGGCCGCCGTCACCGGGACACCGGGGAGCCGCTCGGCCGCCCGTGCCGTGCGGTTCGCCGACGGGCGCAGCGAGTCCGTGGGGGAGAGCCGCAGCCGGGTGTTGCTGCACGGGCTCGGTCTGCTGCCGTCGACACTGCAGCTCGAGGTCCGGGCCGCCTCCGGCCGTCCGGTCGGCCGGGTCGACTTCGGGTGGGAGGAGCACCGCGTCCTGGGCGAGTTCGACGGCCGGGTGTAGTACGGGCGGCTGCTCCGGCCGGGCCAGGAGCCCGGCGACGTCGTGTTCGAGGAGAAGCGGCGGGAGGACGCACTGCGTGACGAGGGCTGGGGCGTGGTCCGCTGGACGTGGGGTGACCTGGTGCCCCGCGTCCTGGGCCCGCGGGTGCGCAGGGCACTGGACCGCGGGCGGCGGCAGAGCGGGTGAGGCCCGTGCTCTGCGCACGTCCTGCGTGCTCTGCGGACGACATCCCGCCCGCAGAGCACGCAGGACGCCGGCAGTGGGCTACTCGAAGGAGTGCTCGGGCCCGGGGAAGGTGCCGGAGCGGACGTCGTCGGCGTACTCGCGGGCCGCGCGCAGCAGCTCGGCCCGCAGGTCGGCGTACTTCTTCACGAACCGCGGCACCCGTCCGCCGGTCATGCCGGCCATGTCGGGCCACACCAGCACCTGTGCGTCGCAGTCGACGCCGGCGCCGATGCCGATGGTCGGGATGGTCAGCTCCTTGGTGACCTGGCCGGCGATCTCGGCGGGCACCATCTCCATGACGACGGAGAAGGCCCCGGCCTCCTGGACGGCGTGCGCGTCGGCCAGCAGCTGCTCGGCGCCGGCCCCGCGCCCCTGCACGCGGAAACCGCCGAGGGCGTGCTCGCTCTGCGGCGTGAACCCGATGTGCGCCATCACGGGGATGCCGGCCTCGGTGAGCGCCCGGATCTGCGGCGCGACCCGCACCCCGCCCTCGAGCTTGACCGCCTGCGCGCCGCCCTCCTTCATCATCCGGACCGACGTGGCCAGCGCCTGCTGCGGCCCGGCCTCGTAGCTGCCGAAGGGCAGGTCGGCCACGACCAGCACCCGCTTCGTGGAGCGGGTGACCGCGCGGGTCATCAGCAGGATGTCCTCCACGGTCACCGCCACCGTGGAGGTGTGGCCGAGGACGACGTTCCCGGCCGAGTCACCGACCAGGAGCACCGGGATGCCCGCCTCCTCGAACACCGCCGCGCTCACCGTGTCGTAGGCGGTGAGCATCGCCCACTTCTCGCCGCGCTCCTTGGCCTGCTGCAGGTGGTGCACGCGGACCCGCGCGGTCGAACCCCCGCCGTAGAGGACCGATTCGCTCATGAGTGTGATGCCGCTCCCTCGCGGACGCTGGGCAGGGACTCCCGCCAGCGGTTGGTGATCGGCAGACGCCGATCACGGCCGAACGCCTTCAGGCTGATCTTCGTTCCCGGTGCCGACTGCCGGCGCTTGAACTCGGCGGTGTCGACCAGCCGCAGCACGCGGGCCACCACCTCCGGGTCGTGGCCGCGCTCGAGCAGGTCGGCCATGCCGAGGTCCCGGTCGACGTAGTCGGCGATGACCGCGTCGAGCTCCTCGTAGGAGGGCAGCGAGTCGGTGTCCACCTGGCCGGGGGCCAGCTCGGCCGACGGCGGCTTCTCGATCGAGTTGACGGGGATCGGCTCGGTCTCCCCACGGTCACGGGCGTACGCGTTGCGCCAGCGGGCCAGCTCCCAGACCAGGGTCTTGGGGACGTCCTTGATCGGGGCGAACCCGCCGGCGGAGTCGCCGTAGAGGGTCGAGTAGCCGACCGCCACCTCGCTCTTGTTGCCGGTGGTCAGCAGCAGGTGCCCCGACTGGTTGGACAGCCCCATGAGCAGCGTGCCGCGCACCCGGGCCTGCAGGTTCTCCGCGGCGACCCCGGTGAGCTCCACCGACCCGTGGTAGGCGTCGACCATCGGGGCGATCGGCACCACCGTGTAGTGCAGCCCGGTCCGCTTGGCGAGGTCCTCGGCGTCGGCCAGCGAGTGCTCGCTGGAGTACTTCGACGGCAGCCCGACGCCGTACACCCGGTCGGGGCCGAGGGCGTCGACGGCGAGCGCGGCGACGACGGCGGAGTCGATGCCGCCGGACAGGCCCAGCACCACCGAGGGCATGCCGTTCTTGTCGATGAAGTCCCGCAGGCCGAGGACCAGGGCCCGCCACACCTCCTCGCAGTCCTCCAGCGGCTCGGCGATCGACGGCGGCCGCGCGTCGAAGGCCGGCAGCGGCTGCTCGGACACCACGTGCCGGGTGACGGTCATCGGCCCGATGCGGCCCTCGCGCCGCTCGGGGACCGACGACGGGTCGATGGTCAGGTCGGCGGTCAGCAGGTGCTCGACGAACTGCGGGGCGCGGCCGAGCAGCTCGCCGTCCGGGGCCACGGCCATCGAGTCGCCGTCGAAGACCAGCTCGTCCTGGCCGCCCACCTGGTTGCAGTAGACGACCGTCGCCCGGGCCTCGGCGGCGCGGCGGCGGACCAGCGGCAGCCGCAGGTCGTCCTTGGCCCGCTCGTAGGGGGAGGCGTTGGGGGAGACGACGAGGTCGACCCCGGCCTGGCCGGCGACACCGCAGGGGCCGCCCTCGACCCAGAGGTCCTCGCACACGGTCAGCGCCACGTCGATGCCGTGCAGCCGCACGACCGGCAGCTCGGTCCCCGGCACGAAGTAGCGCGCCTCGTCGAAGACGCCGTAGTTGGGCAGGTGCCGCTTGTAGTAGCGGACGACGACCTCCCCGCCGTAGAGCAGGGCCGCGGCGTTGCGCGGTGCGCCGTGCCGCGGGTTGGCGTCGGCCGGGCGGTCGTCCTCGGGCATCGACTCCACCGCGGCGGGGCCGGCACCCTCGGTGTGGGCGAGGTAGCCCACGACGACGGCCATGCCGCCCAGCCCCTGGTCGGCCAGCGAGGCGGCGAGGTCGACCAGCGCGTGCTCGCTGGCGCTGGCGAAGGACTCCCGGAGGACGAGGTCCTCGGGCGGGTAGCCGGTGAGGGTCATCTCGGGGAAGACGACGAGGTGGGCGCCGGCCTCGGCCGCCTTCGCCGCCCAGCGGGTCACCAGCTCGACGTTGCCGGGGATGTCGCCGACGCGGGTGTCGACCTGGGCCAGGGCCACCCGGAGTTGTACCTGCTGTCCAGTCACCCGGTCAGTCTCTCGGTCCGCAGGGGTCCGCGGCGAGGCGGGGACCCGTCCGCACGACCACGGCGGCCTCCCGCCGGGAGACCGCCGTGGTCCTGGGCGCCGGGTCCGCCGTCAGCAGTGGGCGTACTCGGACGGGCGCAGCGCCATCGCGCCGGCCATCGCGACCAGCATGAGCACGTGCCCCCACAGCATGAGCCCGCCGGGGGAGAGGAGCCCGGCCCACAGCGGGACGAACAGGACGACGAACGGCAGGTACATCGCGGCGGCCATCTCGGCGCACGCGCGCCAGCCGTGCCCCCGCCACCGCATGACCAGGGTCATCCCGATCGTCATGTTGGTGGCCATGACCAGGGCCATCGGCTCGGTGCGGTCCAGTACGGCGCCGGCGCCGAACGCGCCGAGGACGAGCTCCCACACCGGGTGCAGGGCGACCATGCCGACGGCCATGGCCACGACCATCTCGAGGTAGTGCCGGACGAGCCTGCGGGTGCGGCGGGAACGGTGCGGGACGGGGGACGACGGGGTGCGGGTGGCGGTCACGGGGTCTCCTGGGCTCGCGGCGGGGGCTGGTCAGGGGAGGAGGGCGTAGCCGGCCTCGTCGACGGCGGCGGCGATGTCGGCCCGGTCGACGGCGGAGTCGACGTCGACGGTGACGGTGCCGCGGGCCAGGTCGACGACGACGCTGCGGACGCCGGGGACCCGCGCGACCTCCTCGGCGACCGCGCGCTCGCAGTGGGCGCAGGTCATCCCGCTGACCTGGACGGTGGTGGTGCCGACGAAGGTGCGGGGGGTGCTGGTCATCACGGCGGTGCTCCCGGTGGATCGGTGCGGATCGGACGCCACCGAGACTCCGATCAGGGCACCGGTGCTCGCGCCGGGGAAACCACCGGGGTGGTTCCCGGGTGTCGACCGTGCGCGTCGCCCCGGCGGCCCGGGGCGACCCCGGTCAGCGCGCCGACCAGCCCCCGTCGGAGGCGGCGACCCGACCGGTCACCCACGCGGCCTCGTCGCCTCCCAGCCAGGCGACGGCGCGGGCGGTGTGCTGCGGCGCGCTCCACCGGCCGCCGGGCGAGGCCGCCGCGACCCGTACCCGCAGCCCTGTGTCGAGCCGGTGGCTCACCGGGCCAGCAGGGCGGCCAGCTGGTCGGCGTGGTCCCGCTGGTGGGCGGGGAGGAACTCCACGAGGTCGGCGAGGGTGACCGGGCCGTCGGTCTCGTGCACGCCGGTGCGGCCGAGGTCGGCGGGGGTGAGGGACGCGACGCTGTCGAACAGGGCCGCCTGCGCCGTCCGCAGCTGCTGGACCAGCTGCACCGGCGGGACGGTGCGGTACCCGGCCACCCGCGTGGGCTCGTCGGGGACGAAGTCGGGCAGCTGCGGCCGCGACTCGGTGCGCAGGCGGTAGATGCGCTCGGTGAAGACCAGCGCGCTGTCGCGCAGGTGCCCGGCCACCTCCAGCGGCGTCCACCCCAGTTCCGAGGCGTACCCGGGGAAGTGGCCCTGCCCGGCCAGCCGGACCCGGTCCGCGGCCGACAGCCGGGCCGCCCACCGGTCAGCGGCGACCGCGCGGGTCACCAGGAGGTCGACGCGCGCCTGGTGGCGCGCGAGGGTGTCGGCGGACTCGGTCACCAGGTCGCGTACGGCAGTCATGCGGCGGGAGCCTGGCCGACCGCGACGGCGGTGGCCAGTGCCGTTGTCCCCCGGTGGAAGTGTGGTACTGGTCACTCCTGCCCGTCGGTGGGCCGACCCGGCGACGACCCCGGTGGTTTCCCCGGCGCGACGCGGACCGCCGGCCGCCGAGGCTCGCGGCATGACGACGACCCTGCCCGCCCCGCCGGAGGCGATCCCGCAGACCTGCGCGCTCGACGTCGGTGGCATGACCTGTGCCTCGTGCGTCGGCCGCGTGGAGAAGGCGCTGCGGAGGCTCGACGGCGTCCTCGACGCGCGGGTGAACCTGGCGACCGAGACCGCCGCGGTGGACTTCGACCCGGCCGTGGTCACCCCGGCCCGCATGGCCGAGGCGGTCGCGGCGGCCGGCTACACCGCGACCCCGCAGGGGCCCCCGGCGGAGGGCGCGGCGCCGCTCGAGGAGGAGCCCCACGGGCCGGACGACGGGCGCGGACTGCGCCGGCGCTGGCAGGTCGCCCTCACCGCGGGGCTCGGGCTGATGGTGCTCATGTACGTGCCGTTGCCGCTGGACGCGATGGACTGGCTGATGCCGGCGGTCCTGGTCGTGGCCACCGTCGTGCAGTGGTGGGCCGGGCGCGGCATCTACGCCGCCGCCTGGGCCGCGGCCCGGCACCGGTCCACGACCATGGACACCCTGGTCGCGCTCGGCACCGCCGTCGCCTACGGCTACAGCGCGTTCGTCACCCTCTGGCCGGCCGCCGCCGAGCGGTGGGGCCTGCCCCTGCACGTCTACTACGAGACCTCGCTGGTCATCGTCGCCCTGGTGCTGCTCGGCCGGGACCTGGAGGCGCGGGCCCGGAAGCGCACCACGGCCGCGATCACCGCGCTGGTCGGCCTGGCGCCCCGCACCGCCCGCGTCGTGCGCGGGGGTGCCGAGGTCGACGTCCCGGTGGGCGAGGTGGCCGTCGGCGACCTCGTCCGGGTGCGGCCCGGGGAGAAGGTGCCGGTGGACGGCGTGGTGACCGCCGGGGCCACCACCGTCGACGAGAGCATGCTGACCGGGGAGCCCGTCCCGGTGGAGAAGGCCGTCGGCGACGCGCTCATCGGCGCGACGTTCAACCGCACCGGGTCGGTGGTGCTGCGGGCCACCGCGGTCGGCGCCGACACCACGCTGGCCCAGATCGTCCGCCTGGTCGCCGACGCGCAGGGGGCGAAGGCGCCGGTGCAGCGGCTGGTCGACCGGGTGTCGGCGGTGTTCGTCCCCGCGGTCCTCGTCGCGGCGGTCGCCACGTTCGCCGTGTGGGCGCTGGCCGGCCCCGACACCGGGCGGCTGACGATGGCGATCGGCACCACCATCGCCGTCCTGATCATCGCCTGCCCGTGCGCGCTCGGGCTGGCCACGCCGACCGCGGTCATGGTCGGCACCGGCCGGGCCGCCGAGCTCGGCATCCTCATCGGCGACGGCCGGGCCCTCGAGCAGGCCCGCCGGCTGACCGCGGTGGTCCTCGACAAGACCGGCACGATCACCCGCGGCCAGCCCGCGGTCACCGGCGTCACCACCCGCGGCGGCCGGTCGTCCGACGAGGTGCTCGCGCTGGTCGCGGCCGCCGAGACCGGCAGCGAGCACCCGCTGGGCGAGGCGCTGGTCGCGGCCGCCCGCGAGCGCGGCCTGGACCTGCCCGCGGTCACGGCCTTCGAGGCGCTGCCCGGGTACGGGATCGTGGCCACCGTCGGCGGCCGCACCGTGCACGTCGGCAACCGGGACCTCGTCGGCGACCCGGCCGACCTCGCCGCGGCGGCCGACGCCGCCGCCCGCGACGGCGCCACCCCCGTGTACGTCGCCGTCGACGGCGAGCCGGTGGCGGTGCTCGCCGTCGCCGACCCGGTCAAGCCCGGGTCGGCCGAGGCGGTCGCCCAGCTGCGCGCGCTCGGGCTGGAGGTCTGGATGCTGACCGGCGACACCGAGGCCACCGCCCGCGCGATCGCGGCGCAGGTGGGCATCGACTCGGTCCGCGCCGAGGTCCGGCCGGCCCAGAAGGCCGAGGCGGTCGCCGCGCTGCAGGCCGAGGGGCACGCGGTCGCGATGTGCGGCGACGGCATCAACGACGCCCCGGCGCTGGCGCAGGCCGATCTCGGCATCGCCGTCGGCACCGGCACCGACGTCGCGGTCGCCGCCTCCGACGTCACCCTCGTCGGCGGCGACCTGCGCGGCATCGTGGCCGCGGTCGCCCTGTCCCGCCGCACGGTCACGACGATCCGCCAGGGCCTGGGATGGGCCTTCGGCTACAACCTGCTGCTCGTCCCCGTCGCGGCCGGCGCGCTGTACTGGTGGGACGGGCTGCTGCTCGACCCGGTGCTCGCGGCCGCCGCGATGGCGATGAGCTCGGTCAGCGTGGTCGCCAACGCGCTGCGGCTGCGCGGGTTCCGGCGGCCGACCGGGGTCGCCGAGGTGCTGCGCCCGTCGCTGCGCGGCCGGCTCGGGCAGTACGCGTTCCTCGCCGGTGTGGCGGTCCTGGCGCTGGCGGTCGGCGCCGGGCTCACCGCGCTCAGCCGCACCGACGCCGCGCAGCGCGGGATGAACGGCGTCCTCGCCTGGACCCAGTCCACCGGCATGCCGATGCGCCCGGCGATGAGCACGATGATGACCGCCGAGATCGAGCCCACGTCGTCGGTGGACGCCGGGGTCGACGTGCGGCTCGACGTCCCGGCCGGCCTGCGGCCCGGGCAGCCGGCGCGGGTCGTCGTCCGGCTGGTCGACGTCGGCACGGGGGAACCGGTGGCCGACCTCAGCCGCAGCCACGAGGTGTGGGCGCACCTCATCGCCACCCGCACCGACCTCGGCACCTTCGCCCACGTCCACCCCGAGCCGACCGGCCGCCCCGGGGAGCTCGCCGTCGACCTCACGTTCCCCACGGCGGGCACCTACCGGGTCGACACCGAGTTCCGGCGCCAGGGCGAGATGGGCGACGTCCACGACGTCGCGTACCTGACCGTCGGCGGCACGGCGCCGGCCCCCGCCGCCGTGACGCCGGGCCCGCGCAGCCAGGTCGTGGACGGCGTCCGGGTCGAGCTCTCCGGCGACGCGGTGGCGGGGGAGACCAGCGAGTTGGCGTTCACGTTCACCGACGCCCGCACCGGCCGCCCGGTCGAGGACCTGCAGCCGTACCTGGCCGCCGCCGGGCACGTGGTGGTCATGCGCGGGGACGGGACCACGTTCGCCCACGAGCACGCCGACGTGGAGGACGCCGACGGCGACCCGGTGTTCGCCCTGCCCGGCCAGCGGTTCGGGCCCGAGCTCGACGTGCACGCCGAGTTCGCCACCCCGGGCGTGTACCGGCTGTGGGGGCAGTTCCGGACCGCCGACGGCGACGTGCTCACGGTGCCGTTCACCGTCGAGGCCCGCTGAGCTCCCCGGCACGACCCGTCGACCACGGGGTCGTCGCTGCCGGACACGCCCGCACCGGCGGGGTCCGGGGGCGACGACCCCATGATCGACTCGGGGGAGGCGATCTAGTCTCGACCGCGTGCTGCAGGGCAGGGAGCGCGAGCGGGCCGCCGTCGCCGCGCTGCTCGCCGACGCCGCCGCCGGGCGGGGTGGCGCGCTGGTGCTGCGCGGCCAGCCCGGCGTCGGGAAGTCCGCACTGCTGGCCGACACCGTCGCCCGCGCGGCCGGCGCGACGGTGCTGCGGACCCAGGGCATCGAGTCGGAGTCGCCCCTGGCCTTCGCCGCACTCCAGCGGCTGCTGCGCCCGGTGGCGGCCTGCGTCGACCGGCTGCCGCACCCCCAGGCGCAGGCGCTGCGCACCGCGTTCGGGGAGGCCGCCGGGGGCGAGGCCGACCGGTTCCTCGCGTTCCTCGGCGCGCTGAACCTCCTGGCCGAGGCTGCCGAGGCGGCGCCGGTGCTGGCGGTGGTCGACGACGCGCACTGGCTGGACGAGGCGTCGGCGGCGGCGCTGCAGTTCGTCGCGCGGCGGCTGCAGAACGAGCGGGTCGCGCTCCTGTTCGGCGCCCGCACCGGCGACGTCCGGACCTTCGACACCGGCGACCTCCCCACCCTCGAGCTCGGGGGCGTCGACGCCGCCGCCGCGGGCGCGCTGCTCAGCGACCGGGCGGGGGTGCCGGTGCCACCGGAGGTGCGTGACGCGCTCCTGGCCGGGACGGGGGCCAACCCGCTGGCGCTGGTGGAGCTGGCCGAGGCGCTGACCGCCGACCAGCTCTCCGGCGCCGCGCCGCTGCCCGAGCGGCTGCCGCTCACCCAGGGGGTGGAGCGGGCGTTCCTCGACCGCTGCCGGCGGCTGCCCGAGCAGGCGCAGTCGGTGCTGCTGGTCGCCGCGGCCGACGACTCCGGCCGGGCGGCGGTGGTCCGGCAGGCGGCGCACGAGCTCGGCATGGGCGAGGACGCGCTGGAGGCGGCCGAGCGGTCCGGGCTGCTGCGGGTGGAGGGCGCCACCGTCGAGCTGCGCCACCCGCTGGTGCGCTCCGCGGTCTACGGCGCCGCGACCAGCTCCGGACGGCGGCGGGTGCACCGGGCGCTGGCCGCCGCGCTCCGCGGCCCCGACGACGCCGACCGACGCGCCTGGCACCTGGCCGCATCGGTGGAGGAACCGGACGACGACGTCGTCGCGGCCCTGGACGCCGCCGCCGTGCGCGCCGTGGCGCGGGGCGGGCACGAGGCCGCCTCCGCCGCCTGGGAGCGGGCCGCGGAGCTGACGCCCGAGGGTGAGGACCGGGCCCGGCGGCTGTGCCGGGCCGCGCACTCGGCCTGGCTGACCGCCCAGCAGGTGCGGGGCCGGGCGCTGGCCGACGCGGGCCTGGCGCTGGCCACCGACCCGGGGCTGCGTGCCGAGCTGCGCCGGCTGCGCGCCCACCTGGAGTTCCACGGCGCCTCGCAGGACGAGGCGCACCGCATGGTGCTGGAGGCCGCCGCCGAGGTCGCGCCGCACGACCGCCGGCAGGCCGGGGACCTGGCGATGCTGGGCGCCGCGCTGGCGGCGTCCGGCGCCCGGTCGGACAGCCGGGTCGACCCGACCGGGCTGCTGCCCCCCGCCGGCCCCGAGGCGCCCGCCCGCGACCGCTGCCTGGTCGCCCTGGTGCACGGACTGCACGCGGTGCCCGACCGCGACTGGCGGCGGTCGACCCCGTGCCTGCGGGCGGCCGTCGAGCTGGCCGACCGGCTCGACGGGCGCACCGACGAGGACCTGCTGATCAACCTCGGCGTGGCGGCCTGGTTCCTCGGGGACGACGAGCTGGCGCTGCGCCTGCAGGACCGGCTGCTCCGCGAGGCGCGGGAGACCGGCGGCCTGGTCACGACCGTGCACGCGCTGACCCGGAGGAACATCCCCGAGCTGGCCACCGGCCGGTGGGCGGCGGCCGCGACCGGGGCCGGCGAGGCGCTCACCCTGGCCGAGAACTCCGGGCAGCCGGTGCTCGCCGCCTGGCCCACGGCCGTGCTCGCCGTCCTCGCGGCGCTGCGCGGCGAGACCGCCCGGGCCACGGAGCACCTGGCGGCGGTCGAGGCCATCGCGGCGGAGCACGCGCTGGGCATCGTCACCGAGCTCGTCACCGACCTCAGCCGCTGGGCCCGCGGCCTGCTCGACGCCGCCGACCCGGCCGCCGCGCTGGCCCCGTGGGCGCGGATCGGCTCGCTGGCGCCCGGCCAGCTGGCCGCGCCCGACCGGATCGAGGCGGCCGTCCGCGCCGGGCGGGCCGACGCCGCGCGGGAGTGGGTGGCGGAGCTGGCCTCCTTCGCGGAGGGCACCGGCGCACCCTGGGCGGTCGCCCTCGCCGAGCACGGCCGGGCGGTCCTGGCCGACGGCGAGTCGGCCGATCAGCACTTCCGCGCCGCCCTGGCCGCGCACGAGCACTCGCCGCGGCTGCCGGCGCGGGCCCGCACCCAGCTGGCCTACGGCCGTTTCCTGCGCCGCTCCCGCAGGCGGGTCGACGCCCGCCCGCACCTGCGCGCCGCCCTCGGGACCTTCGAGGAGCTCGGCGCCGCGCCCTGGGCCGAGCTCGCCCGCCAGGAGCTGCGCGCCTCGGGGGAGACCGCGCGCCGGCGGGACGTCGTCGAGGCCCCGGCGCTCACGCCGCAGGAGCTCCAGGTGGCCGCGCTGGTGCGGCAGGGCCTGTCCAACCGGGACGCCGCCGCCCGGCTGTTCGTCAGCCCGCGGACGGTCGACTTCCACCTGCGCAACGTCTTCGCCAAGCTCGGGGTGGCCAGCCGCACCGAACTGGCCGCGCTCCCGATGGACTGAGGAGGCCGTCGTGGGCACGATCCGGCCCCCGCGACCGGGAGCACGACAGCGCGCTCGTGCTGCGCGAGCACCTGCTCGCCCGGCTGGCCGGGAACTCTTCCGCCAACGACTCTGAGTCCTAGAATCCCGGTGTGGACGCCGACCGGGCCGCGCAGGTCGCCGCCGTGGCCGCCCTCGCCGAGCCCACCCGGCGCCGGCTCTACGACCACGTGGTGCGCCAGCCCGGGCCGGTGAGCCGGGACGACGCGGCCGGCGCGCTGGGCGTCCCCCGCCCGACGACGGCCTTCCACCTCGACCGCCTGGTGGCCGACGGGCTGCTCGAGGTCTCCTTCGAGCGGCGCACCGGCCGGTCCGGACCGGGGGCGGGCCGCCCCGCGAAGCTGTACCGGCGGGCGGGCTGCGCGGTCGAGGTCTCCTTCCCCGAGCGCCGCTACGACCTGGCCGGCGAGCTGCTGGCCGGCGCGCTCGAGGAGGCCGACGCCTCGGGCGAGCCGCCACGGCAGGTGCTCGGCCGCAGGGCCCGCGCCCGCGGCCGGGAGCTCGGTGCGTCCGCGGGGGGCGCGGCGGGCGACCCCCGCGCCCGCGTGGTGGCGGCCCTGGAGGACGCAGGCTTCGAGCCGCGGGCCGAGGACGGCGCGACCACGCTGGCCAACTGCCCCTTCCACGCCCTCGCCCGCGAGCACACCGCGCTGGTGTGCGGCATGAACCTGCAGCTGCTGGAGGGGCTGCTGGAGGCGGTGCCCGGCACCGGGTGGGACGCCCGGCCGGCGCCCGGCCCGGACCGCTGCTGCGTCCGCCTCGAGCCGTAGCCGGGAGGTGTTGACAGGACCGTGACCCGGGTCTCTACTTCTAGCCAGCATTGGTTTTAGAAGGAGGTCCGCCATGGCGATCCGGCGCAGGGGGGCCTCCCGGTGAGCGAGCTCGCGGCCGCCACCGGCCGCAGCGGCCACCTGCGCGCGGTCCGTCCCCGCACCGCCGTCGACCTGCCCGCCGCCGAGGAGGCGGTCACCGCCCTGCTCCGGGCCCTGGGCAAGGACCCCTCGTCCCCGCACCTGGCGGAGACGCCGCGGCGGGTCGCGGAGTCCTTCGCCGAGCTGCTGACCGGCCGCCCCTTCGACCTGACGACCTTCGCCGACGAGGGCTACGACGAGCTGGTCATCGCCAGGGACATCCCCGTGCAGTCGCTGTGCGAGCACCACCTGCTCCCGTTCTCCGGGGTCGCGCACATCGGCTACCTGCCGGCCGGCCGCATCCTCGGGCTGTCCAAGCTGGCCCGCGTCCTGGAGCTGTTCGCCCGCGACCTGCAGGTGCAGGAGCGGCTGACCCAGCAGGTCGCCGACTGGCTGCAGGAGCACCTGGCCCCCCGCGGTGTCGGCGTGGTCGTCGAGGCCGAGCACCTGTGCATGTCCCTGCGCGGCGTCCGCGCGCCCGGCGCCCGCACCGTCACCTCGGCGCTGCACGGCGTCCTCCGCTCCGACGCCCGCTCCCGCGCCGAGTTCTTCGCCCTGACCGGAACCACCGCCTGACCCGTCCGGAGGTCGCCATGCCCGCGTCGGACCCGTTCGTGATCGTCGGTGCCGGGCTGGCCGGCGCCAAGGCCGCCCAGACGCTGCGGGAGGAGGGGTTCGACGGGCCGGTCGTGCTGCTCGGCGCCGAGCCCGAGCGCCCCTACGAGCGGCCCCCGCTGTCCAAGGGGTACCTCCTCGGCAACGCCGAGCGCGGCGAGGCCTTCGTCCACGACGAGGACTGGTACGCCGCGCACGACGTCGAGCTGCGGACCGGTGTCCAGGCGACCGGGTTGGACGTGGCCGGCCACCGCGTCCGGCTCGACACGGGCGAGGACGTGCCCTACGCCCGGCTGCTGCTGGCCACCGGGTCCGCCCCGCGGCGGCTGCCGGTCCCCGGCGCCGACCTCGACGGCGTCCGGTACCTGCGCACCCTCGCCGACGCCGACCGGCTGCGGGCCGACCTCGCCGGCGGCGGACGGCGGGTGCTCGTCGTCGGGGCCGGCTGGATCGGCATGGAGGTCGCCGCGGCCGCGCGCACCCTCGGCAACGACGTCACCGTGGTCGAGCCGCAGCCCTCCCCGCTGTTCGGCGTCCTCGGCCGGGAGCTCGGCGGGGTCTTCGCCCGGCTGCACCGCGACCACGGCGTCGACCTGTCCACCGACACCGCGGTCCGGGAGCTGCGCGGCAGCGGCGGCCGGGTCACCTCCGTGGTCACCGACCGGCACGCGGGGTTGCCGGCCGACCTCGTGGTGGTGGGCGTCGGCGCCGCGCCACGGACGGAGCTCGCCGCCGCGGCCGGGCTCGAGGTGGCCGACGGCGTGGTCACCGACGAACGGCTGCGCACCTCGGCACCCGACGTGTTCGCCGCCGGGGACGTCGCCGGGTCCTTCGCCCCCTTCTACGGCCGGCACGTGCGGGTGGAGCACTGGGCCAACGCCCTGAACGGCGGGCCGGCGGCTGCCCGCTCGATGCTGGGCCAGGACGCCGTGTACGACCGGCTGCCCTACTTCTTCACCGACCAGTACGACCTCGGGATGGAGTACTCGGGACTGGCCTCGCCCGAGGACGCCGTGGTGTGCCGGGGCGCTCCCGAGGACGGCGCGTTCACCGCCTTCTGGACCTCCGGGGGCCGGGTGACCGCGGCGATGACGGTGGACGTGTGGGACCTCACCGAGCCGGTGCAGGAGCTCATCCGGTCCCGGCGCCCGGTCGACCCGGCCCGGCTGGCCGACCCCGGCGTCCCCCTGGCCGAGGTGGGCGCAGCGGCGGGCTGAGCGCGACACGACGACGATCCCGGGGCCCCGACCCGTGTGTCCGCCGCCGGCAGGGGGCAGGCTGGACACGACGTCACACCCCGGAAACGACTGGACGCGAACATGCCGAGCATGGACCGACAGCAGGAGTTCGTCCTGCGCACCCTGGAAGAGCGCGACATCCGCTTCGTGCGGCTGTGGTTCACCGACGTGTCGGGCTACCTCAAGGCGGTGGCCGTCGCACCGGCCGAGATCGAGGCGGCCTTCGCCGAGGGCATCGGCTTCGACGGCTCGGCCATCGAGGGCTTCGCCCGCGTCTACGAGTCCGACATGCTGGCCAAGCCCGACCCGGGCACCTTCCAGGTGATGCCGGCTGCCAAGGGCGAGCCGAGCGACACCGCGCGGATGTTCTGCGACCTCACGCTGCCCGACGGCTCGCCGTCCTGGGCCGACCCCCGGCACGTGCTGCGCCGGACCCTGTCCAAGGCCGCGGACATGGGCTTCACCTTCTACACCCACCCCGAGGTGGAGTTCTTCCTGCTCAAGGACCTCCCCACCGACGGCAGCCCGCCGCAGCCGGCCGACAACGGCGGCTACTTCGACCTGTCGACCCACAACGTCGCCCACGACTTCCGGCGCGAGGCGGTGTTCGCGCTGGAGGCGATGGGCATCTCGGTGGAGTTCAGCCACCACGAGGTCGCCCCCGGCCAGCAGGAGATCGACCTGCGCTACGCCGACGCGCTGTCGATGGCCGACAACATCATGACCCTGCGGCACGTCGTCCGGGAGGTGGCGCTGGCCCAGGGCGTGCACGCCACGTTCATGCCCAAGCCGTTCACCGACCTGGCCGGCTCGGCGATGCACACCCACCTGTCGCTGTTCGAGGGCGACCGCAACGCCTTCCACGACCCGGCCGACCCGATGAAGCTGTCGACGACCGGCCGGCAGTTCATCGCCGGCCTGCTCGCCCACGCCAAGGAGTACACGGCCGTCACCAACCAGACGGTGAACTCCTACCGGCGGCTGCTGGCCGGCACCGAGGCGCCGACGGCCGCGACCTGGGGCCGGGCCAACCGCTCGGCGCTGGTGCGGCTGCCCTCGTACAAGCCGAGCAAGGCGCAGTCGGCGCGGGTCGAGGTGCGCTCCCCGGACTCCGCGTGCAACCCCTACCTCACCTTCGCCATCCTGCTGGCCGCCGGGCTGCGTGGCATCGAGAAGGGCTACGAGCTCCCGCCGGAGGCCGAGGACGACGTCTGGTCGCTCACCGACACCGAGCGGCGCGCCGCCGGCTACGAGGACCTCCCGGTCTCCCTCGGTGAGGCCCTCACCGCGATGCAGGGCAGCGAACTGGTCGCCGAGACCCTCGGCGAGCACGTGTTCCAGTTCTTCCTGCGCAACAAGTGGGCCGAGTTCAACGCCTACCGGCAGAACGTCACCCCGTGGGAGCTCACCCGCTACCTGCCGGGCCTGTGAACGGTCGCCGAGGGGCGTTGACGGCCGTCTCCGCCCCTCGGCTCGGGGCTGACTACGCTCGTCCGGTGGCCCGCCTGCTCGTCGTCGTCCCGCACGAGACCGACCCGCCCGCCCGCCTCGCCGAGTGGCTGCGCGAGGCCGGGCTCGAGCTCGACGAGCGCCACCTGGGCACCGGCGACGAGCTGCCCGAGACGCTCGCCGCCGTCGACGGGCTGCTGGTGCTCGGCGGCCCGCAGTCGGCCATGGACGACGAGGAGACCAGCCCGGAGCTGGTCGGGGTCCGCCGGCTCCTGGCCGAGGCCCTGCAGGCCGACGTCCCCACGCTGGCGGTCTGCCTCGGCGCGCAGCTGCTGGCCGAGGTCGGCGGCGGACGGGTGCGCACGGGCGTCGAGGGCCCCGAGGTCGGCGCCCTGCTGGTCGCCAAGCGCGACGCCGCGGACGCCGACCCGCTGTTCCGGCCGCTGCCGCTGAGCCCCGACGTCATCCAGTTCCACCACGACGAGATCGCCGAGCTGCCGGCCGGCGCCACGCTGCTGGCGAGCAGCCCGGTGTACCCGCACCAGGCCTTCCGCGTCGGCCGGCACGTCTACGGGGTCCAGTTCCACATCGAGACGACGCCGGAGATCGTCGCCGAGTGGGCGCAGCGCGACGTGGTCGGCGTGGCGGCCAGCGGTCTGGACCGGGAGACCATCTGCGCCCGGTCGGCCGCGGTGCACCCGGACCTGGCGGAGGTGTGGGCGCCGTTCGCCGGCCGCTTCGCCGACCTGGTGCGCGCCCGCGCCCGCGCGGCGGCCTGAGCGCCGTGACGACGAGCGACGCGACGGAGGTGCCGCGCCGGGCCGTGGTGCGGCTGGTCCGGTTCGGGTTCCTGGACGGCGAGCGGGCCGCCCGGCTGCTGTCCGAGCCGGCCATGGGGCTGTGGGACCTCGAGCGCAACGAGCCCGCCGACCCCGAGGCCGGCCCCGTGGTGTCGGCGCTCGCGCGCACCGGCGACCCCGACCTCGCCGTCCGGTCGCTGCGCCGGCTCGTGGAGTCCCTGGACCGGGAGGACCCCGCCGGCGGCTCGGCCGCCGCGCTGCTGGCCCGCCTGCGCGGCTCGGCGGCGCTGCGGGCCCGGCTGCTGGCGGTGCTGGGCGCCAGCTCCGGCCTCGCCGACCACCTGGCCGCGCACCCCGGTGACTGGACGGTGCTGGACTCCGACGGCCGCGGCCCGTCCCGGCCCACCCCGCAGGCGCTGGAGCGGCAGATGCTGATCGCCGTCGGCGCCGACCCCGACGACCCGCCGTGGGGCGTGCGCCTGGGCAAGGCCGCGCCCGACGCGAGCCCGCAGCGCATCGGCGAGCTGCGGCTGGCCTACCGGCGGGCGATCCTCTCCCTCGCCGGGCGGGACCTGGGCGAGGGCCTCACCGCCGACGAGGTCGCCGCGGAGCTGGCCGACATCGCCGCCGCCGTCCTCACCGCCGGGCTGGCCCTGGCCGTCGCCGAGCAGCCGGCCGACGCCGCGGCCTGCCGGCTGGCGGTCATCGCGCTGGGCAAGACCGGCGGTCGCGAGCTGAACTACGTCAGCGACGTCGACGTGGTCTTCGTCGGCGAGCCGGTCGACCCCGCCGAGGCCGAGACCGGGGCGATCCGCAGCGCCACCCGGGTGGCCGCCGCGCTCATGCGCATCTGCCGGGAGGCCGCCTGGGAGGTCGACGCCGCCCTGCGCCCCGAGGGCAAGGCCGGCGCGCTGGTGCGCACCCTCGCCGGGCACGCCGCTTACTACGCGCAGTGGGCGAGCACCTGGGAGTTCCAGGCGCTGCTGAAGATGCGCCCGGTCGCCGGCGACCCGGACCTCGGCCGCTCCTACGTCGAGGAGCTGTGGCCGCTGGTGTGGAAGGCCGGCGACCGGCCTGGTTTCGTCGCCGAGGTGCAGGCCATGCGCCGCCGGGTGCTGGAGAACATCCCCCCGGCGCAGGCCGAGCGCGAGCTCAAGCTGGGTCGCGGTGGGCTGCGCGACGTCGAGTTCGCCGTCCAGCTGCTGCAGCTCGTGCACGGCCGGGTCGACCCGTCGCTGCGGGTGGGCGGCACGGTGCCGGCGCTGATGGCGCTGTCGGCCGGCGGCTACGTCGGCCGGGACGACGCCGCCACCCTGATCGCCTCCTACCGGTTCCTGCGCACCGTCGAGCACCGGCTGCAGCTGCTGCGGCTGCGGCGCACCCACCTGCTGCCCACCGACGAGCAGCAGCTGCGCTGGCTGGCCCGCTCGCTGGGGTACAAGCCCGACCACCGGGGGGAGGCCGTCGACGTCCTGGACGCCGAGCTGGCCCTGCACACCCGCGAGGTCCGCCGGCTGCACGAGAAGCTCTTCTACCGGCCGCTGCTCTCGGCGGTGGCGCGGGTGCCCGGCGACGCCGCGCAGCTGGGTTCGAAGGCGGCCGGCGACTGGCTGCGCGCGCTCGGCTTCGCCGACCCCGACGGCGCCCTGCGGCACATGGGCGCCCTCACCGGCGGGGTGTCCCGGTCGGCGTCGATGCAGAAGTACCTGCTGCCGGTGGTGCTGCAGACCCTCGCCGACAGCGCCGACCCCGACGCCGGGCTGCTGGCCTACCGCAAGGTCAGCGAGGCCCTCGGCGGCAACCAGTGGTACCTGCGGCTGCTGCGCGACGAGGGGCAGGTCGCCGAGCGGCTGGCGCAGCTGCTCGGCTCCAGCCAGTACGTCGCCTCGCTGCTGACCCGCACCCCCGAGGCGCTGCGGATCCTCGCCGACGACGCCGAGCTGCAGCCGCGCAGCGCCGCGACCCTGGCCGGGGCGTGGCGGCAGGCCTCGGCGCGGGCGGCCGACCCGCAGGACGGCGTCCGGGTGCTGCGCGGGCTGCGCCGCTCCGAGCTGCTCCGGGTCGCCGCCGCGGACCTGCTGGGGATGCTCGACGTGCAGCAGGTCGGGCAGGCGCTCACCGACATCGCCGTCGCCACGCTGCAGGTGGGCCTCGACGCCGCGATCCGCGTGCACGCCGCGGAGGCCGGCACCGACCCGGCCGACGTGCCCACCGACGTGGCGGTCATCGGCATGGGCCGGCTCGGCGGTGGCGAGATGGGCTACGGCTCCGACGCCGACGTCCTGTTCGTGCACCGGCCCCGGGAGGGGGCCGAGGACGCCAGGGCCACCGCCGCGGCCAACGCGATCGCGCACACCCTGCGCCGGCTGCTCGGTGAGCCGGCGCCCGACCCCGCCTTCGAGGTCGACGCGGACCTGCGGCCGGAGGGCCGGCAGGGCGCGCTGGTGCGCAGCCTGGACTCCTACCGCGAGTACTACCAGCGCTGGATGTCGGTCTGGGAGGTGCAGGCGCTGCTGCGCGCGGTCCCGGTCGCCGGCGACGAGGCCCTCGGGACGGCGTTCGTGGAGCTGGTCGACCCGATCCGGTACCCCGCCGACGGGCTGACCGCCGAGCAGGTCGCCGAGATCCGCCGGATCAAGGCGCGTGTCGAGCGGGAGCGGCTGCCCCGCGGCGCGGACCCCGCCACGCACACCAAGCTCGGCCGCGGGGGGCTGGCCGACGTCGAGTGGACCGTCCAGCTGCTGCAGCTGCAGCACGCCGCCGAGGTGCCCGCGCTGCGGCTGCCCTCGACGGTCGGTGCCCTGGTGGCGCTGCGGGAGGCCGGCCTGCTGGGCGCCGACGACGCCGACGCCCTGCGGACGGCGTGGGAGCTGGCCTGCCGGGCGCGCAACGCGGTGTTCCTGGTCCGCGGCCGGCCCAGCGACCAGCTGCCGCGGCCGGGGACGGAGCTGGCCGGGGTGGCCCGCGCCAGCGGCTACGGCCCCGACGCCGATCCCGGGCAGTTCCTCGACGACTACGGCCGCGCGACGCGGCACGCGCGGGCGGTCGTCGACGCGGTCTTCTACGGCCGGCCGGCCGGGGGCTGAGGGACGGAGGTCCCTGGTCGCCGACTGCGGACCGGAGCAGCCTGGTCACCATCCGCACCGCGGTCGTGGGGAGCACGGGGGCGTGGATGCGGCCGCACGGAGGAGAGCTGGTGCCCGCCACCTTGACCCGGTCCCTGTTCGCGGAGTTCCTCGGCACCGCGCTGCTGGTGTTCATCGCCGTCGGCTCGGCCGTCGCCGGCATCGAGCAGCTGGGCCCCACCGGCGTCGCGCTGGCCTTCGGCCTGGTGCTGCTCGCCCTCGCCTACGCCATCGGCCCGGTCTCGGGCTGCCACATCAACCCGGCGGTGACCCTCGGCGTCCTGCTGTCGCGGGGGATGACGCTGCCCGAGGCCGTCGGCTACTGGGTGGCCCAGTTCGCCGGCGGCATCGCGGGGGCGGCGCTGCTGCGGCTGCTGGCCAGCGACTTCGGCGGCGTCACCGACCAGACCGGGGCGCTGGGCAGCAACGACTACGGGGCCACGATCAGCGCTGGGGGCGCCTTCGTCCTCGAGGCGCTGCTCACCGCCGCGTTCGTCCTGGTCATCCTGCTGGTGACCGGCAAGACCGCCACGCCCGGCTTCGCGGGCCTCGCGATCGGCCTGACCCTCACCGCCGTCCACCTGGTGGCCATCCCGCTGACCGGCACGTCGGTCAACCCCGCGCGCTCCCTGGGCCCGGCGCTGTTCGCCGGAGGGGACCCGTTGTCCCACGTGTGGCTGTTCGTCGTCGCCCCGCTGGTGGGCGCGGTCCTGGCCGTCCTCGCGGCGCGGGCGTTCACGGTGCCGCTGGCACCGGAGGAGGCGGGGACGGAGGAGGGTGCCGCGGTGGACCGGACCGGGGTGGAGCTGCCCGCGGAGACGGCGTCGTCGACACGTACGCCGTCCGGGTCCGAGCGGTCCGAGCGGGGGCGCCGGGAGTGAGGGCCGCGGTGGTTGCCCCCTCCGGACGAGCAGGCGGACCATGGGGCCACGGGGGCAGGCGCACCGACCCGGAGGAGTGAGCGTGATGTCAGACCCCGCCCGCCGCACGCCGGAGCGGCCGTTCGTCGACATGTCCCCGGCGGAGAAGCTGATGTGCGAGTGGGAGGCCCGCCACGACGTGGCCGCCCGAGGCGGCCGGTTCGACCCCGCGGCGGCACTCCTGCACCACCTGAGCTCCACCCGCCGGGAGGAGATCATGCACCACCACGAGCACCCCGAGCGCCGGGCGCGCCAGCGCCAGGCGCGGGAGGCGTTCGCCGCGGAGCACCCGCTCCTGGCGTCGTGGGTGCGGTGGGGCGAGGACCCGCGCTGACCGGTTCCCCGGGTGGGTGACCCGGGTGTGACGCCCGGCCGGGCGGGGCAGGGGAGCGGGGTGCCGCAGCCCCTGCCCGCCCGACCCGACCCGACCCAGCCGGACGACGACGTCCCGGCCCGCGGCGACGGCGCCACCATCACCCCGTACCGGGACGGCCCGCTGATCGTGCGCGGCGACTTCCGGCTGGTCGACCAGGACGGCGTGGAGATCGACCCCGGTCGCGACACGGTGGCGCTGTGCCGCTGCGGGCGGTCCGGCATCAAGCCGTTCTGCGACGGCACGCACAAGCGTGCCGGCTTCACCGCGCCGAGCGCGCCGGCCCGACCCCGGCCGGCCGCGCGCATCGGGCGCGCGGGCCGGCCGGGGTAGCCCGCGGGTTCAGCCGCGGGCGTCGAACGCCTTGGCCATCCGCTCCTGCTCCTCCAGCACCTCGCCGATGCGGGCCTGGACGGCGTCGAGCTGACCGATCACCTCGCTGGTGGCGTGGATGCCGGCCGACACCGACGCGGTGCTGGTCTGGATGCCGGTGATCTGGGTGGCCACCCGCTGCGTGGCCGCTGCGGTCTCGCGGGCGAGGTCCTTGACCTCCCCGGCGACGACGGCGAACCCGCGGCCCAGCTCCCCGGCGCGCGCGGCCTCGATGGTCGCGTTGAGCGCCAGCAGGTTGGTCTGGTCGGCGATCGAGGAGATGATCCGGATGACGTCGCTGACCGACGCCGACGCCCGGCCCAGGGCCTCCACCTCCTCGGTCATCGACGACGCCTTGCCGACGGCGCTCTCGGCCACCCGGCCGGCGTCCGCCGCGGCGTCCCGCAGGCGGGCCACGGTCTCCAGCAGCTCGCGGGAGTTGGCGGCGTCGGCCTCGGCCCGGCGGAGGATGTCCAACCGCTGCGACACCAGCTGCTGCACGTTGCGCAGCGCCGAGGCCCGCGACGCCGACAGGTCGATGGTCTCGGTGACGAAGAAGTCCATCGTCCCGATGACCTGGCCGTCGGCCATGATCGGGAAGCACACGCCCGAGCGGACGCCGGCCCGCTGCGCAGCGGGAGCGCGGACGCAGTCGGTGACCTCGGCTAGGTCGCGGACGAAGACCAGGTCCCGCGCGCGCCAGGCCCGCCCGGAGAGCCCGACGCCCTCGGCGAAGCTGGCGCTGAGGGTCACCCGGCGGAACTCCTCGCCGGCGGAGCCGGACTCCACGCTGAAGCGGAGCACGTTCTCCTGCGGGTCCAGGGCCCAGAACGAGCCGTAGGCCCAGCCGAACGCCGTCCGCACCGTCTCCAGCGCGGTCCGCAGGGCCGAGGCCTGGTCGTGGGCCTGGCCGACCTGACCGACGACGGTGGTCACCGCCTCGCGGTCGTCGAGGGTCTCCTTGAGCTGGGCGGCGGCCAGCGCCTGGCGGCGGGCGTGCGCCGCGACCCGCGAGATCGCCCGCCACTTCTCCGCCCGGCCGCCGAAGAAGGGCAGCTCCCCGCGGGTGTAGTACTCCTGGACGGCGATCACGCGGCCGTCCTCGACGATGGGCAGGAAGCAGCCGCGGGTCGCCCCGGCCGCCGCGGCGGTGGTCCAGCGCAGGCAGCTGCTGGCCCGGCTGGACCCGTCGCACAGCACCTCGCGCTGCTCGCGGACCGCCTGGCCACCGAAGCCGTCGCGGCTGGTCATCACGTCGTCGGCCGCCCAGCGGCGCGACATCGCGGGCACCAGCTCGCCGAGCTGCGCCTCCAGCCGGAACCCGCCGTCGGCCGGCAGCCACACCGCGCCGTAGGCCATGTCCAGGGCGTCGACCAGGGCGGTGACCACCTTGACGTGGGCGTCGGTCTCACTGGTGACGCCCTGGTCGAGGACGTCGAGCACCTTCTCCAGCGCCTCGACGTCGCGGGGCATCGCGACGGGGGCCACGCCCGTGGAGGGGGGCTGGGGGTCGGTGCGCCGCCACATGGGAGTCCTCCGTGGTCCGGGCCGGGTGCGGCCGCAGCCGCCCGGGGGTGTCCCGGTTGACTTCGGCAGCGCACAACCGGAATCCAGTCGGGGCGCCCCCGGGTTCAGGCGGCGAGGGCCCCCTGTCCGCGCAGCCCCGAGCGGCCGGCCTCCCAGGCCGCCAGCAGGTGGCGCGCCGCCAGCCCGTCGACGGCCAGCGCGCAGGCGGCGCCGAACAGGACGTCGCCGGCCAGGTGCGGCTCCTCGTCGACCAGCGAGCCGCACATGTCCACCGACGCGATCTGCTCGTGCACGGCGTCGGCCTCGACGTGCTCGTCGTAGAAGACGCGGGTGGCCTCGCCGTACCCGAGGCGCCGCAGGCCGGCCGAGTAGCGGCGGGAGGGCTCCGAGGAGGTCATCTCCACCGCGGTGAGGTGGCCCAGCGCGGCGCCGCGCCACCGCCGGTGCAGGCCGAACAGCGACATCGTGTTCACCGAGGCGAACGCGCAGGCCGGCGCGTCGTCCCACAGCGCGCCGTACGTGGCGTCGAGGTCGAGGTCGCGCAGCAGGCCCGCGAACAGCTCGCTGTGCATGCGGGCGGGCGCCCCGCCGCCGTACTCGTCGGCCTGGATCTCCACCATGGCCGCCTTGGCCCGGCCGCTGAGCCGGGGGACGGCGAAGGTGTGCGGGTCGCCCTCCTTGAGGTGGTACACCGACCGCAGGGTCAGGTACTCCCGCCACTGGGTCAGGGAGCCGGAACGGGCCAGGTACGACGACAGCGACGGGCTGTCGTCGGCGGCGATGAGCTCGGTGAGCTGCCGGTCGATCGGCTCGCCGGTGGCCTGCGGGTCGCCGACGAGCCCGCGCAGCGCCGTGGTGTGCCGGCGCTCGAGGTGCGCACGCAGGGTGAGCAGCGCGGGGTCCCACTCCCAGGCCTCGTCGACGCCGTCGAAGCCGCGGTAGTGCAGCTCGTAGCAGACGGCGAGGGCCAGCTGGAGGTCCTCGTCGGCGAGGGGGTCGGCCGAGGCGTCCGCGGTGCGGGCGGCCAGCTGGACGGTGCCGTCGGAGAGGGCGCCGGCACGCAGGTCGGCGGACAGGCCGGCGGTGAGCGGGCCCCGGGGCGCGGGCAGGTGCATGGGCCCAGCATGCCCACGCCCTGCCGGTTCGATGCACCCGCGCGTGCGGTGTCGCCCGGGGGTAGGACACCGGCATGAGTGCCTCCCTCGCCGACCGCGTCGTCCTCGTCACCGGCGGCAGCGCCGGCATCGGCCGCAGCACCGTGGCCCGGCTGGCCGCCGGCGGCGCGCGGGTGGTGACCTGCGCCCGGGACGGGGACCGGCTGGCCGAGGCGCTCCGGTCACTGCCGGCCGGCGTCACCGGCGTGGTGGCCGACGTCGCCGACGCCGGTGACCGCGCCCGGCTGGTCGAGCGGGTCGTCGACGAGCACGGCCGCCTCGACGCCGTCGTCCTGAACGCGGGTCTGGGCTGGGCCGGGCTGGTCGAGGACATGCCCGGGGAGGTGGTGGAGGGCATGGTCGCGCTCAACCTCACCGGGGTCGTCGAGGTCACCCGGCTCGCGCTGCCGCACCTCCTCGAGGCGGCGGCGCAGCGGGGGCGGGCCGACGTGGTGACCGTCGCGTCGGCGGCGGCCTGGTCCCAGGTGCCGCCGCTGACCGTCTACTCCGCGACCAAGGCCGGGGTGCAGGGGTTCGTCAAGGGCCTGCGCCGGGAGGTCACCGCCCGTGGCGTGCGGGTGCACACCGTCAACCCGGGGCCGGTGGCCACCGAGTGGCTGGCCCGCGGGCACGGTGCCCCGCCCGCCTCGGACGCCGACGCCCCCGGCCGGCTCTCCCGGGGCATCCGCAGCGAGCGGGTCGCCGACCAGATCAGCCGGTGCCTGACCACGCCGTGGTCGCGCACCGTCGCGGTGCCGCGGTGGATGGGGCTGGCCCGGCTGGGGGAGGTACCGCCGGTGGACCGGGCGCTGGACGTGCTGCTGTCGCGGCAGGCCGACCGCATCCGCCGGATCGCCGCCCGGTCGGTCGAGCGGCGGACCGGTCCCCGCGTTTGACGGGCCCGCCCCGCTCGACCACGGTGGGTCGTCCGGCCCCGCACCCGTCTGGAGAGCCGCATGCCCCGAACCGTCCGCCGCCGCGCCGGTGCCGCCGCCGCGACCACCACCCTGGCGGCGCTGACCGTCGCCGTACCCCTCGGCGTCGCCGCCCCGGCCGCGGCCACCCCCGGGCCCGGCCCCGTCGAGGTGCAGCTGCTGGCCCTCAACGACTTCCACGGCAACCTCGAGCCGCCGACGGGGTCCGGCGGCCGCATCCAGGTGGGCGTCGACGCCGACGGCACGCCCCGGACGGTGGACGCCGGCGGGTCGGCGTACCTCGCCACGCAGCTGGCCCAGCTGGCCGCCGCGCAGCAGCAGGGCAACACGGTCACCGTCGCCGCCGGCGACCTGATCGGCGCCTCACCCCTGCTGTCGGCGGCCTTCCACGACGAGCCGGCGATCGAGTCCCTCGGCCTGGCCGGCCTGGACTACGCCAGCGTCGGCAACCACGAGTTCGACGAGGGCCCGGCCGAGCTGCTGCGCATCCAGGACGGCGGCTGCCACCCGGTCGACGGCTGCGCCGACGGGACGCCGTACGAGGGTGCGGCCTTCCAGTACCTGTCGGCAAACGCCTTCGTCACCGACACCGGCGAGCCGCTGCTGCCGCCCACCGCCGTGCACCGGGTGCAGGGGGTGGAGATCGGCTTCATCGGCATGACCCTGGAGGGCACCGGTGCCATCGTCAGCCGGGAGGGCACGGCCGGCCTGGAGTTCCGCGACGAGGTGGAGACGGCCAACCGGTACGCCGCCGAGCTCCAGGAGCAGGGCGTCGAGGCGATCGTCGTCCTGCTGCACGAGGGCGGCGTGCAGACCGGGGAGAACGCCTGGGACGTCAACGGCTGCTCCGGGCTCACCGGCCCGGTCGTCGACATCGCCGCCGGCATGGACGACGCGATCGACGTCGTCGTCAGCGGCCACACCCACCAGGCGTACAACTGCGAGCTGTCCGGGAAGCTGGTCACCAGCGGCAGCTCCGCCGGCCGGCTGGTCACCGACATCGACCTCGCGGTCGACCGGCGCAGCGGGGACGTCGTCTCCGCGGCCGCCGAGAACGTCGTCGTGACGCGGGACGTCGCCGCCGACCCCGCGCAGACCGAGCTGATCACCCGCTACCGGGAGGCGCTCGGGCCGATCGCCAACGAGGTGGTCGGGACGGCCGCGGTGGACCTCACCCGGGCGCAGGAGCCGATCCTCGACGGCGCGGAGTCCACCCTGGGCAACGTCGTCGCCGACGCCCAGCTGGCGGCGACCGACGACGAGGCCGGGGCGGTCGCGGCGTTCATGAACCCCGGTGGGGTGCGCGCGGACCTGCTGGCCGGCGAGGTCACCTACGAGGAGGCGTTCACGGTGCAGCCGTTCGCCAACAACCTGGTGACCCTCGACCTCACCGGGGCGCAGCTGAACTGCCTGCTCGAGCAGCAGTTCGCGGTGGAGAGGGTGCTGTACCCGTCGGCGAGCGTGCGCTACCGGGTGGACCCGGCCGGCGTGCCGGCCCCTGTGGGCGGTGACCCCTGCACCGGTACCCGCGTCCCCGACGACTCGGTGCAGATCGGGGGCCAGCCGGTGCTCGCCGGGTCCACGTACCGGGTCACGGTGAACAACTTCCTCGCCGGCGGGGGTGACGGCTTCACCGTCCTGACCGGCGGCACCGCCCCGGTCACCGGGCCGATCGACCTCGACGCCCTCACCGCGTATCTGGGGGCGAGCTCGCCGGTCGCGGCACCGGCGCTGGACCGCATCGGCGCGGTCTGACGCGGCGGGTCCGCCGGCGGGCCTGTCCGAGCCGTCCCGACAGGGCTAGCGTCGCGGCATGGGCGAGGACCCGACGGTCACCGACCCGGGCGCGTACCGGGTGGTGTTCGAGAACGAGCGCGTGCGCGTGCTGGAGTACACCGACGAGCCGGGGTACCGCACCAGGCCCCACCGGCACCCCGACAGCGTCATGATCACGCTGAGCTCGTTCCAGCGGCGGCTGTACGGCGGCGGTCGCGAGGTGGACGTCGAGCTGACCGCGGGCCAGGCCCGGTGGGTGTCGGCGCAGGAGCACTCCGGCGAGAACACCGGCAGCACACCGAGCCACTCGATCTTCGTGGAGCTCAAGGAGCCGCGGCCGGCCGCGCCCGAGGTGTCCGCGTCGCTGGGGCCGAGCGGCCCCTGACCGCGGCGCCGGAACGCACCCGGCCGGTACTCCTTGTCACGACCGGCCGCGGGCGGTTTCCTCCTCGACACGTCCCTCGTGCAGCGCCGCGCGCGGGGCGCCGAGGAGGGCGCCGTGGACTTCCTGCAGCCGACGTCGTGGGCCGACGCGCTGGCCGCCCGGGCCGAGCACCCCGACGCGCTGCCCCTTGCGGGCGGCACGGACGTCATGGTCGACCTGACCTTCGACCGGCGCCGTCCCGCCGGCCTGCTCGACCTCACCCGGGTGCCCGAGCTGCAGGAGTGGACGACCGACGGGGAGGTGGTCCGGCTCGGCGCCGGCGTCCCCTACGCGCGGGTCGTCGGTGAGCTGCGCACGCGACTGCCGGGGCTGGCGATCGCCGCCCGCACGGTCGGCTCGCCGCAGATCCGGGCGCGGGGCACCGTCGGGGGCAATCTCGGCTCGGCGTCCCCGGCCGGCGACGCGCACCCGCCGCTGCTGGCCGCCGGTGCGCAGGTCGAGCTCGCCTCGGCCGCCCGGGGTGCCCGCCGCGTGCCGGTCGCCGACTTCTTCACCGGTGTGAAGCGGACGGTGCTCGCCCCCGACGAGCTGATCGCCGCGGTCCTCGTGCCCGCGGCCGCCGGGCCGCAGCAGTTCTGCAAGGTCGGCACCCGCAACGCGATGGTCATCGCGGTGTCGGCCTTCGCCCTGGCCCTGCACCCCGACCGGCAGGCGGTCGGCACCGGCATCGGCTCGGCCGCACCCACCCCGCGGCGGGCGCCGGAGGCCGAGGCGTTCCTGGCCGCGGAGCTGGACTGGGCCTCCCGCGGTCCGCTGCCGGACGCCGTGGCCGCGGAGTTCGGGCAGCGGGTGGCCGCCGCCGCCGCGCCCATCGACGACGTCCGGGGGAGCGCGGCCTACCGGCGGCACTCCCTCGCGGTGATGGCGCGCCGCGCCGCCACCTGGGCCTGGGACGACCTGAGGAGGGCGGCCTGATGCGCGTGGCCACGACCGTCAACGGCACCCCGCAGGAGGTGGACGACGTCTGGCCGGGGGAGAGCCTGCTGTACGTGCTCCGGGAGCGGCTGGGCCTGCCCGGCGCGAAGAACGCCTGCGAGCAGGGCGAGTGCGGGTCGTGCACGGTCCTGCTCGACGGGGAGCCGGTGTGCGCCTGCCTGGTCGCCGCGGGTCAGGCCACCGGCCGGTCGGTGACCACCGTCGAGGGGCTGGCCGACGGCGGTGCCCTCTCGCCGGTGCAGGAGGCGTTCGTCGAGGCCGGCGCGGTGCAGTGCGGTTTCTGCACGCCGGGCCTGGTCGTCGCCGCGCACGACCTGCTGGCCCGGGTGCCGCGGCCGAGCGACCCGGAGATCCGGGAGGCGCTGGCCGGCAACCTGTGCCGCTGCACCGGCTACGAGAAGGTCCTCGACGCCGTCCGGCTGGCCGCGGAGCGCCGTGCATGACCGCGACCGGGGCCGGGGTCCGCACGACCGGGCGCGTCGGCGAGAGCGCCCCGCGCCCCGACGCCACGCTCAAGGTCACCGGCGAGTTCGCCTACGCCAGCGACCTGTGGCACGACGACATGGTCTGGGGCGTCACGCTGCGCAGCCCGCACCCGCACGCCCGCATCCGCGGCATCGACGTCTCCGAGGCGCTCGCCGTCCCCGGGGTCACCGCCGTCCTCACCGCCGACGACGTGCCGGGGGAGAACGCCTTCGGCCTCGAGCACGCCGACCAGCCGGTGCTCGCCGCGGACGTCGTCCGCTACGAGGGGGAGCCGGTGGCGCTGGTCGCCGCCGACCACCCCGAGACCGCCCGCCGCGCGGCCCGGCGGATCCGCGTCGACTACGAGGTGCTGCCCGCGCTGACCGACCCCCGCCGCGCGCTGGACGACGACGCCCCGCAGGTGCACCCCGGCGGCAACCTGGTCCGCCACCTGCGGCTGCGCCGCGGCGAGGAGCACCCCACCGCCCCGGTCGTGGTCTCCCTCGACTTCGAGGTCGGCATGCAGGACCAGGCCTTCCTCGGCCCCGAGGCCGGGCTCGCCGTCCCGGCCGAGGACGGCGGCGTGGACCTGTTCGTCGCCACCCAGTGGCTGCACGTCGACCAGCGCCAGGTCTGCCTGGCCCTCGGCCTGCCGCCGGAGAGGGTGCGGCTGACCCTCGCCGGCGTCGGCGGCGCGTTCGGCGGCCGGGAGGACCTCTCGGTGCACGTGCACGCCTGCCTGCTGGCGCTGCGCACGGGCCGGCCGGTGAAGATGAGCTACGGCCGCGAGGAGTCCTTCCACGGGCACGTGCACCGGCACCCGGCCACGATGACCTACGAGTTCGGCGCCGAGCGCGACGGCACCCTGCGCTACGCGCGGGCCCGGGTGCTGCTCGACGGCGGCGCCTACGCCTCGTCCACCGCCGCGGTCGTCGGCAACGCCGGGCTGCTCGGCCTCGGGCCCTACCGCTTCCCCTCGGTGGCCGTCGACGCCTACGGCGTGTTCACCCACAACCCGCCGTGCGGGGCGATGCGCGGCTTCGGCTGCGTGCAGACCGCCTTCGCCTACGAGGCGCTGATGGACGAGCTCGCCGCCGCCGTCGGCGTCGACCCGGTGGAGATCCGGCGGCGCAACGGCCTGCGCGAGGGCGACCGCACCGTCACCGGCCAGCTGGTCGACTCCGCCGCCCCCGTGGCCGAGCTGGTGACGCGCGTGGCCGCGATGCCGCTGCCGCCGCCCGCGGACACCGGCGACCTGCGGGCCCTCCCCGGCGCCCTCGGCAACACCACCCACGGCGAGGGCGTCCGCCGGGGGGTCGGGTACGCGGTCACCGTCAAGAACGTGGGCTTCTCCGAGGGCTTCGACGACTTCTCCACCGCCCGGGTGCGGCTGGAGGTGGTCGGCGGGGAGCCCACCGTCAGCGTGCACACCGCCGCGGCCGAGGTCGGTCAGGGCCTGGTCACCGTGCAGCAGCAGATCGCCCGCACCGAGCTCGGCGTGGACCGCGTGGTGGTCGTCCCCGCCGACACGTCGGTCGGCTCGGCCGGGTCGACCTCGGCGTCCCGGCAGACCTACGTCACCGGCGGCGCGGTCAGGGCCGCCTGCGAGGCGGTGCGCACGGCGGTGCTGCAGCGGGCCGCCGTCGCGCTGGACCGGCCGGTCGCCGGCCTCCGGCTGGACGGCGAGGAGGTCGTCGGCCCCTCGGGCGAGGTGCTGGCCGGGCTCGGCGACCTGCTCGGCGACGACGCGGTCGAGGAGACCGTCGAGTGGCGGCACCGGCCCACCCACGCCGTCGACCCGCAGACCGGCCAGGGCGACGCGCACGTGCAGTTCGCGTTCTCCGCGCACCGTGCGGTGGTGGACGTCGACGTCGAGCTCGGCCTGGTCAAGGTGGTCGCCCTCGACACCGCCCAGGACGTCGGGCGGGCGGTGAACCCGGACGCCGTCGTCGGCCAGGTCCACGGCGGGTCGGCGCAGGGGATGGGCCTGGCGCTGATGGAGGAGGTGGTCGTGGCGGACGGGCACGTGCGCAACCCCTCGTTCACCGACTACCTCCTGCCCACCGTCCTCGACGTGCCCCCGATGCGGGTGGAGCTGCTGGAGAACCCCGACCCGCACGCGCCCTACGGCGTGCGCGGGGTGGGGGAGCCACCGACGATCTCCTCCGGTCCGGCGGTGGCCGCCGCGGTGCGCGACGCGTGCGGCCGGCCGCTGCGGCGGGTGCCGATCCGCCCCGAGCACGTCACCGGGGTGTGAGCGCACCGGGGTCGCGTCACCGGGTGCCCGCGCGGTCCCGGGCGGTGTGGGCCAGGGTGGGCTGTGCCGTTCGAGACCGCGGACCTCGTCGTCCGCCGGGTGGACGCGGAGTGGTGGGCCGTGGTCGAGCCGCTGGTCTACCGGGGTGACCGCGACCGGTTCGTCGTCCCCGCCGGGTTCCGCACCGACTTCGCCACCGTGCCCCGGCTGGTCACCTGGCTGGTGCCGCGGTTCGGGGCCTTCACCCTGGCGGCGGTGCTGCACGACTGGCTGTGCACCGCGGGGATCACCTCCGGCGTCGTCACCTCCCGGGAGGCCGACGGGCTGTTCCGCCGCGTGATGCGGGAGAGCGGGGTGCCGGTGCTGCGCCGCTGGCTCATGTGGACCGGCGTGCGGTGGGGGGCCCTGGCCGACCCGGTGCGCCGTCCCGGGTGGTGGGCCAGCGCCGGCGGCGTCCTCGCCATCTCGGTGCTGGCCGCGCCGCTCGTCGTCCCCCCGGCGGTGGTGATCCTCCCCGGCCTGCTGGCCTTCGCCGCCGCCGAGTGGGTGGTCGGCCGGTTCGTGCCGGCCGGGACCGAGCCGCTGGTCGTGCCCACCGGGACGGCGTCGCCCTCCTGACCGGTCAGCCGCCCTTGCGGCGGGTGAGCACCAGTCCGGCCACCTCGGTCGCGCCGGCGGCCAGCAGCACCCGGGCCATCTCCCGCAGGGAGAAGCCCTCCGAGTAGACGTCGTCGACGACGAGGACCCGCCTGCCGGCCACCCGGTCGGGCTCGGGCACCGACAGCGCGCTGCGCAGCTGCCCCTCGGCGATCTCGCGGCGGGCCTCGGCGCTGATGCCGAGGAAGCGGCCGGTGGGCCCGGACTTCGCGATGAGGCCGGGGGCGAACGGCCACCCGGGGCCCGCCCGCTCGGCCGCCTCGAGGACCAGCCGCAGGTAGTCCCACAGCCGGATCGCCCGGGGCCCCACGTAGATGGCGCCGGTGGTGATGACGTCGAAGCGGGCCATCTCCTCCCGGTGTGCGTCGAGGAACCCGACGAGGACGCGGCCCAGCACCTCCGCCCAGCTGCGGTCCTCGTCGTACTTGTAGCGGTGGACGGCTCGCCACATCGCCTCCGGCTGTTCGGAGACGGTGTGGATGCGGGTGAAGCAGCGGTCGTCGAACCCGCACACGGTGTTCGGGCAGGAGCCCCGGTCCAGCCGCTGTCCGCACACCGGGCAGCCGCCCCGTCGTGGAGCGGCCGGGCCGCGGCAGCACGCGAAGCACAGTTCCGGCGTCCCGCACGTCCGGTAGGCGCACGTCTCGCAGGAGTCGAGACCGGCCGCGGGTGGCTGCAGCCTCGCCGGGTCGATCGGCATCGGGCACCTGCCTCGGTGGGCCGCTGCTGGCGCAGAGAGGGGAGGTGACCGTAGAGCAGGGACGGTGCCGCGGTCGACGGGGACGGCGACGAAACGGGCACCGCGACCCGGCCGGATCGACCAAGCTGGGCGCCATGACCGACTCCTCCGGGCCGCCGTTCCGCGCCGACCACGTCGGCAGCCTCCTGCGCCCGCAGAACCTGCTCGACGCCCGTGCCCGTTCCGCCGCCGGCGAGATCGACGCCGCCGAGCTGCGCGCCATCGAGGACCAGGCGATCGCCGACGTCGTCCGCCTGCAGGGGGACGTCGGGCTGCGCACCGCCACGGACGGCGAGTTCCGCCGCGCCACCTGGCACATGGACTTCATCTACGCGATCACCGGGATCACGAAGGTGGAGGGTGGGGGTCGCCCGGTCCACTTCCACAACGCCGACGGGGACATCGACTGGGTGCCGGCCGGGCTGCACGTCGACGGGCCGCTGTCGATCGACGAGCCGATCTTCGGCGCCGACTTCGCCTACCTGCAGTCGGTGGTCGGAGAGGGGCAGACGGCCAAGCTGACCATCCCCTCGCCGTCGATGGTCCACTACCGCGGGGGTGCGGCGGCCATCGACCCGGCCGTCTACCCGGACGAGGACGCGTTCTGGGACGCGCTGTCGGCGGCCTACCGCCAGCAGGTGCAGGGCATCGCCGCGCAGGGGTGCACCTACCTGCAGCTGGACGACACGAGCCTGGCCTACCTCAACGACCCCGCGCAGCGGGCGGAGCTGGCCGAGCAGGGCCGCGACGCCGAGCACCAGCACGAGCGCTACATCCGGCAGATCAACGCCGCGCTGGCCGGCCGTCCCGAGGGCCTGGCCGTGACCACCCACCTGTGCCGGGGCAACTTCCGCTCCTCGTGGGTCGCCGAGGGCGGGTACGACTTCGTCGCCGAGGCGCTGTTCGGCGGCCTGGAGGTGGACGGGTTCTTCCTCGAGTACGACGACGCCCGCTCCGGCGGGTTCGAGCCGCTGCGCTTCGTCCCGCCGGGCAAGCGGGTGGTGCTCGGCCTGGTCACCAGCAAGCGCCCCGAGCTGGAGGACAAGGACACCCTCAAGCGGCGGATCGAGGAGGCCTCCAGGTACGTGCCGCTGGACCAGCTGGCCATCTCGCCGCAGTGCGGCTTCTCCTCGACCGTCGAGGGCAACGCGCTGACCCGCGACGAGCAGATCGCCAAGCTGGCCCTGGTCGTGGAGACCGCCCAGGAGGTCTGGGGCTACTGAGGGGACCCCCCTTCCCCCCACGCCTCGCACGCCCGGCGCGGGACCCTGGAGGGTGGCCGTTCCAGTACGTCACCAGGGTCACGGTCCGGACTCGTTCCGGTGGTGGGCCGGGGCCGGACGCAGCATGATCGTCCTCGACCGCGGGCAGCGTCGTCCGGGCGCAGCCTGGCATGCAGGGAGGCGCTCATGTCGACGACCGTCAGCAGGGACGACACCGGCGGAGGTCAGCCCCGCGACGGCGACGTCCGCCGTCGTCCGTCGCTGAAGACCGTGGTGGTCTGGGTGCTGGTCGCCGCGGTCGGCGCGGTGGCGTGGACGGTGCTCGCGCTCTCGCGCGGGGAGACGGTCTCGGCGCTGTGGATCCTGTTCGCGGCGCTGGCCTCGTACGCCATCGCCTACCGCTTCTACGCGCGGTTCATCGCCCGCCGTGTGCTCCGGGTGGACGACACCCGCGCCACCCCGGCCGAGCGGCTGCACAACGGCATCGACTTCGACGTCACCGACCGGCGGGTGCTCTTCGGGCACCACTTCGCCGCGATCGCCGGTGCCGGCCCGCTGGTCGGGCCGGTGCTCGCCGCCCAGATGGGCTACCTGCCGGGCACCATCTGGATCATCGTCGGCGTCATCTTCGCCGGCGCGGTGCAGGACATGACCGTCCTGTTCTTCTCCATGCGGCGCAACGGCAAGAGCCTGGGCCAGATGGTCCGCGAGGAGATCGGGATCGTCGGCGGCATCGCCGCGCTCATCGCCGTCTTCGCCATCATGATCATCATCCTGGCGGTGCTCGCGCTCATCGTGGTCAACGCCCTGGCCGAGTCGCCGTGGGGCGTCTTCTCCATCGCGCTGACCATCCCGATCGCGCTGTTCATGGGCGTGTACCTGCGCACCATCCGGCCCGGCCGGGTGCTCGAGGCCACCGCCATCGGCGTCGTCCTGCTGCTGCTGGCCGTCATCGGGGGCGGCTGGGTCGACGACACCGGGCTCGGCGAGGCGCTGACGCTGTCCAAGGAGTGGCTGGTCCTCGCGCTGGTGGTCTACGGGTTCGTCGCCTCGGTGCTGCCGGTGTGGCTGCTGCTCACCCCGCGCGACTACCTGTCGACGTTCATGAAGGTCGGCGTGATCGTCCTGCTCGCCATCGGGCTGCTCCTGGCCCGCCCGGTCCTGCAGGCCGACGCGGTCACCGAGTTCGCCCGCGAGGGCACCGGCCCGGTGTTCGCCGGCTCGCTGTTCCCGTTCGTGTTCATCACGATCGCCTGCGGCGCGCTGTCGGGCTTCCACGCCCTGATCTCCTCGGGGACGACGCCGAAGATGGTGGCCAAGGAGAGCCAGGTCCGCCTGATCGGCTACGGCGGCATGCTCATGGAGTCCTTCGTCGCGATCAGCGCGCTGATCGCGGCCGTGGTCATCGACCAGGGGCTCTACTTCGCGATGAACAGCCCGGCCGGTGCGACCGGCGGGGAGGCGGCGTCCGCGGCGGCCTACGTCAGCGGCCTGGGCTTCCCGACGTCGGCGGAGGACCTCGCCGCGGCCTCGGCGGCCGTGCAGGAGCCGAGCCTCGTCTCCCGTACCGGCGGCGCGCCCACGCTCGCCGTCGGGATCGCGAACATCCTGTCCGACGCGTTCGGCAGCGGGATGGCGGCCTTCTGGTACCACTTCGCGATCATGTTCGAGGCGCTGTTCATCCTGACCGCGGTCGACGCCGGCACGCGGGTGGGGCGGTTCATGCTCCAGGACACCATCGGCAACGTCTGGAAGAAGTTCGGCGACCTGTCGTGGCGGCCGGGCAACCTCATCGCCAGCGCGATCACCGTGGGCCTGTGGGGCTACATCCTCTACGTGGGCGTGACCGACCCCCTCGGCGGCGTGAACCAGCTGTTCCCGCTGTTCGGCATCGCCAACCAGCTGCTGGCCGCCATCGCGCTGACGCTGGTCACCGTGCTGCTCATCAAGCACGGGCGGTTGAGGTACGCCTGGGTGACCGCGATCCCCCTGGCCTGGGACCTCGTGGTCACGATGACCGCGAGCTTCCAGAAGGTGTTCTCCTCCGACCCGGCCGTCGGGTACTTCGCCCAGCGGCAGCGCTACGCCGACGCCCGCGCGGCGGGGGAGGTCCTGGCCCCGGCCCAGGACGCGGCACAGATGGACAAGGTGGTCTTCAACTCCACCCTCAACGGCGTCCTGCAGGCGCTGTTCGCCGTCCTCGTGCTGGTCGTCGTCGTCAACGCGGTCGTGGTCATCGCGCGGGCCATCCGGGCCGGCGGGCCGGTGCCCACCACCGAGGAGCCGCCGGTCCGGTCGGAGATCGTCGAGCCGGCCGGCCTGTTCGCCACCGCCGAGGAGAAGCGGGCGATGGCCGAGCACGAGCGGCTGGTCGGGGCGGGGCGGCCGAGCGACGGGGGAGTGGCGTGAGCGCGGGCGACCTCGCCGTCCGGGCGTGGCGCGGGGTGCGCTGGTACCTGCGCGAGTGGAGCGGGGAGGCCCGCTGGGACGACTACCTGCGGCACTGCGCCGAGCACGGGCACGAGCCGGTCAGCCGCCGGGAGTTCGAGCGGCGCCGGGCCGACGCCCTGGAGCGGACGCCGGTCAGCCGCTGCTGCTGACGCCGTGCCGGGGGCCCCTCACCCGGGGGCCCCGGCACGGCCGGGACTCAGCCGCGCAGCGCGGGGAACTGGTCGTCGCGCCACTCGCCGGGCCGCGGCCCCTCGACCCCGGCGAGCTGCTCCTCCCGGCCGCGCAGCTCCACCCGGCGGATCTTCCCGGAGATGGTCTTGGGCAGCTCGGCGAACTCCACGCGGCGCACCCGCTGGAACGGCGCCAGGTGTTCGCGGGCGTACCGCAGGATCGCCAGCGCCGTCTCCTCGGTCGGCTCGTGCCCCGGCGCCAGCGCCACGTACGCCTTGGGCACGGCCAGGCGCACCGCGTCCGGCGCGGGGACGACGGCGGCCTCGGCGACCGCCGGGTGCTCGATGAGCACCGACTCCAGCTCGAACGGGCTGATCTTGTAGTCCGAGGCCTTGAAGACGTCGTCGGTGCGCCCGACGTAGGTGATGTAGCCGTCGGCGTCCCGGCTGGCGATGTCACCGGTGTGGTAGTAGCCGCCGGCCATGGCCTCGGCGTTGCGCTCGGCGTCGCCCTGGTAGCCGGTCATCAGCGGCAGCGGGGACTGCGCGAGGTCCAGGCAGATCTCGCCCTCGCCGGGGCCCTCGACCGGCCGGCCGGTGAGCGGGTCGACCAGCGCCACCGGGACGCCGGGCAGCGGGCGGCCCATCGAGCCGGGCAGCACCCGTGCCTCGGGGGTGTTGCCGACCTGCGCGGTGGTCTCGGTCTGCCCGTAGCCGTCGCGGATGGTCAGCCCCCAGGCGCGCCGCACCTGCTCGATCACCTCGGGGTTGAGCGGTTCGCCGGCGCCGATCACCTCGCGCAGGGCGCCGGGCCCGCCGGAGAGGTCGGCGTTGATGAGCATCCGCCACACCGTGGGCGGCGCGCAGAACGACGTCACCCCGTGGGTGCGGATGCTCTGCAGCAGGGTCGCGGGCTCCAACCGCTTGTAGTTGTGCAGGAAGACCGTCGCCTCGGCGATCCACGGGGCGAAGAAGCAGGACCAGGCGTGCTTGGCCCAGCCGGGGGAGGAGACGTTGAGGTGGACGTCGCCCGGGCGCAGGCCCAGCCAGTACATCGTGCTCATGTGCCCGACGGGGTAGGAGACCTGGGTGTGCTCGACCAGCTTGGGCCGCGACGTCGTGCCGGAGGTGAAGTAGAGCAGCAGCGGGTCGCCCGGGGCGGTGCCCGGGTGCGCGGCCGGCCCGGCGTCGAGCTGCGCGGCCTCGTGCAGGTCGGCCCACCCCTCGGCCGGGCCGACGCTGAGCCGGGTGTAGTCGCCGGGCACGGAGTCGAACTTGGCGGTGTCGGCGACGTTGCAGAGCACGTGGCGGGCCCCGCCGCGGCCGACCCGGTCGACGAGGTCGTTCGGGCCCAGGGCGGTGGTCGTCGGCATGATGACCGCGCCCAGCTTCATGATCGCCAGCATCGACTCCCACAGCTCGACCTGGTTGCCGAGCATGAGCAGCACCCGGTCGCCCCGCTGCACGCCCCGGGCGGCCAGCCAGGCGGCGACCTGGTCGGAGCGGCGGGCCATCTCGTCGAAGGTCCGCGTGGTGGTCGTGCCGTCGTCCTCGGCCAGCACCAGTGCCGGCCGGCCGTTGCCGCGCGCGATCGTGTCGAACCAGTCCACCGCCCAGTTGAACCGCTCGCCGAGGTCGGGCCAGCGGAACTCGGCCACGGCTCGGTCGTGCTGGCCCCGCAGGGCCAGCAGCTGGTCACGGGCGGCGCGGTAGGCATCGGTCGCGGTCATGGTCGGGGAGTCTGCTCTCCGTCGGCGGTCAGGGCGAGGCGCTCGGCCGCCGTCCGGACGGCGAGGACGCCGAGGACGGCGAGGCCGAGCAGCAGGGACGCGGTGACGAGGACGACCCCGGTCTGCGCCGTCCCCGACCCGCCGTGGACGTGGCCGCCGGAGCCCGCCGCCACCGGCGCGTGGACGGCGAGCATGCCGAGGTCCAGCGCGACGGTGGTGGCCCACACCCGGGGCGCCGGCGCCCGCCACAGGTGCCAGGCGCAGGGCAGGCACGCCAGCGCCATCCCCACCATGGCCAGCGAGGTCAGCGAGCCGGTGTCCACCGCGGCCGCGTGCACCCCGGCGGAGGCGAGCGCCAGCACGGCGGCCGCCCGGCCGGCGACGGTCGGGAGCCCGACCGCCGCCGGGCGCAGGGGGGAGGTGCTCACTCGTGGGCGCAGTGGGACGACGTCGACCGCGGCGTCCCCAGCGCGGGGTTGCGGTCGAAGAAGCCCACCGGCTTGAGGGTGAACCCGGCGTAGTCGGTCGGCATGACCGGCCAGTCCTCCGGGCGCGGGAAGTGGGTGAGCCCGAAGGTGTGCCACAGGACGACGTCCTGGCCCTCCAGGGGGCGGTCGGCCTGGACGAAGGCCGGCAGCCCCGCGGCGCCGGGGTGCTGGTTGACGAAGTCGCCGGCCGCGTAGCGCTCGGCCGGGTCGTACTGCGTCACCCACAGGCTCCGGGTGCCGAAGGTGGCGCGCTGGTGGATCGAGGAGGACTCGTCGGCCAGCATCAGCGGCAGGTTCTCCGGGTGCAGCGCGTAGCCGACCGGCTGGCCCAGCCGGTTGGTCTTCTCCGGGTTGAGCACGTGCCAGACCCGCCCGACCGTGCCGTCGGCCACCCGCGCGGCCTCGGACTCGCGGGTGATCGGGGTGGAGCGGCGGGTGAAGGCGTTGCCGTAGGGGTTGGTGTCGCTCACCGGCACCCGGACGGCGTCCACCTCGTGCACGGTGTTGCGGTCGCCGTCGACGGCCATGTCCAGCCGCGCCGAGAACAGGTGCTGGTGGAACGGCGCCCCCAGACCCGGCGCGATCTCGGTCGCGTACGGGTGCTCGTCCCCGCGGTAGGACGACGTGAACACGATGCCGGTGGCCTTGGACTCCAGCTGGATGGTGCCGTCGAGGTAGAGGTACCAGTAGAAGCCGTAGTCGTAGTTGCCGATGGTGGTGAAGAAGCTGACCACCAGGCGGCGGGAGCGGCGGGTCTCGGCCATCCCGTTGAACAGGTCGGTGTGCTTCCAGCCCACGCCGTAGTCCTCCTCGTGGAGGCAGATGGCGTTGCGCAGCACCCGCGGGGCGCCGTCCTCGTCGGCGATCGTGGCGTCGAAGTAGTGGATCTCGCCGAGGCAGTCGCAGCCCAGCTCCAGGGCGTTGGTGTACCGGGCGAAGAGGTACTCGCCGGTGTCGAAGTAGTTCTGCCAGAAGCGCACCGGCGAGGGGTCGGCGTAGGGCACGACCATCTCCGAGATCGACGCGCGGTAGACCACCGAGCGGCCGTCGATGGAGACCTGGTGCAGGGTCAGCCCCTCGCGGACATCGAAGCCGACACGGAACTCCCACCCGGCCCACCGGACGACGTCGTCCTCGACGGTGAAGCTCGGCCCCTCGGGCTGGGTGATCTCCAGCGGCTTGAGGTCGCGCACCGGGTGCGGGTGGGTGGCCTGGTCCAGGTCGGCCCGCTCGGCCGGCACGGGCAGGTCGTAGTGGTCGTGCACCGCGGTGGTGACCCCGCGGGTGATGTCCACGTAGGCCACGACGCCGTCCACCGGGTGCGCCCAGGGCAGGTCGGTGGGGTCGGCCTGGTGGAAGCCGAGGACCCGGACGACGCGGTCGCCGAACTCCTCGGGGAAGTACGAGCCGGCCGACAGCGGGACCGCGCGGACCTCGGCGACGTCCAGGCCGCGCTTGGCCATGGCGGCCACCCAGCGCTCGTCGGCGGCGAGGATCGGCTCGATCGCCTCGAACTCGGCGTCGAGGATCGGCACCTGGCCGTCGGCCACGCCGTCGATCTCGACGTCGCGGACCACGCTGCGCGCGGGCAGCGCGACGGTGAGGTCCCGGCCCTGGCCGGTGGCCCGGTCCAGCAGCAGCACCCGCAGCCGGCGCTCCACCGGCTGCCCGGGCCGCCACGCGAGCACCTCGCGCTTGTGCGGCTCGTCCAGGCCGACGTAGACGAACTTGGTCGTGTCGCCGAGCAGCCCGGCCGCCTCGACGGCCTCGCGGGCGGCGGTGATCTCCTCGGCGGTCAGCCGCGCCAGCGGGTGGGTGGCGGTGGTGGTGGGGGCGGTGAGGGTCATGGCGTCTCCGTTTCGGTGGTGCGGGTGCGGACGGTCAGATCTGGGGGGCGTCGTCGGCGGGGGCGGTGGTGGTGAGGGCGCGGGCGGCCTGCGATCGGGCCGCGGCCAGCGCCCATCCGGCGGCGAGGGCGAGGGCGAGCAGGACGCCGGCGCCGACGCCGAGGACCGTCGAGCCGCCCATGAGCAGGGGCAGGTTCTCGACGAGGAGCACGAGGATCGCGGCGAGCCCGAGCAGGCCGAGGGACGGCGCGACGAGGGTGTGCCAGGGTCGCCGGTCCACGCGGGTGCGGCGGAAGAAGACCAGCACCGCCAGGCAGGCCAGCAGCATCAGCACGACGATGCCGACGCTGGCGATGCCGGCCAGCCAGGTGAAGATCTCCAGCACCGGGTCCAGGCCCGCGACCACGCAGACGGCCATGAGCAGGGCGCCGACGGCCGAGGTGACCAGTGAGGCGACGTGCGGCGAGGCGTGCCGGGCGTGGCTGCGGCCGCAGGCGGCCGGGAGCACGCCGGTGTTGCCGAGGGAGAAGAAGTAGCGGGACGTCACGTTGTGGAACGCGAGGATGGCGGCGAACAGGCTGGTCACGAAGAGCACCTGCATGACGTCGGCGGCGATCGTGCCGACGTACTGCTGCGCGGTGGCCACCACGATGCCGCCCGGGTCCGCGGCGGACTCCGCGACGATGCGGCTGTCGCCCCACGCGCTCACGATGCACCAGGCGGAGACGGTGTAGAAGACCGTGATGATCGCCAGTGCCGCGTAGGTCGCGATCGGGATGGTGCGGTCGGGGTCGCGGGCCTCGTCGCGGAAGATCGCGGTCGCCTCGAACCCGATGAACCCGGCGATGGCGAACATCAGGCCGATGCCGGGGGCGCCGGAGAGCACGTCGCCGGGGGTCACCAGCGCCGACGACAGGCCCTCGTCGCCACCGCCGCGGCCGATGACGGCGACGTCCAGGACCAGCACGATGCCGACCTCGGCGACCAGCAGGACGCCGAGCACCTTGCTGGACAGCTCGATGTGCCGGTAGCCGAGCAGCCCGGTGACGGCGAGGACGGCGGCGGTCCACAGCCACCACGGCAGGTCGGGCCCGCCGTAGCCGGTGACCAGGTCGTCGAGCAGGAAGCCGACGTAGCCGTACACCGCCCCCTGGACGGTGAGGTAGCTGATCAGGGCGACCAGCGCGCTGCCCAGGCCGGCGCCGCGGCCGAGGCCGGTGCCGATGTAGGAGTAGAAGGCGCCGGCGTTCGGCACGTGCCGGGTCATCGCGGTGAAGCCGACGGCGAAGAACGCGAGGACGACGCCGGCGACGACGTACATCGCCGGGTAGCCCGCCCCGTTCCCGGCCGCGATGCCGATGGGGAAGGAGCCCGCGACCACGGTCAGCGGCGCCGCGGCGGCCACCACCATGAGCACGATCGAGGCCGGACCCAGGGCACCCCGCAGCCGGTGGGTGGTGCCCGGGTCCGGGCGCGCGGTGCTGGTCGTGCTGGGGGGCGGGTCGGAGACGGTGGCCATGCGGACCTCCGGGGGGCGGCAGCGCGGCGCTGCCGGAGTGGGAGCGACGCGGCCACCCTGTCCGCCCGCGTGGCCTGCCCGGTCACACGGCCGTAACTTCGCAGAAACATCCGTGTAACCCCGAACGAGATCCCGATCACACTTTTCTCATTCGACCCGCACGGGCGCGCAACGCCCACGGCGCCGGAGCCGCCCCAACTACGCTGCCCGCCCAGCGAGGACGGGAGACGGGTGCTCATGGGGCAGCGGAGCGGGTCGGGCGCACGCCGCCGGGTGCTCGCGCGCCTGCCCGCCCGCTCCCCGGTCGCGGGGCTGCGCCGTCGCGGTCTGACCTTCCCCGAGGTCCTGGCGCAGTCGGTGTCCGCGCTGGCGCCCTCGGCGGCGATGGTGGTGGTGCCCTCGATCGTGCTGGTGCAGTCGGGGGCGGCCACGCTGCCGGCCTTCGTCGCGGCGACGGCGCTGGTGCTGCTGGTCGGCTGGTGCCTCACCCAGTTCGGCCGCCGCATGGCCGCGGTCGGCGGCACCTACAGCTACACCGCCAAGGGCCTCGGCCCGGTCGCCGCCCTGGCCGGCGGCTGGGCGCTGCTGGTCGGCTACGCCGCGGTGGCCATGTCGGCCCTGGTCGGCGCGTCGCTCTACCTCGCCGGCGTGGCCGGGCTGCGGCCCACCCCCCTGGTCGTGGCCGGGCTCGCCGTGCTGCTCGGCCTGCTCGCCACCCTGTTCACCGTCCGGGGCATCCAGCTCTCCGCCCGGGTGGCCCTCGCCCTGGAGCTGCTGTCCACCGCGGTGGTGCTCGCCGTCCTCGGGGTGCTGCTGCTCGCCCCGCGGGGCGGGCCGGGCAGCGCCGCACCGGTGGTCGACGCCGGCGTGGAGTGGGGCGGGGTCGCGGTGGGCGTGGTCCTCGGGGTGACCGCCTTCATGGGGTTCGAGAGCGCGGCCACCCTCGGCGTCGAGGCCCGCCGGCCGCTGGTCGCCGTCCCCCGGGCGGTGCTGTGGACGCCGGCGGTGGCCGGCGTGCTGTTCGTCGCCGCCGCCGCCGCGCAGGTGGTGCTGCTGCGCGCGGCGCCCCTCGACGTGCTGACCAGCCCCGTCCCGGTGGCCGAGCTGGCCGACCGCGAGGGGCTCGGGCTGCTGCGCCGGGTGCTCGACCTCGGCATCGCCGCGTCGTTCTTCGCCTGCGTCACCGGCTCGACCAACGCGCTGGGCCGGGTGCTGTTCTCGACGGGCCGCGAGGGTGTCCTGCCGCGGGCGCTGGGTCGCACCCATCCGCGGTTCGACACGCCCCACGTCGCGCTCGGCGTCGTCCTGCCGGCGGTGGTGGGGGTGCCCGTCGTCGCGCTCGCCCTCGGCGGCGGGCCGCGGGCGGTGCTGACCGCCTCGCTCACCGTCTCCGTCTTCGGCTACGTCGTCGCCTACGTGCTGGCGTGCCTGGCGATGCCGGCCTTCCTGCGGCGGATCGGCGAGCTCACCCTGCTGCCGGCGGTCGGCGGGCTCGTCGCCGGCGTGGCCGGCTTCCTGGTCCTGGTGGCCGGGATGGCCGGCGTCTGGTCCGGCGGGCGCACGGTGGTCGTGGTCTTCCTGGCCGCCATGGCACCGGGCCTGGCCTGGACCGCCTGGCTGCGTCGCCGCGACCCGGGCCGGCTGGCGGCGGTGGGCGTCTACGACCAGGCCACCGCCAGCAGCGTGCTGCCGGGCAGCGTGCCGGTGGAGCCGCGGCGGTGACCCCGGCGGTCGACCGCGGACTCACCGGCCGCCAGCCCAAGGCGGTGCAGAGCGCGCTGGCCATCCTGGAGGCGGTGGCCCGGGCCGGCGCCGGGGTCACCGCCAAGGAGGTCGCCGAGGACGTCGGCCTCCCCCCGGCCACCACGTACCGGCTGCTGAACCTGTTGGTGGGGGAGGAGTACCTGGTCCGCCTGCCCGACCTGCACGGGTTCGCGCTCGGCCGCAAGGTCGCCGGGCTCGCCGGCGGGCCGGGGCCGGGGCCGGTCTGCACTGCGGCACGGGAGGTGGTGGGTGAGCTGCGGCAGCAGGTGCGCTTCGGCGTCCACCTGGTGCTGTACTCGGGGCCGGTGCTGCGCTGCGCCGACGTGGACCCGGACCACCCGCTGCGGTCCACGGCCGAGGTGGAGCGGCACCTGCACGCCAGCGCCGTGGGCAAGCTGCTGCTGGCCGAGCAGCCTGACTGGCGCGACGTCGTCCCCCCGCGCCGGCTGGTGCAGCTCACCGGCCGGACGGTGACCCGCCCGGCCGACCTGGACGCCGAGCTGCGCGCCATCGCCGACGGCGGGACCGCGGTGCAGGCCGGTCAGCTGCACGAGGGCGTCTCCTGCGCCGCGGTGCCGGTGCGCACGCCGTCCGGGGTGCTCGTCGGGGCGCTCGCGGTGACCGGCGCCGGCGAGGACGTGACCGTCGCCGCCGACCGGGCCGTGATCGCGGTCGAGTACGCCCGGCGCCTGGGCCCCCTCCTCGGCTAGGGCCGGTCAGGCCGACGCGTCCTGCTGGGCGAGGCCGGCGTGCTGCTGGCGGAGTTCGCGCTTGAGGATCTTGCCGCTGGGGTTCTTGGGCAGGGTGTCGGCGAGGACGACGTACTTGGGGCGTTTGTAGCCGGCCAGCCGGTCGCGGGTGTGGGTGTGGATGTCGTCGGGGGTGAGGGTGGCGCCGGGTTTGGGGACGACGACGGCGGTGACGGCCTCGACCCAGTAGGGGTGGGGGATGCCGAAGACGGCGACCTCGGCCACGCCGTCGAGGGCGTAGAGGGCCTCCTCGATCTCGCGGCTGGCCACGTTCTCCCCGCCGGTCTTGATCATGTCCTTCTTGCGGTCGACGACGGTCAGGTAGCCGTCGGTGCTCATCACGCCGAGGTCGCCGGAGTGGAACCAGCCGCCGGCGAAGGCCTCGGCGGTCTTGTCGGGGTCGTCGTGGTAGCCCAGGGTGGCGTGCGGGCTGCGGTGCACGATCTCCCCGACGGTGCCCGGGGGCACCGGGGTGCCGGAGTCGTCGACCAGGCGGGTCTCGACGTTGAGCGCGGCGCGGCCGGCCGAGCCGGCCCGCTCCAGCTGCTCGGAGGGGCGCAGGATGGTGGCCAGCGGGCTCATCTCGGTCTGGCCGTAGAAGTTCCACAGCGCCACGTCGGGCAGCCGGTGTTGCAGTTCGCGCAGCACCTCCACCGGCATGGGGGAGGCGCCGTAGTAGCCCTTGCGCAGGCTGGACAGGTCGGTGGTGGCGAAGTCGGGGTGCCGCAGCAGGGAGATCCACACCGTGGGCGGGCAGAACAGCTTGGTGACCCGTTCGGCGGCGATGGTGGCCAGCAGGGCGGCGGGGTCGGGGCCGGGCAGGATGATGCTGGTGGCGCCGAGGTAGACGTCGACGGAGAAGAAGCAGTCCAGCTGGGCGCAGTGGTACATCGGCAGCGCGTGCACCTCGACGTCCTCGGTGCTCATCCCGCCGTCGATGGCGCAGGAGACGTACTGGCTGATCAGTGAGCGTGACGAGAGCAGCACGCCCTTGGGGCGGGACTCGGTGCCGGAGGTGTACATCAGCCGCAGCGGGTCGTCGTCGGCGACGGCCACCGCCGGTGGGCTGACCTCGCCGCTGCGCCACCAGGTGTCGACGTCCTCCCAGCCGGCCGCGGGCGCGGTACCGGACAGGCCGATCCAGCCGCGGACGCCGCCGGTGGTGCCGGCGGTGGCCAGCGCCTTGTCCGCGGTGGCGGCCAGGGCGTCCTCGGTGACCAGCCCACTGGCGTCGCAGTGGCGCAGGATGTAGGCGATCTCCTCGGGGCCGAGCATGAAGTTCACCGGCACCAGGACCACGCCGAGCTTGGCGGTGGCGAAGGCGAGCACCGCGTACTGCCAGCAGTTGTGGCTCAGCAGCGCCAGCCGGTCGCCTTTGGTGAGGCCGCGGTCGGCCAGTGCGTGCGCGGTGCGGTTGACCGCGGCGTCGAACTCCGCGTAGGACACCCGCAGGTCCCCGGCGACCACCGCGAGCTTGTCGGGGTACCGCTGCGCGGTCCGGTGCAGCAGGTCACCCACCGAGTGCTGCCGGGCACGGACGACATCGGTGCTGGTCATGGCTGGTCCTCCCGGTGGCGGCGGTCGCGTGGGCAGTCTGTCGCGTGCGGCCCCGCGGGTCACGCCGTCCGGCGACGCCGGCCCCGTCCGATCGTTACCGCACCGTGATCATGTGTCGGGCAAGGACACCCTAAGTTCGGTAAGGCAACCCTCATCTCGGTCGGTGTCCCGTGCACCGCCGCCGACAGCAGGAGCACGGCGGCGCGGTCCGTCCGGCGCTGCTCAGACCCGGAAGGACACCATGCGTTCCGCACCACGCCTCCTCGCCCTGTCGACAGCCGCCCTGCTGGCCGGCGGGCTGGCCGCCTGCTCGTCGTCGTCGGCCTCCTCGGGGGAGGAGCCCGAGAGCGCCGCCGACTCCGCGCCGGTGACGATCGAGCACGCGTTCGGGACGACGACGATCGAGTCCGAGCCCGAGCGCGTCGCGACGGTCAACTGGGCCAACCACGAGGTGCCGCTGGCCCTCGGCGTCGTCCCGGTCGGCATGGCCGCGGCCAACTTCGGGGACGACGACGGCGACGGCCTGCTGCCCTGGGTCTCCGAGCGGCTGGAGGAGCTGGACGCCGAGACGCCGGTGCTGTTCGACGAGACCGACGGCATCGACTTCGAGGCCGTCGCCGACACCGACCCCGACGTCATCCTCGCCGCCTACTCCGGGCTGACCCAGGAGGACTACGACACGCTGAGCGAGATCGCGCCGGTCGTGGCCTTCCCCGAGGCCCCGTGGGCGACGCCGTGGCGGGAGGTCATCGAGGTCAACGCCGCCGGCATGGGCATGGCCGAGGAGGGCGAGCAGCTGGTCGCCGACATCGAGCAGGAGATCGCCGACACGGTGGGCCAGCACCCGCAGCTCGCGGACAAGGCCGCCATGTTCATGACGCACGTCGACACGACCGACCTCAGCGAGGTCAGCTTCTACACGCCGTACGACACGCGCAGCGCCTTCTTTGAGGACCTCGGCCTGTCGACGCCGTCGAGCGTCACCGCCGCGTCCACCGACAGCGAGCAGTTCTCCGGCACGGTCAGCGCCGAGCAGGTCGACGCCTTCGACGATGTCGACATCATCGTCACCTACGGCGACCAGGCCCTGGTCGACGCCCTGAACGCCGACCCGCTGCTCTCGCAGATCCCCGCCGTCCGGAACGGGGCGCTCGTCCTGCTGCCCGACACCCCCCTGGGCACCGCGGCGAACCCGACCCCCCTGGCCATCTCGTGGGTGCTCGAGGACTACGTCGCGATGCTCGCCGAGGCAGCCGACAAGGCCCCGTGACGACGCTCCGCCCTGCCCCGACCCCGGACGCCGCCGTCGCGCGGCGTCCGGGGTCGGTCCGGCTGCTGTGGCTGCTGGTGGTCGTCGCGGTCCTCGTCCTGCTGATGGCCGCCTCGGTCACGATCGGCTCCCGCGCGGTCGACTGGTCCGACGTCGTGGCCGCTGTCGGCGGATCCTCGGACACCATCGGCCAGGCGGCCGTCACCAAGCGCGTCCCCCGCACCCTGCTGGCGGTGGTGGTCGGCGCGGCGCTCGGGCTCTCCGGCGCGGTCATGCAGGGCGTCACCCGCAACCCGCTGGCCGACCCGGGCGTCCTGGGCATCAACATGGGCGCCTCGCTCGCCGTGGTCGCGGGGCTGGCCTGGTTCGGGCTGTTCTCGGCCACCAGCATCATCTGGACGGCGATCGCCGGCGCCGCCCTCGCCGCGGTGTTCGTCTACGCCGTGGGGTCCCTCGGCCGCGGCGGCCCGACCCCGCTCAAGCTGGCGCTGGCCGGCGCGGCCACCTCGGCCGCGCTGGTCTCCTTCGTCACCGCCATCGCGCTGCCGCGCGGCGACATCGCCGAGAGCGTCCAGTCCTGGGAGATCGGCGGCGTCGGCGGCGCCACGTACAGCAGCATCACCACCGTGCTGCCGTTCCTGGTCGCGGGGTTCGCGGTCAGCCTGCTGTCGGCGCGCAGCCTCAACTCCCTCGCCCTGGGCGACGAGCTCGCCGCCGGGCTGGGCGAGCGCGTCGCCGTCGCGCGCGGTGTCGCGGCCGGCGGTTCGGTCCTGCTGTGCGGCGCGGCCACCGCCGTCGCCGGGCCCATCGGGTTCGTCGGGCTGGTCGTCCCGCACCTGTGCCGGCTGCTGGTGGGGGTCGACCACCGCTGGCTCCTGCCGTTCTCGGCGCTGACCGGGGCCGGCCTGCTCACCGCCGCCGACGTGCTCGGCCGCATCGTGGCCCGGCCGGCCGAGATCGACGTCGGCATCGTCACCGCCCTCGTCGGCGCCCCGTTCTTCATCGCCATCGTCCGCCGGCAGAAGGTGCGTGAGCTGTGACCGCGGGCCTCGTCCCACCGCCGGCGGTCGTCGACGCCGTCGCCCGCGGGCGGGTTCGCCGGGCCGCCCGGTGGCGGCTGGTCGTGCTCGCGCTCGCCGTCCTCGTCGTCGTCGCCTTCGCCGTCACGCTGATGGTCGGGCAGACGTTCTACCCGCCCGGCGACGTGATCCGGGTCGTCCTGGGCCAGGACGTGCAGGGCGCCACCTTCACCGTCGGCCGGCTGCGGCTGCCCCGGGCGGTGCTGGCGGTCGTCGCGGGGCTGAGCTTCGGGCTGGCCGGCGTCACCTTCCAGACGATGCTGCGCAACCCCCTGGCCAGCCCGGACGTGATCGGCATCAGCGCCGGGGCGAGCGCCGCGGCGGCCTTCGCGATCGTGTTCCTCGGCTGGAGCGGGACCGCCGTCTCCGTCACCGCGATCGTCGCCGCGCTCGTCGTGGCGGTGCTCGTCTACGTGCTGGCGTTCAAGGACGGCGTCGCCGGGACCCGGCTGATCCTCATCGGCATCGGTGTGGCCGCCATGGCCAGGAGCTCCATCGCCTACGTCCTGGACCAGGCCGGGGCGTGGGACTTCGCCGAGGCGCTGCGCTGGCTGACCGGCAGTCTCAACGGCAGCACCTGGGAGGCGACGGTGCCGGCCCTCGTCGCCCTGGTGGTGCTCGGGCCGGTGCTGCTCACGCAGACGCGCGAGCTCTCCGCCCTGCAGCTCGGTGACGACACCGCCTCGGCCGTGGGGGTCCGGGTCGAGCGCACCCGCGTGGTCGCGATCGTCGCGGCGGTCGGGCTGATCGCCTTCGCCACCGCCGCGTGCGGCCCGATCGCCTTCGTGTCGTTCCTCGCCGGGCCGATCGCCGCCCGGATCGTCGGGCCCAACGGGTCGCTCCTGGTCCCGGCCGCGCTGGTGGGGGCCGTGCTCGTGCTCGTCGCCGACCTCGTGGGCCAGTTCGCCCTGGGCACCCGCTTCCCGGTCGGCGTCGTCACCGGCGTGCTCGGCGCGCCCTACCTCATCTACCTGATCGTGCGCACCAACCGCGTAGGAGGCTCGCTGTGACGACGGACCACTCGCTGGCGGCCGAGGACCTCGTCCTCGGCTACGGCGAGCGCACGGTCATCGACGGTCTGGACCTCGCGGTGCCGGCGGGCCGGATCACCGCGATCGTCGGCGCCAACGCCTGCGGCAAGTCGACGCTGCTGCGGTCGATGTCGCGGCTGCTCAGCCCCCGCGGCGGCCGGGTGCTGCTCGACGGCAAGGCGGTGCACCGCCTGCCGGCCAAGGAGCTGGCCCGCACCCTCGGCCTGCTGCCGCAGTCGCCGATCGCCCCGGAGGGCATCACCGTCGCCGACCTGGTCGGCCGCGGCCGGCACCCGCACCAGCGGGTCTTCTCCCGCTGGAGCCGGGACGACGACGTCGCGGTGGCCGCAGCCCTGGAGGCGACCCGGACGACCGAGCTGGCCGACCGCCCGGTCGACGAGCTCTCCGGCGGCCAGCGCCAGCGGGTGTGGATCGCGATGGCGCTGGCCCAGCAGACCGACCTGCTGCTGCTGGACGAACCGACCACCTTCCTGGACGTCGCCCACCAGGTGGAGGTCCTCGACCTGCTGACCGACCTCAACCACACCCGCGGGACGACGATCGTCATGGTCCTGCACGACCTCAACCTGGCCGCCCGCTACGCCGACCACCTCGTGGCGCTGGCCGAGGGACGGCTGCACGCGGCGGGCGACCCGGCGGCGGTGCTCACCGAGGACAACGTCCGTGCGGTGTTCGGGCTCGACAGCCGGGTCGTCGTCGACCCCACCTCGGGGCGGCCGCTGATGCTCCCGATGGGCCGGCACCACATGACGCCGTCCGCCGAGGTGCACGGCGCCGGGGTCGCGCACCTGGGCTGACCGCGGGCCCTCCGGGTCCGTTCCGACGCACCGCGGCCCCCGGCCGAGGAGAAGATGAACCGTCTTGCTCCGGGCGACCCCGGTCGGGAACCGCTGACGTCGCCGGCTGGGCGGCGGTTGGGTGTCCCCTGCCGGGGCGGCGCCGCCCACGTTGGGTCATCTCCTGCGCTCGGTCGCTCCGGTGACACCTTCGAGGGCCGACCGGTTCCCGGCCTGCTGGGTGGAGATGACGCTCAGGGAACCGTCGGTCTCCAGGACGACGGCGGCCACCGAGGACAGGTCGCCGGAGCCGGTGGCACGGATGGCCTGGCGCAGCTCGCTCATGGTGATCCGCTGCCGGTCGAGCGCTTCGGGGACGGGGCGGCCGTCCTCCAGCAGGAGGGTCGGACGGGCGGTGACCATGCTGCGGCCGCCCGGCAGCCAGGTCGTCGTCCGCGCGACGACGAACTGGAGGGCGGCGAGCAGGACCAGGGCGACGGCTCCCTCGCTCCAGGAGACGTCGCTGCTGAGCAGGATGGTCGCCAGGGTGGAGCCGAAGGCCACGCTGACCACCCAGTCGAAGGCGTTCAGCTTGGCCAGCGTCCGCTTGCCGGACACCCGGAGCAGGACCACGAGCGCGAGGTAGGCCGCCGCACCGACGGCGAGGATCCGGACGATGTCAGACCAGGAGTCGAACCACATGCTGGCCCTCTACCCGCGCCGCTCCCGGCTCCTGGCAGGCTCGGCGGGTGACGGGTGTTCTGGGATGGGTCGTGACCGCGGTCGGCGCAGCGCTGGTGTTCATGGCGCTGCGCGACATCTTCCACACGATCTGGCACCCCACCGGCCGCGGTGGGCTCAGCCGGCGGCTCATGGCGGCGGTGTGGCGCGTCGGGCGTCGGCGCCGGGCGCTGGGGGCGTTGGTCGGGCCGCTGGCGATGGTCGTGGTCGTGCTGGCCTGGGTGCTGCTGATCCTGCTCGGGTGGGCGCTGGTGTACTGGCCGCATCTGCCGGGCGGCTTCGTCTTCGGCAGCAGCCTGGACCCCGCCACCCGGGCCGGGTTCCTGGACGCCGTCTACCTGTCCACGGTCACCCTGGCCACGCTCGGCTTCGGTGACATCGTCCCGGCGGCGGACTGGCTGCGGATCGCGGTGCCGGTGCAGGCGCTCGTCGGTTTCGGGCTGATCACCGCTGCGGTCTCGTGGGTGCTGCAGGTGTACCCGGCGCTGACCCGGCGCCGTGCGCTGGCGGTGCGGCTGTCGCTGCTGCGCCGGGTCGACACCCTCGGGCTGGTGGCCGACCCCCAGTCGGCGCTGGCCGCGCCCCTCCTGGAGGACCTGGCGGTCGGGCTCGCGCAGCTGCGGGTCGACCTGACCCAGTACGCCGAGACCTACTACTTCCGGGACGGCGAACCCGAGGCCTCCCTGCCGGCGATGCTGGGGGTGGCGCTGCACCTGAGCGAGCACGCCCGGCGCACGCCGGGTGCGGACGCGCGCTACGCCGGGGAGCTGCTGGACACCGCGGTGGGGGACTACCTGCACGTGGTGGACGAGCACTTCCTCCACGTCGGTGGCCCGGCCAGGGCGATCGCCGCGGCGTACGCGGAGGACCACGGGCAGGAGCTCGCCCGCGCCCGGTGAGGTCGGGGCTCATCCCCGCCGGTCGGACCGTCCGGGGGCGGCCGACGTGGCGGGGCGGCTCTCGTGCCGGGTGGCGGCCCGGTAGGCGGCCCGGCCCGGCGCGGCGGTCACCCCGTGGACGACGACGCTGGCCACCACCACGAGGCTGCCGGCGGCGAGCACGGTGGGGTCGGCGCCGAGCCGCTCGGCCTCCAGCGCGAGGTAGAACAGCGCCGAGACGCCGATCGGCCCGAACCAGCCCAGGTGGAGCGCGTCCGGCCGGCCCAGCCGCAGCGGGCGGCGCAGCGCGACGAGGACGGGCAGCCGGCGGAGCAGGAGCACGGCCGCGGCCAGGAGCAGTCCACGCCAGCCGAGGTCGGCCCAGGCCGCCCACGGCAACGCGGCACCGACGCCGATGAACAGCGGCAGGACGAGGAAACGGTTGACGGCCTCGTCGATCGGCACCTCCGACGTCCGTTCGGAGCCGGTGCTCACGCCGTTGAAGGTCAGCCCGCAGACGAACACCGCCAGCACGCCGTCGACGTGGATCAGCCCGGACAGCCCGAGCACCGTGAGAGCCAGGACCGCGGTGAACAGGGCGAGGGGCCCGGGGTCGGTGGAGCCGTGTTCCTCGCCGGCCCTGAGCGCTCGCCCGCCGAGCCACCCGGTGACCACCCCGACGACGACGGCCCCGGCCACCTGCCAGAGGGACTCCAGCGCGGCCTCGGCTCCGGTCAGGGGGCCGGCGATGGCGATGGCGACGAGCACCAGGGGCAGTGCCAGGCCGTCGTTGGCGCCGGACTCCAGCGAGAGGACCTGCCGGTCCCGGGCGGGCAGGTCCTCCTCCGCCGGGCCTCCGGTGACGACGCTGGACGCGAGGACCGGGTCGGTCGGGCACAGTGCCGCGCCGAGCAGCGCCGCGGCGCCGAGTCCCACGCCGAGCACCCATGCCGACAGGCCGGCGGTGATGAGGGCCATGAGCGGCATGGCGACGGCCAGGAGGATCAGCACGGGACGAAGCCGCGACCGCACCGCGCCCAGTGGATACCGCAGGGCCACCGCCATCACGGAGATCGCCAGCAGGAGCCGGGTGGCGGTGTGCAGCCAGGTGTGGTCCTCGGTCAGGGGCCGCACGTCGAGGACACCGGCGACGGACGGGCCCAGGACGATGCCCGCGAGCAGGCCGAGCAGCGGCTCGGAGACGGGCAGCCGCCGCAGGCGCTCGGACAGGGCGGCGACGCCGAGCGCGATGAGTCCACCGGCGAGCAGGACGAGGTCCGTCTTCACGGGCCCCCCGTGCCCGCTGCTGGACGGGTCGAAGCGGCGGCAGCGGAACCGCGTGGAGGGCCGGTCGGGTGCCGGTCCTCGAGGAAGTAGGCGCCCAGGGCCCCGGGAGGGTGGCGGACACAGCGACCGGGTGGACGGCCAGGACCACCTCGAGGATCCGGGCGAGCCCTGTGTCGACGGTCAGCGGCTGGCCGGTGGCGAGGGCGGCCTCATGCGGTGCGGGACCGACCGAGACGGTCGTAGGTGCCGCCGGCGCAGAGGAGCTGGCTGCTGCGAGCACGACCACACCGGTCACCGCGGCCGGCCAGCCGGTCCGAGTCAGCCCGGTCGTTCAGCGGGCCACACCCCGGCGAGGGCGGAGTCGAGCGCCGCTTCCCAGGTGCGGCGTTCCGACGTGGTGATCCGGGTGGACTCCGCGGCGAGGTCCACGGCGGAACGGAGCCGGTCGCGCAGCGTGTGGTCCAGGACGCCACGGGGCGCGCGCCACGCCACCTCCCGCAGCAGGGCCGCGATGCGGCGCAGGACGACCGGCTGACCCGAGGCGTAGTGGAGGGGTTCCTCCAGGACGAGTTCGACCAGGTCATCGGGGGTCCACTGCGGCACGACCAGGCGCACGACCCCGTCGTCGTCGACACGGCAGTCGGGTCCGACCGGCCGGGAGACGAGGTCACCGAGCAGCGCCGAGGCATGGGACAGGGCATGCACGGCCGTCGTGGGGTCGTTGATGCCGGGCGACAGCGCACGGACGGCGATGTCGACGACCTTGCGCAGGCTGTAGGCGATGTCGCGAACGGGGGAGCGCTCGAAGTCCAGTCGTACCGAGCGGCCGAGGGCCTCCCTCAACGCCGCTGTGTCGGGATGGTGGACGCCGTCCCCGGCCCAGACGTGCGCGAGAGGTGTGCCGGCCACCACGGAGTCACCGATCCGGGCGGCCAGGAGGACAACGACGTCGGAGCCCGCCGCAGCGGACACCAGGCGTTCCTCGTCCACGTCGACGATGAAGCCGCTGGACGGGGAGGCGACCGGGATCCCGGGTCCGGGAGGCAGCCGGACGGGCGTCGCTGGGAGTTCGAGGTCATGGGGCAGCTCCCGATCGTGGGTGGCCCCGGCCTCCTCGTGGACGTCGCGGAGCATCGTCTCGACCCGGAGGGCGCGGGCCAGGTGCCCGAGGAAGAGCACCACGGCCAGGACGCTGCCGAGCGTCAGCACGTAGGCCACGGTGATCGAGAGGCGTGGGACGAACGCGGTCTCCCCCTCGGTGGCGCTCTCGGTGCGCACGGTCCGCAGCACGGTGAGCGCGTACACGAACGTGGCCGTCAACTGCGCCAGGGTCAGCTGGACGACCCGGTCGGTGGCGAAGGTCTGCAGCAGCCGGGGCGAGTACTGGCTGCTGCCCAGCTGGAAGGCCACGACGGTCAGCGAGAAGATCAGCCCTGTCACGGAGATGAGCGATCCGGCGATCGCGGCGAGCAGGTCGCGTGCCGCCGACGGCCCGCCGCCGAAGACGAAGGTCAGGGGATGCCCTGCGTCGCGGCTCTCGAGCAGTCCGTCCACCGCCGGCAGCCCGATGCCGACGCCGACCGCGACGACGACGGTGACGACCGGGATGGGCCAGAGAGCCCCGCGCAGCCGCGCGGCGATGGCACGGACCGCACTGCGTCGCCTGGGCCTCCTGGAGTTCACCGGGAGGACCCGTCCGGGGCTTCGGTCAGCACGCTGGGAGCGTCCCGCAGCGGGGCGATCCGCGCCCGAGCACGCCGAACTCCGGGCTGCGGGAGGCCGGACCGGCGGCGAGACTCGGCGGGCACCCACCCCGTCCGGCAGGAGGACCGCCGTGCCCAGGATCGACCGGATCGCCGAGCCGTGGGGGACGCGGACGCCGTACGGACCGGGGGAGACCTGGCCGACGCGGGTGGACTCCTACCTGGCCGACGGGTTGACCGAGGACGACGTGGACCGCTGGGTCCAGACTGCGTCGATCCTGCACTCCAACGGGGACGCCTACGACATGGCGGTCAAGGACGGGCGGATCGTCGGCGTCCGCGGCCGGGCGGTGGACCGCGTGAACCACGGTCGGCTGGGGCCGAAGGACCTGTTCGGGTGGCAGGCCAACAACTCACCGGACCGACTGACCCGGCCGTTGATCCGGCGGGACGGCGAGCTCGTGGAGTGCGACTGGGACACCGCGATGGACGCCGTCGCCGGCCGGTGCCGGGAGCTGCTCGACGAGCAGGGGCCCAGCTCGATCGCGTTCTACACCACCGGGCAGCTGTTCCTGGAGGAGTACTACACCCTCGGGCTCATCGCGCACGGGGGGATCGGGACCAACCACGTCGACGGCAACACCCGGCTGTGCACCGCCACCGCCGCTGCAGCACTCAAGGAGTCGTTCGCCTCGGACGGGCAGCCGGGGTCCTACACCGACATCGACTCGGCCGACGTCATCTGCCTGTACGGGCACAACATGGCCGAGACGCAGACGGTGCTGTGGACCCGGGTGCTCGACCGGCTGGCCGGCCCGAACCCACCGACGATCGTCTGCGTCGATCCGCGGGAGACGCCGGTCGCCCGGGCGGCCACGGTGCACCTGGCGCCGCGACCGGGCACGAATGTGATGCTGATGAACGCGCTGCTGCACGAGATCGTGGCCAACGGCTGGGTCGACTCCGGCTACGTCGAGGCGCACGCGGTGGGCTTCGAGGAGCTGGCCAAGCGCGTCGGTGACTACCCGCCCGAGGTCGCCGCGGAGGTCTGCGACGTCCCCGTGGAGCAGATCCGCGAGGCCGCGCGGCTCATCGGCACCGCCGACCGCCTGGTGTCCACCGTGCTGCAGGGCTTCTACCAGTCCCACCAGGCCACCGCGGCCGCCGTGCAGGTCAACAACGTGCACATCCTGCGCGGCATGCTCGGCCGGCCCGGCTGCGGGATCCTGCAGATGAACGGTCAGCCCACCGCGCAGAACACCCGCGAGGCCGGCGCGGACGGCGACCTGCCGGCCTTCCGCAACTGGTCCAACGACCAGCACATCCAGGACCTGGCCCGGGTCTGGAACGTCGACCCGATGGACATCCCGCACTACTCACCGCCGACGCACATCATGCAACAGCTGCGCTACATCGAAGAGGGCTCGATCCGCTTCTTCTACGTCACCGCCACCAATCCCGCGGTCTCCCTGCCGGAGCTGCGCCGGGTGCGCGAGCTGCTGAGCCAGGACCGGCTCTTCCTCGTCGTCCAGGACATCTTCCTGTCCGAGACGGCACAGCTGGCCGACGTCGTCCTCCCGGCCGCGACGTGGGGGGAGAAGACCGGCACGTTCACCAACGTCGACCGCACGGTGCACCTGTCGGAGGAGGCCGTCGACCCGCCCGGCGAGGCCCGCCCGGACCTGGACATCCTCATCGACTTCGCCCACCGGCTCGGCCTGAAGGACAAGGACGGCGACCCACTGGTGAAGTGGTCGGACCCGGAGGGTGCGTTCGAGGGCTGGAAGGAGTGCAGCCGCGGGCGTCCGTGCGACTACACCGGCCTGTCCTACGACAAGCTGCGCGGCGGCAGCGGCATCCAGTGGCCCTGCACCGACGAGCACCCCGAGGGCACCGAGCACATCTACGTCGACGGGCGGTTCTGGGCCGCACCGGACTACTGCGAGAGCTACGGCCGGGACCTGGTCACCGGCGCGCCGCTGTCGGAGACCGAGTACCGGGCGCTCAACCCGGCGGGCAAGGCGGTCCTCAAGGCGGCCGAGTACCTGCCCCCGCACGAGCTGATCAGCGAGCAGTTCCCGTTCCAGCTGATCACCGGCCGGACCCTCTACCACTTCCACACCCGCACCAAGACCGGCCGCGCGCCGCAGTTGCAGGCCGCCGCCCCCGAGGTGTGGGTGGAGATGTCAGCCTCCGACGCCGCCGACCGCGGGCTCTGGGAGGGCGACCTCCTGGAGATCCGGACCCCGCGCGGTCGGGTGGAGGCCCGGCTCCGGATCAGCGGGATCCGTCCGGGTGTGGTCTTCCTGCCGTTCCACTACGGCTACTGGGACCGACCGGGCGGACACCAACCCCACGACGGGCACGGGCGGGCGGCCAACGAGCTCACCCTCACCGACTGGGACGCCTGCTCCAAGCAGCCGGTCTTCAAGACCGCGGCCGCGGCGGTGAGCCGGCTGGCGGAGGGTGACGGGCCGGCCCCGGCGCCGACGACGACCGGGTCGCGCCCCGTCAGCGGCACCGTGCCGCCGACGACGGGCGGCGACGAGGCGCTGGCCACGGAAGGCGGAGGTGCCCGGTGAAGCTCGGCCTGGCCATCGAGGAGCTGCACCGCTCGGAGAACCACCTGCACCGGGTCCTGCTCGCTGTCTCTGACCGGCACAAGGTCGACCACGAGGTCTTCTACGTCGCCCGCGACATCGCACGTTGGTCTCAGCGGCACGTCACCGAGCTCGCACGGATCGGTGCCGAGTTCGGCGTCGACCTCGATCCCGCACCCGAGGGGGAGCCGGGCATCCTCGAGAGGATCCAGCAGGCGACCTCCGACCTGCTCGGTCGTCGTTCTGAGCCCGGTCTGCTGCTGCTCGCCGACCTCCGCCACGTACACCGCGAGGCGGCCGGGGTGTCACTGGACTGGGAGCTGCTCGCCCAGGCCGCCCAGGGCGCCCGGAAGCGCGAGCTGCTGCAGCTGGCGGAGCGCTGTCATCCGGACACGCTGCGGCAGATGCGCTGGGCCAACGCCAAGCTCAAGGAGTCCGCGACCCAGGCACTGGTGAGCTGACGATGACCACTCCGCAGACCGCGACCCGCGTCGTCCTCCGGCCGCTGGCCACGCCGCTGCCACTCGGCTTCCTGGCCCTGGCCCTGGCCACGACCGTCTTCGCGACCGTCCAGCTGGGCTGGATCCCGCCCACCGAGGGCCGGGTGGCCGCCCTCACCGCGCTGGTCGCGACCGTGCCGCTGCAGCTCACCGCGGCGGTCATCGGCTTCCTGGCGCGCGACCCGGTGGCCGCCACCGGGATGGGGGTCCTCGGTGGCACGTGGGCGGTCGTCGGTCTCACCACCGTGACCTCCCCGCCCGGCACCGCCAGCAAGGGCCTCGGGGTCCTCCTGATCGTCGCGGGGCTCTCGATGTTCGTCCCCGCGTCCGCCGGTGCGGCCAAGCTCGTCCCGGCCGCCGTCATGGCGCTGGCCGGCGCCCGTTTCCTGGTCACCGGTGCCTACGAGCTCACCGGGTCTGCGAGCTGGAAGACGACGGCTGGCTGGGTGGGCCTGGCCCTCGCGGTGCTGGCCCTCTACGCGGCGGTCGCCCTCGAACTCGAGGGCGCCCGCGGGAGGACCGTCCTCCCGGCCGGCCGGCGCGGTCCGGCCGAGGCCGCGGTCCGCGGCGAGGGGTCACTCGAGCCCGACGCGCTGGCCGGAGAGCCGGGGATCCGACCGCAGCTCTGAGGAACCCGCGCCGTTGAGCAGTCCCGGGATCGCCCCCGTCCGCGCCCCGGGGCCTTCCCGACCCACACCGGCGGGGCTACGGTCTGTCCCGGTGCGCCGGGAAGTCTGGTCGGCAGTCGTGTAGCCGACTGTCAGGAGCCCGCATTGGCCACCATCTCGTCGTCCGTCCCTGCGCTGCGCGCGGAGGGGCTGAGCAAGCGGTTCGGCACCACCGACGCGGTGGTCGACGTGTCGCTGGACGTGGCGCCCGGGGAGGTGTTCGGGTTCCTCGGGCCCAACGGCGCGGGGAAGTCGACGACGATCCGCCTGGTGTTGGGCCTGCTGCGGCCGACCGAGGGCGCCGCCGAGGTGTTCGGGGTGCCGGCCGGTGACGTGGAGAAGGCGCACCGGCTGCTGGCGTACGTGCCCGCCGACGTCGCGCTGTGGCCATCGCTGACCGGGCAGGAGTGCCTGGACCTGCTGGCCGGTGTCGGTCCCGGCACCGATCTGGCCTATCGCGACGAGCTGGTGGAGCGGTTCGCGCTGGACCCGCATCGCCGGGCTCGCACCTACTCCACCGGCAACCGGCAGAAGGTCGCGCTGGTCGCCGCGTTCGCCACCCGGGCGCCGCTGCTGGTCCTGGACGAGCCGACCAGCGGGCTGGACCCGCTGATGGAGCGGGAGTTCCGCGCCTGCATCGCCGAGGCGGCCGCGCGGGGGCAGACGGTGTTCCTCAGTTCGCACCTGCTGGCCGAGGTCGAGGCGGTGTGCTCCCGGGTGGGCATCCTGCGCCGCGGCCGGTTGGTGGAGGTGGCCGGGCTCGCTGAGCTGCGTCGGCTGCGGCGGATGGAGGTGGTCGCCGACCTCGCGGCGCCGGCGCCGGGCCTGCAGCGCTTGGCGGACCTGCCGGCGGTGACCGGGGTGCGCTGGCCGACGCCGCTGCGGGTGGAGCTGTCGCTGACCGGCCCACCGGGGGCGGTGCTGCGAGCCCTGGCCGACGCCGACGTCCTCCGCCTGGAGGTGCGGGAGCCGTCGCTGGAGGAGATCTTCCTCGACTACTACGGGCAGGTCCCGGCATGAGCACCAGGACCGTTCCCGAGCTCGCGCCGGCCGCCAGCGGGCCGCGGCCGCCGCGCTCTACTGGGCGGACGGTCACCAGGGCGGTGCTCCGGCAGGTCCGGCGCGGGACCGTGATCGTGGCCGTCGTGTGCGCCGGGATGAGCGCGCTGGTCGTGGTGCAGCACCGCAGCCTCGGCGGCGCCCTCGGCACGGCGTCGGTGGCGGCGCTGGCGGAGAACCCGGCGATCCGCACGCTGTTCGGCCCGCCGGTCGCGCTCGACGACCCCGGCGGCTTCACCGTCTGGCGCGTCGGTACCGGGCTCGCCGCGCTGGTCGGCATCTGGGCAGCCCTGACCGCGACCCGGCTGACCCGGGGCGATGAGGAGGCCGGCCGTTGGGACCTCCTGCTGGGTGGGCCGCTGCGGCTGCGTTTCCTGACCGCGCGCGTGCTCGGCGTGGTGCTCGTCGGCGCCGCCGCAGCCGGCGTGGCGACCGCCGTCGCGATGATGCTGGCGGGAGCCGGCGTGACCGGGTCGGTGCTGTTCGGAGCCGTGCTGGCCGGGACGGGGATGCTCGGGGCGGCGCTGGGTGTGCTGGCCGCCCAACTGCTGCCAGAGCGCCGGTCGGCGTCCGGCCTGGCGGTCGCCGTCCTGCTCGCGGGCCTGCTGGCCCGGATGGTCGCCGACGGCGCGCCGACCCTGGGCTGGCTGTCCTGGACCAGCCCCTTCGGACTCCTCGGACACGTGGCGCCGTTCGCCCAGAACCGGGTGGCGCCGCTGCTGGTCCTCGCCGCCCTCGCTGCCGCACCGGCCGTCGCCGCGGTCGCGCTCGCGTCCGGTCGCGACGTCGGCGGTGCCCCGGTCGCCGGCACGGACCGGCGGACCTCCCGCAGCCGGCTGCTGCGGTCGCTGCCCGGCCTGGCCGTGCACCGCACCCGCCGGCCGCTGACCGTCTGGGCGGCCGGTCTGGTGGCGTACTTCCTGCTGATCGGCCTGCTCGCCACGTCGATGACGACGTTCCTGCGGGACAACCCGGTCTTCGCCCGGATGGCGGCCCAGGCCGGCTTCGCAGAGCTGGGGTCGGTGCAGGGGTACGTGGCGGCGCTGTACTCGCTGCTGGCCATCCCCATCGGGGCCTTCGCCGCGGCCCGGATCGCTGCGCTCGCCGCCGACGAGACCGCCGGTCGGCTGGCGCTGCTGTACGCGCTCCCGGTGTGCCGGGCCCGCTGGGCCGCGATCGAGGCCGCCGCGGTCGCCGGCGCCGCGATCCTGCTCGCGGCCACCGCGGGCCTGGCGACCTGGGCGGGTGCCGCCTGGGTCGGGGCCGGGCTCTCGCTGGGCGAGGCGCTGGTCGGCGCGCTCAGCGTCGTCCCGGCAGCGCTGGTGTGCCTGGGGGCGGCACTGGCGGCGCTGGGCTGGGCACGGTCGGCGGTGCTCGCCGTGGGCGTGCTACCGGCGGCCGGCGGCTTCCTGCTGCTGGTGCTCGCCGACACCCTCGACTGGCCGGGCGCGGTCCGCTGGCTCTCCCCGTTCGCCCACCTGAACGGGGTCCCGGCCGAGCCGTGGAACGCCGCAGGGGCAGCCGGCATGCTGACCGCCGCCGCGGTGCTCGCCGTGGCCGGCTGCCGCCGCTACGGCCGCCGGGACCTGACCACCTGAGCCACGGGAGGAGAGCCGCGCCCCGGATGTGTCGCCCGAGCCGGGTGCCTGTGGGGCGACGACGACGTCAGCCGAGACTGCTGATGAGGTCGCGGCAGGCCTGCTCACAGCGGCGGCAGGCCTCCGCGCACACGCGGCAGTGCTCGTGCATCTCGGCGTGACGGCCGCACTCGTCGCCGCAGGCCTTGCAGGCGGCGGCGCAGGCCTCGAGCACCGCGCGGGTGAGGTTGGCGTCGTAGCCGGTGTGCCGGGACAGCACCCGGCCGGTGGCGTCGCAGACGTCGGCGCAGTCGGCGTTGGTCCGGATGCACTTCGTGAGGTCGGCGACCGAGTCCTCGCTCAGGCAGGCGTCCGCGCACGCGGTGCAGGCCTGAGCGCACTCGAAGCAGGCCTCGATGCAGGCCCGCAGCTTGTCCCGGTCGATCCCGCCGAGGTCCTTCGGGTACGTGTCCAGCATCTGGGCGGCGACGGTCACGGGAGGCCTCCTCGTGGTACCGGCGGCGGGATGCCCGTACGGCCCCGCTTCGTGTACCGGTCCACAGCCCCTACCCCTGAGCGCCGCGCACTGCACACGTCGTCATCAGCTCGACATGTGGGGATCGGCCCGGAGATCAGCATCATGGTCCGTCCCGCCTGTCCGGCCGGGCCAGCTCCTGAACGCCTCCGCGACCGAGTGCCGCTGCAGGTCATGTGCGCCCTCCGGCGGATCCGGGCACCGTCGCCGACGACGGGTACGGGATGCGTGACGTCGCCTGGCCGGGGCACGCCTGGTCGCGTCGTTCGCGCGTTGCGGGCGGGTGGTGCACCTCTGGAGCGTCGGGGTGACGCCGCAGCGCTCACCGGCGCGCAGTCGGCAACGCGTGCCAGCTGTGGGTCGGATCCCGCGGAAGGGCGCCTGCCGGCGCATCGGGGGAAGGGTGATGTGCGGAGTGGACGACGGGCTCACGACCGGCGAGGCGCTCGTCGGCGCTCTGGTCATCACCCTGCTGTTGGCTGGTCTGCACGCGGCGGCGCCGCGGATCCGCCGGTTGCCGTTCGTCCCCGAGCGGGTGACCGGCTCCTTCGCCGGCGGACTCGCGGTGGCCTATGTGTTCCTGCACCTGTTGCCGGAGCTGGCGGAGGGCAACGAGGCGATCGGCGAGGCCCTCAGTGACGTGGTGGAGCCCACACCGCTGCTCGACCTGGGCGTCTTCCTGGTGGCGCTCGCCGGGTTCGCCGCCTTCTACGGCCTCGAGAGTCTGGCGCGAGCGCGAGCCGCCACCGGTCCGGGGGCGCGGGAGTCCGCAGGGGTGTACTGGCTGCACCTGGGGTCGTTCATGGTCTACAACGGCCTGATCACCTACACGATGGCGTTGCGCCTGCGGACGGGGCTGGCCTTCGCCGTCCTGTTCGCCATCGCGATGGGCTTGCACTTCGTACTCACGGACCGCTCGTTGGAGGAGCACTACCCGCGCCGGTTCCCTCGCAGCGGACGGCTGTTTCTCGCCGCCGCCCTCTTGCTGGGCTGGGGCCTGGACGCGCTGTTCGCCCCGACGAGCACCGTCGTCGTGGCACTGCTGACCGCCCTGCTCGGCGGCTCGATCCTGCTCAACGTGTTCAAGGAGGAGCTCCCCTCCAGCGGGAGGTCCAGCTTCGGCTGGTTCCTCGTCGGTCTGGCCCTCTACGCCGGGCTGCTCACCGCGGTCACCGCGCTGGGGGAGTGACGTCGTGGGCACGCGACATCACGATCGGGCACTGTCCGCGTCGCCCTCTGCGGCAGGACGCGTCTTGCCCGTCCGCCCCCTTCACGGTCAGGTGGGATGGCGTCCTGCGAGCGGAGCCGATGGACTGACTCCTTGCCCGCAACATGATGGCCCCGGCAGGGCCGGGGGTAGCTCACGAGGACGATTGCGCAGGATCCCGGGGGCCTGCGCGATCCAGACCCGGTGGTCCTAACCCGTGGCCACCGGGTCGCCCTGATCTCAGCGCTGCGGCCGGTCGGGGATCTCCCCGGTCTCCACCAGCCGCCGCGCCACCTCCCGCAGCTTGGTGTTGCTCTCCTGCGACAGCCGGCTGAGCACCGCGAACGCCTGTTGGGGCGGGAGCCGTAGCCGCTCCATGAGGATGCCCTGGGCCATCCCGATCAGGTTGCGGGTGGCCATCCCCGAGCGCAGGTTCTCCTCGGTCTGGGCGCTGTGCAGCGCGACCGCGGCCTGCGCGGCGAACGCCAGCGCCTCGCCCCGGGAGTCGGCGTCGAAGGCGCTCGGCTCCGGCGAGTACAGGTTCAGGGCGCCGAGGCTGCGCTGTTCGGCGTCGGTGAACAGCTGCAGCGACAGGCTGCTGCGGATGTCAGTCTGCTCCGCAACCGCCCGGGCCCAGCGGGGATAGCGTTCGTCGGCGCTCATGTCGTCGATCTGGAAGGTCTCCTGCTCCCAGATCGCATCCAGGCACGGCCCTTCCTCCAGCTCGTACTGCAGCTGGTCGGCCTGGCCCGCACGGTCGTCGCTGACGGCCGGGGTCTGCACCTCGCGGCGGTCCTTCACGAGCGACACGCTGGCCCACACCTTGCCGTCGAGGTTCTGCGCGGCGGCCTCAACCACCGCCTGCAGCGTGTGCTGCATGTCCGGCTCGTTGACCAGCTCGCGGGCGATCGCGGCCAGCCGCTCGTTGAAGTCCGCCATGTCGGACATCAGCCGTTCCTCCCACTGCCATCGGTCAGCGACCTCGACCCGCCGGGGAGGGGTCTTACCCGGACCGAGCCTCACACCGCGCCGCATGGGCACGGTTTCAGGTCACGCCCGTGTCGGACGATGCCACGAGGACGGGGTCTGCCATCACGCTACGGCGGAAGCGCGCTGAGAGCCGGACGCCCATGAGGCGCCCGGCTCTCAGTCCCTGTCCGAACAGTGCAAGGCCGCTGTTGCTGTGCTCCTCGCCGCTCTTGTAGTACCGGTTCGACACCGTCTGCTCGTTCTCTCAGCCGCCGAGCGCCATCAGCTGTCCCTTCGTCGCGTTGTGGACGTCGATCATGGTGCGGGCGAAGCGGTGACGCAGCGAGTGCCAGGGGAGCAGAGCGGTGGTCCGGTCCCGCTCGATCCGGGTGTACTGCCGGGTGTGCTCGGACCACTGGCCGCGGACCTCTGTCCAGGACTGCAGCGGCCAGCCCGCCCGCCGCATCGCCGGGAGGAGCGCCTTCGCCTCGAACGACGTGTACCACAGCAGCCCGCCGCGCTGGGCCGGGAACAGCAGGGCCTGCGGGTTGGTGCCGGCCTACTGCTCCTTGAGCGCCGCATCCACCCGCGCCCGCAGCGAGTCGCGGTGCGGGCGACGGCGGCGGTGCTGACCGTGCCCCGCCCGCCGCGGCCGCGCGGCTTGCCCGGCAGCGCGGTGAACCACGCGAGGACCTCCTCGCGGGTCCACAGGTTGCGGGAGAACCCGGCCCGCGGGCGGGGGAAGTCCTCCCGGTAGGTGTACTCGCGGACGGTGTCCACCTCGAGGTGGAAGGCGGCCGCGACGTGCTCGATGGTCCAGAGCGGGACCGACAGGTCGATGTCCACCGGACTGTCGGTCCGGATCCCGGCGAGCACGGCAGTCGCCCGGACAGTCCATGTCCCACGGGTCCCGTCCATCGCGCCGGTCACGGGGGTCCTCGCGCCTGGTACCGGACGCACCGCGGCCCCCGCCCTCGGACGAGGACGGGGGCCGCGGTCGGGTCGGCTCAGATGTCGTAGTACATCGCGAACTCGTGCGGGTGCGGGCGGAGGCGGATCGGGTCGATCTCGTTCTCCCGCTTGTACTCGATCCAGGTCTCGATCAGGTCGGGGGTGAACACCCCGCCGTCGATCAGGTACTCGTGGTCGGTCTCGAGGTTGTCGAGGACGGCGTCCAGCGAGGCCGGGACCTTCTCGATGCCGAGGGCCTCCTCGGGCGGCAGCTCGTAGAGGTCCTTGTCGACCGGCGCCGGCGGCTCGATCTTGTTCTTGATGCCGTCGAGGCCGGCCATCAGCATCGCCGAGAAGGCGAGGTAGGGGTTGGCCGACGGGTCGGGCACGCGGAACTCGATGCGCTTGGCCTTGGGGCTGTCACCGGAGATCGGGATGCGGCAGCAGGCCGAGCGGTTGCGGGCCGAGTAGACCAGGTTGATCGGGGCCTCGTAGCCGGGCACCAGGCGGTGGTAGCTGTTGACCGTCGGGTTGGTGAAGGCCAGCAGCGACGGAGCGTGGGCCAGCAGGCCACCGATGTAGTGGCGGGCGGTGTCGGACAGGCCCGCGTAGCCGGTCTCGGCGTGGAAGAGCGGCTCGCCGTCCTTCCAGAGGCTCTGGTGGCAGTGCATGCCGGAGCCGTTGTCGCCGTAGAGCGGCTTGGGCATGAAGGTGGCCGTCTTGCCGTGGGCCCAGGCGGTGTTCTTGATGATGTACTTGAACAGCATCAGGCTGTCGGCCGACCGCAGCAGCGTGTCGAACTTGTAGTTGATCTCCGCCTGGCCGCCGGTGCCGACCTCGTGGTGACCACGCTCGAGCTCGAGGCCGGCGTTGGTCAGGTTGGTCATCATCGTCGACCGCAGGTCGCTGTAGTGGTCGTAGGGCTCGACCGGGAAGTAGCCGCCCTTGGCGCGGGTCTTGTAGCCCAGGTTGGGGCCACCGTTCTCACCGGTCAGGGCGCCGGAGTTCCAGGAACCCTCGACCGAGTCGATGTGGTAGTAGCCCTCGTTGATGCCGGTCGAGTGCCGGATGGAGTCGAAGATGTAGAACTCCGCCTCCGGGCCGAAGTAGGCGGTGTCGGCGATCCCGCTGCTGGCCAGGTAGGCCTCGGCCTTCTTCGCCACGTTGCGCGGGTCGCGGCTGTAGGCCTCGCGCGTGATCGGGTCGTGGATGAAGAAGTTGACGTTCAGCGTCTTGTGCACGCGGAACGGGTCGAGGAAGGCGCTGTTGGCGTCGGGCAGCAGGAGCATGTCCGACTCGTTGATCGCCTGGAACCCGCGGATCGAGGAGCCGTCGAAGCCGAGCCCCTCGGTGAAGGTGTCCTCGCCGAACGTCGACGCCGGGATGGTGAAGTGCTGCATGACGCCGGGCAGGTCGCAGAAGCGCACGTCGACGTACTCGACGTCGTTGTCGCGGATGTAGGCGGCGACCTCGTCGGGACTGGTGAACATCGATCCTCCGGGAGTGGGCGGACAGCCGAACGGAAAACTACGAGCGCGGAGTTGCCCCGCAGTGTCTCCGGTGTTTCAGAGCGGTAACAACGGCGCGGGCGTGTCGCCGGGCGCCGGTCGCGGGGGCCCGCCGCAGGACGGTCCTACGCTGGCGGGCATGGTCGGGAACGTGCAGCCACCCTCTCAGGAGCGTCGCCGCGGTGCGTCGCTGGGGCTGCCGGCCGAGGGCCCCGGCTCGCTGGCCACCTTCAGCAGCCGTACCGGTGCCTTCCTCGTCGACGTCATCGCCTCGGCCCTCGTCGCCGGCCTGGTCACCGCGCCCGATCTGCCGGGGAACTGGAGCCTGCTGTCCTTCGGGCTGGTCACCGTGGTGGCACTGGTCATCTTCGGCCAGACGCCCGGCATGCGCCTGTTCGGGCTGCGCATCGCGCACCCGCGGCCGGGGGCGCGACTGGCCCCGTGGCGGGCCGTCGTCCGGACCGCACTGCTCATGCTGCTGGTGCCCGCGCTGGTCGTGGACGCCGACGGCCGCGGCCTGCACGACCGGCTCACCGGCACCGCCGTCGTCCAGGACTGAGCAGCCGGGCCCCGGACGCACGAGAGCCCCCGCGCCGGCCGGCACGGGGGCTCTCGTGGGGATCGGCCTAGCGGCGGCGGACCTGCCGCTGGCTCACCGACATCTGGCGGCCGCCGGGCAGCGGGCCACCGGGGACGGGCATCCGGGCACCGCCGAGGGCGGCCAGCCGCTTGCGCAGGGCGTTGAGCTCGGCGCCGGAGAGGTTGCGCGGCAGCTTCATCACGTGGGTGCTGAGCTTGCGCAGCGGCACCTGCCCCTCCTCGTCACCGACGAGGATGTCGTAGATGGGGGCGTCGCCGGAGATGCGGGCGACCTTCTTCTTCTCCTGCGCCAGCAGCGGACGGACGCGGGACGGCGCGCCCTCGCCGACGAGGATCACCCCGGGGCGGCCGAGCACCCGGTGGACGGCGTCCAGCTGCGTGGTGCCCGCGACGCCGGAGGAGACCTGCCAGTCGCCGCGCATGCCCTCCAGCACCCAGGCCGCCGCACCGGGCTGGCCCTCCACCTGCCGGTACGCCGAACCCTGCGCCCGGCGGCCGAACACGATGAGCGCGACCAGCGCACCGAGCAGGATCGCGAGGGGGATGAACAGGAACGGCGAGCCGAAGAGGATGCCGAGCAGCTCCACGACCGCGGCCACCGCCACGAAGGCGATGAGCATGATCCAGGGCAGCTTCGGGTCGTTCTTGCGGGTCAGCGAGTAGGCCTGCTTGAGCATGCGGACCTGGTTGCCGACCCGCTTGAGCCGGCCGACCTTCGGCTGCCCGTTCTTGTCGAGCTTCGGGGCCTTGCCGCCGCCGGCCTTGCCCTGGGGGACGGCGGCGGCCTTGGCCCCGGCGGCCGTCGACCCACCCCGGCCGCGGGCGGCGGTCGGGCCCCGCCCGGCCTTGCCGGTCGGGGCGGGGGAGTCGGGGGACTTGCTGCGCGCCATGCCCACAGGATAGGGGCGCGGCCGGGCCGGTCCGGTGGACCGGCCCGGACTCCCTCAGACGGAGGGGGTCAGACCCCGCGCCGCGACGGCCTGCTGGTAGAGCCGGCCGGCCCGGTAGGAGCTGCGCACCAGCGGCCCGGCGAGCACCCCGGGGAAGCCGATCTCCTCGGCCGTCCTCTGGAACTCCACGAACTCGTCGGGCTTGACCCAGCGGATGACCGGGTGGTGCCGCGGCGAGGGGCGCAGGTACTGGGTGATGGTCAGCAGGTCGCAGCCGGCCTCGTGCAGGGCCCGCATCGTCTCGACGACCTCGTGCGGTTCCTCGCCCATGCCCAGGATCAGGTTGGACTTGGTGACCAGCCCGGCCTCGCGGGCGGCGGTGATGACCGCCAGGGACCGCTCGAAGCGGAAGCCGGGGCGGATGCGCTTGAAGATCCGCGGCACCGTCTCGACGTTGTGCGCGAGCACCTCGGGCCGCGACGAGAACACCTCGGCCAGCTGGCCGGGGTCGGCGTTGAAGTCGGGGATGAGCAGCTCGACGCCGCACCCGGGGACGGCGGCGTGGATCTGGCGGACCGTCTCGGCGTAGAGCCAGGCGCCGCCGTCGGGCAGGTCGTCGCGGGCGACGCCGGTGACCGTGGCGTACTTCAGCTGCATCGTCGCGACGCTCTCGGCCACCCGGCGCGGCTCGTCGGCGTCGAAGTCCGCGGGCTTGCCGGTGTCGATCTGGCAGAAGTCGCAGCGCCGGGTGCACTGGTCCCCACCGATGAGGAAGGTGGCCTCGCGGTCCTCCCAGCACTCGTAGATGTTGGGACAGCCGGCCTCTTCGCAGACGGTGTGCAGGCCCTCGCGGCGCACCAGGGACTTCAGCTCGGTGTACTCGGGGCCGGTCTTCAACCGGGTCTTGATCCACTCGGGCTTGCGCTCGATCGGCACCTGGCTGTTGCGGACCTCCAGCCGCAGCAGCTTGCGACCGGCCGGTGCGATCGGGGAGTCCGAGGAGGGGGTCGGGGCCACCGTCTCACTCATGATCGGCCACGGTACTCGCCGACGCGCGCCGCCCCCGTCGCGTCGGCGACGGGGGCGGCGTGGAGGGGTGGGTCAGGGCTGCTGGCCGCGGGGGCCGGCGGTCGGGCCCTCGTCGGCGCCACCGCCGCCGCTGAACGGCTGCGGCGCGTCCGAGCCGTTCACGGTCTCGGTGTCGGGGCCGTCGCCCTCGACCAGCTGGGCGTCGCGCACCCCCATGTCGGACTCCGCCGGCGCGGAGTCGCCGGGCACGTCCTGGGCGGTCGAGACGGTCTTGCCGCTGTTGCTCGGGGAACTGGGCACGGGGTCCTCTCGGTAGCTGGGCACGGGCCCGTCCCCGGTGGGGGCGGGGGTCCACAGGTCGTCGTCCTTGCGCCGGCGGAGTGCGGCGAAGGCCGCGGCGCCGACCACCAGGACGGCGAGCAGCCACGGCCAGCGGCGGGGCGCGGGCTCGGCCTCCACCGTCCGCCGGATGTCCTTCCTCGTCCTCGCCGCCTTCCTCTCCAGGGCCCGCCGCCGCTTGCCGGCCTGCTTCTTGGCCTTGGTCGTGGTGGCCATGAGCTCCTCGCGGCGGGCGTCGAGCTCCTCCAGCGCCGTGTGGAGGCCGGCCGCGATGGACTCGCGGGTGGACTCCAGCACGGGGGTGACCGCCTCGCGGGCGGCCAGCACCCTGGGTGCGGCGTAGGCCAGGGTGGCCGCCTGGGCGGCGGTCAACCGGGGGACGACGTCGTGCTCGAGGGCCTTGTGCGCCGCCTCGCGGGCCGCCTCCACCCGCGGGGCCAGGTCGGCCGCGGCCTTGCTGGCGGCCAGCTGCGCGGCGGTGAGCGCCGACGCGACGCGCGGTGCGGCCGCCTCGCGGGCGGCCTCCACCCGCGGGGTGAGCGCCTCGCGGGCGGCCTCCACCCGCGGGGACAGGGCGTCACGGGCCGAGGCCACGGCCGGCGCGGCGACGGCCACCGCGGCCGCCACCTTCGGCGCCACGGCGACCCTGGCCGCGTCCAGCGCCGGGCCGGTCGCCTCGCGGGCGGCCTCGACGCGCGGTGCGAGCTGTTCCGCCGCCGCCCGACCGGCCTCCGCGACCGCCGTGCCGATGTGGCTGAAGCCCTCCTGGAGCTCCTCGCCGATGATCTGGCCGTGCGTCTTCTTGCGGAACACGGGATGCACCTCCGGGTTGATCGTCTCGGCGGCCATCCTGCCCGCTGGCCGCGGCGAGCACACCCCGAGTCCGATCTCGGGACGACGGATCCCCGGAGCCCCGGATAGCGTTCGCGGGTGCAGCTACGCATCTTCACCGAGCCCCAGCAGGGCGCCACCTACGACGACCTGCTCGCGGTCGCACGGCGCACCGAGGAGACCGGCTTCGACGCCTTCTTCCGGTCCGACCACTACCTGACGATGGGCGGGGACGGCCTGCCCGGGCCGACCGACGCCTGGGTCACCCTCGCGGGGCTGGCCCGGGAGACCAGCCGCATCCGGCTGGGGACGCTGATGACGGCGGCGACCTTCCGCCTCCCCGGCCCGCTGGCGATCTCGGTGGCGCAGGTCGACCAGATGAGCGGCGGCCGGGTCGAGCTCGGCATCGGCGCCGGCTGGTACGAGGAGGAGCACCGGGCCTACGGCATCCCCTTCCCGGAGGTCGGGGAGCGCTTCGACCGGTACGAGGAGCAACTCGCCGTCATCTCCGGGCTGTGGGCGACGCCGCCGGGGGAGACGTTCGACTTCGCCGGCGAGCACTACCGGGTGACCGGGTCGCCGGCCCTGCCCAAGCCGGTGCAGGCGGGAGGGGTCCCGATCCTCGTCGGCGGCCGCGGCAGGCGGCGCACCCCGCGGCTGGCGGCCCGCTACGCCGGTGAGTTCAACGTGCCCTTCGCGCCGGTCGAGGACAACGCCCGGCTCTTCGCCGGGGTGCGGGAGGCCTGCGAGGAGGCCGGTCGCGACCCGGCGTCCATGGTGTTCAGCTCCGCGCTCGTGCTGTGCGTGGGCCGGGACGAGGCCGAGCTGGGCCGCCGGGCGGCCGCGATCGGCCGCGAGGTCGGCGAGCTGCGGGAGCACGGGGCCGCGGGCACGCCCGCCGAGGTCGTCGACACCCTCGGCCGGTACGCGCAGGCCGGGGCCTCGCGGATCTACCTGCAGGTGCTGGACCTCGCCGACCTCGACCACCTGGACCTCGTGGCCGCAGAGGTGGCGCCGCAGCTCGGCTGACCACCCCGGGGGGGGGGGGGGGGGGGGGGGGGGGGGGGGGGGGGGGGGGGGGGGGGGGGGGGGGGGGGGGGGGGGGCGCGCGGGGGGGGGGGTCGTGAG
>NZ_JBJGZS010000019.1:0-87824 GCF_054050635.1 Geodermatophilus sp. SYSU D00079 | reverse complement strand
GGTGGGCGGGGGCGGGGACGGGGGAGGGGCGCGCGGGCGCCGCGCCGCGCGCCCCCCCCCCCCCCCGCCCCCCCCCCCCCCCCCCCCCCCCCCCCCCCCCCCCCCCCCCCCCCCCCCCCCCCCCCCCCCCCCCCCCCCCCCCCCGGCGCACCCCACCACCGTCCCCGGACGTCTCTGCCCACCGTCGCGGCACCGGGACCACCGCGGGTCCCAGGAATGGTCGACGACGCAGGAATGCAGCACCGTGTCGACATGTCCGCCATTCCGAGCGGCTCGTCGACCATTCCGGCAGCAGAGTGAGATGCGCATCTCGGCCGCTCGGGACCAAAGGCCCTGAGAGTCGCCGGGAATGCTGCCGAAGAAACTCCTGGAGCGCATTCCAGTCGCGCCTCCGTCTCGGACGCCGTCCACGCCCAGGAGAGATCGCATGAGCGCCACCCCACCGCCCACCCCCGGCCGCCGGCCCGGGGCCTGGTTCGCCGACCGGGGGGTGAAGACCAAGGTGCTCGTCGCCGTGGGGACGGCGGCACTCGTCGCCGTCCTCGTCGGCCTGCTCGGCATCCAGGCCCTCAACGCGGCCGCCGACCGCACGCAGACGCTCTACGACACCAACGTCCAGGGCCTCTCGGACGTCACGGCGATGCGCGGCGCGGTCAAGGACACCCGCGTGGCCCTCCGGGACACGGTCCTCAGCACCGACCCCGCGGAGACCCGGCAGAAGCTGGCCGCCGTCGACGAGGTCGCGGGCCGGTTCGCCGCGGCGCTGGAGCACTACCGGCCGCACAACCAGCAGGGGCGCAGCGGCGAGCTGCTCCAGCAGGTCGAGGCGGGGTACGCCGGGTACCTCGAGCAGGCGGACGCCGTCCTGGCCCCGTTGGCGCTCACCCGCCAGGTCGACGCCTGGATCCAGGCCAACGACACCCAGGTGGGCCCGCTGGCCGCCGCGGTCGAGGAGGGGCTCAACGCCCTCGTGGTCCTCGAGCAGGGCGAGGCCGAGGCTGCCGCGGCCGCCGCACGGGAGGCCGCCGACAGCCAGCGCACCACGTCGGTCCTCATCCTCGTCGCCGGCACCGCGGTGGCGGTGGCCATCGGGCTGTGGGTGGCCGCGGGCGTGGCGCGCAACGTCCGTCGGGTGCAGGCGGTGACCGACGCCCTGGCCGCGGGTGACCTGACCCGCTCGGCGGGTCTGGAGACCCGGGACGAGCTGGGCCGGATGGGCGCCTCCCTGGACACCGCGGTGGAGAGCCTGCGTGGCGTGCTGTCCTCGGTGGCGGGCGCGGCGGATGCCGTGGCGGCTTCGTCGGAGGAGCTGTCGGCCTCGTCGGCGCAGATCTCGGCGTCGGCGGAGGAGACCTCCGCGCAGTCCGGTGTGGTCGCGGGCGCAGCCGAGGAGGTCAGCCGCAGCGTGCAGACGGTGGCCGCCGGTGCGGAGCAGATGGGGGCGAGCATCCGGGAGATCGCGACGAACGCGGCCGAGGCCTCGGACGTCGCCGCTCGCGCGGTGACCGCCGCGGAGACGACCACCGCGACCGTGGCGAAGCTGGGGGAGTCCAGCGCCGAGATCGGCAACGTGGTGAAGGTGATCACCTCGATCGCCGAGCAGACGAACCTGCTGGCACTCAACGCGACCATCGAGGCCGCCCGGGCCGGCGAGGCCGGTAAGGGCTTCGCGGTGGTCGCCAACGAGGTCAAGGAGCTGGCGCAGGAGACGGCCAAGGCGACCGAGGACATCGCGCGGCGGGTGCAGGCGATCCAGGGCGACACCACCGCGGCGGTGACCGCGATCGGGGAGATCTCGCAGATCGTGGCGCAGATCTCCGACCGGCAGACCACCATCGCCTCGGCGGTGGAGGAGCAGACCGCCACGACGAACGAGATGTCCCGGTCGGTGTCCGAGGCCGCTGGCGGCTCCGGTCAGATCGCGGAGAACATCAGCGGCGTCTCCACCGCCGCGGAGGCGACGACCCAGGCGCTGACCCAGACCCGCACCGCCGTCGACGAGCTGTCGCGGATGGCCGCCGAGCTGCGCACCGGCGTCGCCCGCTTCACCTTCTGACGCACCCTGGCAGACCGCCCCCGGCCGGCTCCCCCGCGGAGCCGACCGGGGGTGGTCGCGTTCCCGGCTCCCCGCCCACCGCGCGACACGCCGACGCCGCTGCTCCAGCCGCGTGGCGCCGCCTCCGCCCCGGGCGGACGGCGGTGCGGTCACCGCCGCGACGGCGTCGACAAACCGCACCCCCAGGTGCCGGTCACCGCCGCCTGCCGGCCGTGAGGGACGCGGACCGACGCCGCCGCGATCTCCGGCACCGGATCGGGACGGGTGTGACCGACATCTTCGGGGGGAGGTCGCCGGCCGGAGGCGGACGGCATGTCGACCCGACCGGCACCGGGACGCCGTCCTCCCGGGATAAGCTGCGAGGACGTGTCCGTGAGGTGCACGCGATCGGTGGGTGGAGTCGCTACGTTCTGCGACGAACCGAGACCGGAGACCGGCGGTCGTCCCCCTCGCAGGGGACGTCGCGTCCCCGGGTCGGGCGGTTCGACCCGGGAACCCCTCGCCGACGGCGGGACGCCTCCCGATGAGTCAGTGGCGCACAACCGTATTGCTCCCGCGACAGCGGTCGGCAGGTGCGGCTCGCGTCCATCGCCGCCGTCGACCGATCGCTCGAGGAGCACCCGTCATGCACAGCACCACACCCGGCGGTCCCACCCGCTCGCGGGTGGCCCCCGCCCTCCCCGCGGGGCGGGGACCGGTGGCCCGGTTCCGCGACCTGCGGATCGCCGTGAAGGTCGTCCTCGCCGTCGGCCTGGCCGTCGTGGTGGCGGTCGGCGTCGGCCTGGTCGGGCTGACCAGCCTGGGCACCTCGGCCGAGCGCACGCAGGAGATGTACGACCGGGAGCTGGTCGGCACCGTCGAGGTCGAGGCCATGCGCTCGCAGCTGTTCCTCGTCCGGCTGGCCGGGACCAACTACGCCGTCGCCACCAGCCCGGAGCTGCGCCAGGGCTACCTGGCGACCCGCAACGAGGCCTACGCGGGCCTCGACGCCGCCGCGGACCGGTTCCTCGCCACCGGTCCGGAGGCCGAGTCGCGGGACCTCGTCGCCGACGTCACCGACCAGATGACCGCGTACCGGCTGGGGATGGTGCAGCTCGACGCGCTGGCCGACGCCGGCGACCTGGTCGGCTGGTCCGCTGCCCGCGAGGCGACGATCTCCCCCATCGCCAAGCGGGTCAGCGCCGACCTCGACCGCCTCGCGGAGATCACCCGGACCGGGGCGGCCGCGACGGCCGAGGCCGCGGCGGCCGACTACCGCAGCACCCGCCTGCAGCTGGTCCTCGTCCTCGCCGCCGGTGCGGTGGTGGCCCTGGGGGCCGGCGTCGCGGTGGCCCGGCTGGTGACCGGGGGGATCCGCCGGGTCCAGGCCGTCGCCGAGGGCCTGGCCACGGGTGACCTGACCCGCTCGGCCGGCGTGCGGTCCCACGACGAGGTCGGGCTCATGGGCCGGGCGCTGGACACGGCGGTGGAGAGCCTGCGCGGGGTGATGGCCTCGGTGGTCGGCGCGGCGGACGCGGTCGCGGCCTCGTCGGAGGAGTTGTCGGCGTCCTCGGCGCAGATCTCGGCGTCGGCGGAGGAGACCAGCGCCCAGTCCGGTGTGGTGGCCGGCGCCGCGGAGGAGGTGTCCCGCAACGTGCAGACCGTCGCGGCCGGTGCCGAGCAGATGGGCGCGTCGATCCGGGAGATCGCCCAGAACGCCAACGAGGCGGCCCGCGTGGCCGCGGCGGCGGTCACCGAGGCGGAGGTGACCACGGCGACGGTCACCCGGCTCGGGGACTCCTCCCGGGAGATCGGCGACGTGGTGAAGGTGATCACCTCCATCGCCGAGCAGACGAACCTGCTGGCGTTGAACGCGACGATCGAGGCGGCGCGTGCGGGGGAGGCGGGCAAGGGCTTCGCGGTGGTCGCGAACGAGGTCAAGGAGCTGGCGCAGGAGACGGCCAAGGCGACCGAGGACATCGCCCGCCGGGTCGAGGCGATCCAGGGCGACACCTCGGGTGCGGTGGCTGCGATCGGGCGGATCAGCGAGGTCATCGGCCGGATCAACGACTTCCAGCTGACCATCGCCTCCGCGGTGGAGGAGCAGACCGCGACGACGAACGAGATGTCCCGGTCGGTGTCCGAGGCCGCCAGCGGCTCGGGTCAGATCGCGGAGAACATCACCGGCGTCTCCGCGGCGGCGGAGTCGACCACGCAGGCGCTGACCCAGACCAGGGTCGCCGTCGACGAGCTGTCACGGATGGCCGCCGACCTGCGCAGCACCGTCGGCCGCTTCACCTACTGATCAACCCGGACGCCGCCCGGCCGGAGCCCCGTGCTCCCGGCCGGGCGGCGTCCGCGCATTCCCGGGAATGGTCGGACTGTCGACATGGGGACCACCGCGATGCGGTCACCGACATTTCTGCGGGCCCATTCCGCGACACGCGCGGAATGGCGCGACGGGTGGCCCGGCCGGCGCCCACCATTCCTCCAACGCACCGACGGCGGAACGTCAGCGACTCCCGCCCGGCCGTTGGGCTCAACCCGCCGGCACCCCCGCCGATGATCCACCCGAAGCGCGCGCAGCGCCGGGACCGAGAGAGAAGAGCAACCGTGGACGGTCTGGACGACATCGTCGAGGAGTTCCTGGTCGAGAGCCACGAGAACCTCGACCAGCTCGACACCGACCTGGTCGCCCTGGAGCAGGAGCCCGACTCCCGCGAGCGGCTGTCCAGCATCTTCCGCACGATCCACACGATCAAGGGCACCAGCGGCTTCCTGGCCTTCCACCGCCTGGAGGAGGTCACCCACGTCGGGGAGAACATGCTCTCCCGGCTCCGGGACGGCGCCCTCGCGCTGACTCCCACCCGGACCAGCGTGCTGCTCCAGATGGTCGACACGGTCCGCTCGCTGCTGGCCTCCATCGAGGCCACCGGGGGGGAGGGCTCGGTCGACGTCTCAGCCGTCGTGGCCGCGATCAGCGCGGCGATGGAGGACACCCCGGCCCCCGCCGCGGCCCCGGCTCCGGCTCCCGAGGAGTCCGCCGAGACCCTCGCGGTCGCGCCGTCCCCGGTCGCCGGGCTCCCCGCCCACGTCGCGGCCCCCGAGGCCGCCCCGACCCCCGTCGTCCCTGCTCCGGCCCCCGCCGCGGAGGTGCCCGCTCCCGTGTCCGAGATCCCCGCGCCCCGGTCCGAGCCGGTGCTCGAGCCCGCCGAGCCGGCCGAGGCCGACGCCGGCCCGGCCGCCGACAACGGCGGCGGGCAGGCCCGCCGGGCCGTCGCCGACAGCACGATCCGGGTGGACGTCGACCTGCTCGACGAGCTGATGCTGCTGGTCGGGGAGCTGGTGCTGACCCGCAACCAGATCGTCCAGTACGTCGGCCGCTCCAACGACACCGACCTGCTGCGCGCCTCGCAGCGGCTCAACCTGATCGCCAGCGAGCTGCAGGAGGGCGTCATGAAGACGCGCATGCAGCCGATCGACCACATCTGGTCCAAGCTGCCGCGCGTCGTCCGCGACCTGGGCCTGCAGTGCGGGAAGAGCGTCCGCCTGGAGATGGAGGGCCGCGACACCGAGCTGGACAAGACGCTGCTCGAGGCCGTGAAGGACCCGCTGACCCACCTGGTCCGCAACTCCGTCGACCACGGCATCGAGGCGCCCGAGGCCCGCCGGGCCGCCGGCAAGCCCACCGAGGGCGTCCTGACCCTGCGCGCCAAGCACGAGAGCGGCCAGGTCGTGGTCGAGGTGGCCGACGACGGCGCGGGCATCGACCCGGCCAAGGTCGGGGCCAAGGCCGTCGAGCGCGGCCTGATCAGCGCCGACGCGTTGAGCCGCACCAGCCCGGCGGACATCCTCCAGATGATCTTCCTGCCCGGGTTCTCCACCGCCTCCGCCGTCACCAACGTCTCCGGCCGCGGCGTCGGCATGGACGTGGTCAAGACCAACATCGAGTCCATCGGCGGCACCATCGAGGTCGAGTCGGTGCCCGGCGAGGGCACCGTCTGCCGGCTGCGGATCCCGCTGACCCTCGCGATCGTCCCGGCGCTGACCGTCGAGTGCGCCGGCGACCGCTACGCCATCCCGCAGATCAGCCTGCAGGAGCTGGTGTCCCTGGACGCCGAGAAGGCCGCCACCGCCGTCGAGGAGGTCGGCGGCGCGCCGGTCTACCGGCTGCGCGGGGAGCTGCTGCCGCTGGTCCGGCTCACCGACGTCCTCGGGCTCACCTCCGACCGGCACGACGGGCACGTGGTCATCGCCGTCCTCCGCTCCGAGGGCCGCCGCTTCGGTCTCGTCGTCGACCGCGTCATCAACACCGAGGAGATCGTGGTCAAGGCCGTCGGCGGCCAGCTCAAGGCGATCGGCCTGTACTCCGGTGCGACCGTGCTCGGTGACGGCACCGTGGCGCTGATCCTCGACGTCCAGGCCCTGGCCCGCCGCGCCCTGCGCACCGAGACCAGCGAGCGCCAGGAGTCCCGCGAGGCGGCCCTGCAGGCCGCGGCCGCCGAGAGCGACCGCCAGCGGATGCTGCTGGCGGCCATCGGCGGCGGGCGGCGGGTGGCCATCCCGCTGGACACCGTCACCCGGCTCGAGCAGGTCCGCACCGAGTCCGTCGAGCGCGTCGGCAACCGCGAGGTCGTGCAGTACCGCGGCGCGATCCTGCCGATGGTCCGCCTCGACCGGCACCTGGGCGCCTACGGCGAGAGCGACCGCGAGGTCCTCGAGGTCATCGTCTACAGCGACCACGGGCGCAGCGTCGCGATCGTCGTCGAGGAGATCCTCGACATCGTCGACGGCGAGGCGGCCGTGCGCAGCGACATCGACGACCTGGGCCTGCTCGGCTCCGCCGTCCTCGGCGACAAGGTGACCGAGCTGCTCGACGTCCGCGCGGCGATCCTCGCCGCCGACCCCGCCTTCTACTCCACCCCCCTCCCCGCGACGCCCCAGGGCGTCCCCGGCTCCCTCCTGGAGGTCTGACGTGCCCGCCGCGACCGACACCACCGCGCCGGCCATCGGCGGCCAGCTGGCCACCTTCTGGCTGGACGGCGACCTCTACGGCATCGAGGTCGCCCACGTGCAGGAGGTCCTCAAGAGCCAGGGCCTCACCCGGGTGCCGCTGGCCCCCGCCGCCGTCGCCGGGCTGATCAACCTGCGCGGGCAGGTGGTGACCGCCATCGAGCTGCGCGAACGGCTGGGCCGTCCGCCGCGTCCCGAGGACACCGACGCCGTCGTCATCGTCGTCCGCCTGCACGGGGAGGCGGTCAGCCTGCTCGTCGACGCGATCGCCGACGTCGTCGACGTCGACCCGGCCGACTTCGAGGCGCCGCCGGACACCCTCGACGGGTCGGCCCGCGAGCTGATCCGCGGGGCGTTCAAGCTCGACGGGCAGCTGCTGCTGGCCCTCGACGTGCAGAAGGCGGTCTCTGCCTGACCCCTGGTCCCGGGCACCGGCCGGACTTCCCCGACGGCCGGTGCCTGCCTCCCCGACCCCCGGTCGGGCGGCCCCTCTCTCCGGAGGGCCGCCCGGCCGGGGGTCGACGCGTTCCGGGGCTCAGTCGTCCAGGAGCTCCCACTCCAGCAGCTCCCACTCCACCAGCTCGCCGGCGCCCAGCAGCGGGAGGACGACCAGCAGGGCGAGGACCACGGCCAGCGCGGGCCGCGACCCGAGGACGGCACCGCCGGGCAGCCGGGCCAGCGACGCGCGGGCCTGGAGGGCGGCGAGCGTCGACACCGCCCGCCACCCGGGGGCCACCGGCGCACCCGCCGCGGGCGGCAGGTCGGCGGTGAGGGGCGCGAGGTCCCGCTGGAAGCGGGCGCCGTAGGCCGCGGCCATGCGCTCGTCGCACTCGTCCAGGCTCAGCAGCCCGCGGGCGGTGGCGTCCCGGAGCACCTGCGCGACGCCGTCCCGCTCGGCGTCGGAGGCGCGCATCGGCGGCTGGGCACCGGCCGGCTGCGGCAGGTGCCCCTCACCGGGGGAGGGTGGTGCGGTCATGCTCCTTCGCTCCTCTGCGGTCGGGGGTGCGGTGGGGGAGGGGTGGGTCACCGGCGTCCGCCGGGGTGGGCCGGCTGACCGGCCGGGCCGAGCGCGAGCGTGACGGCGAGGCCGCCGGACGGGTCGTTGGCGGCGGAGACGCCACCGCCGTGCGCGGCGGCGACCGCGGCGACGATGGCCAGGCCCAGGCCGGCGCCGCCGGGCTCGTGCCGGGCGTCGTCCACGCGGCTGAACCGGTCGAACAGGGCGGCCAGCCGGTCCGGCGGGACGCCGGGCCCGGTGTCGCGCACCCGGACCTCGGCGCTGGCCGGGCCGGTGGCCTGCACCTCGACGGTGACCGAGCCGCCGTCGGGGGTGTGCCGCAGCGCGTTGTCGACGAGGTTGGCCACCGCCCGCTCCACGCCGGCGGGGTCGCCGCGGACCACCGCCGCACCGGCGGACTGCAGCCGGACGCCGCGCCGTGCCGCGAGCGTCGCGAAGCGGCCGACCACCCGCTCGACGAGGTCGTCGAGGTCCAGGGGGCGCTCGATCTCCAGGTGTCCGGTGTCGGCCCGGGCCAGCACCAGCAGGTCGTCGATGAGCCCCGACAGCCGGCCGGCCTCCTCCAGCGCGGTGGCCAGCGCGGCCCGCACGTCGGGGTCCTCGGCGCCGTCGCGCGCCAGCTCGACCTCCGCGGTGAGGATGGCCAGCGGGGTGCGCAGCTCGTGGCTGCAGTCGGCGGTGAAGGTGCGCTCCCGGGCGACGGCGGCGGCCAGCCGGTCGAGCATCCCGTTCAGGGTCTGCACCAGCCGGCCCACCTCGTCGGGACGGGCCGGCGGGGACAGCCGCCGGGACAGGTCCGCCGCGCTGATCGCCAGCGCCTCGTCGGTGGCCCGCCGGACCGGGGCCAGCCCGCGGCGGGCGATCCCGTAGCCCAGGAGCCCGGCCAGCAGGGTGGCCAGCCCGGCCGTGGGCAGGTACCCGGACACCAGCGCGTCCTGCGCCTCGTCGACCTCCTCGAGCTCGGCGGCGAGGACGGCGACCTGCCCGTCGTCGCCGTCGTGGACGGCGAGCACCCGCAGCCCGTCCCCGTCGTCGTCGACGGTGCGCAGCACGTCCTCCCGCCCGCGGGCCCGGTCCAGGTCCGCGGCCCCGAGCAGCGGGGTCCCCGGGACGTCCTCCCCGGCCGTGCCCACCACGCGGTCCTGCGCGTCGACCAGCTGCACCATGCGGTCGTCGAGGTCGATGGGGAGGAGGTCCTCGGCGAGCTCGGCACCGCTGAGGCCGACCGGCAGCGCCGCGGCGAGGTCGTCCAGGCGCTGGTCGACGCCCGCGCGCAGGGCGGTGCCCAGCTGCAGGTGCACGACGACGCCGACCAGCGCCAGCAGGACGGCGAGCGACGCGGCCGAGAGCGCGGCGATGCGCGCGCTGATCGGCAGCCGGGTCACCGCGCCCGGGCCCCCGACCCGGGGCAGGCCAGCCGGTACCCGGTGCCGCGCACGGTCTGCACCAGGTCGAGGTCGAACCGCCGGTCGATCTTGTCGCGCAGGTACTTGACGTAGACGTCGACCACGTTGGACAGCCCGTCGTAGTCCTGCCCCCACACCTGCTCGAGGATCTGGCTGCGCGAGAGCACGTGCCCCGGGTGGCGGAGGAGGAACTCCAGCAGGGCGTACTCGCGCCGGGAGAGCTCCACCTCCTCACCGCGGCACTCCACGGTGCGCGCCGCCGGGTCCAGGGACAGCGGGCCGCAGCGCAGCACGGCGGGCCGGGGTGGCGCTCCCCGGCGCTGCAGGGCACGCAGCCGGCCGAGCAGCTCGGTGAAGGCGAACGGCTTGACCAGGTAGTCGTCGGCACCGGAGTCCAGGCCGTGCACGCGGTCGGGCACCGCGTCGCGGGCGGTCAGCATGATCACCGGCGTCCACACCTGCCGGTCCCGCAGCGTCCGGCACACGGCGAAGCCGTCCATGCCCGGCAGCATCACGTCGAGCACGACGGCGTCGTAGAGCACCGACGTGGCCCAGGCCAGCCCGGCCGACCCGTCGGCGACCGCGTCGACCGCGTGCCCGGCCTCGGTGAGGCCCCGCGCGAGCACGTCGCGCATGTTGACGGAGTCCTCGACCACCAGCACCCGCATGACCCGAGGGTGGCACCTCGGGATGAGTCAGTCATGAGAACGGCGCCCGGCTGCGGCTCATCGTCCCCTCATCCGGCGCGGGCACGGTGGTACCCGGAGCGCCGGCGACCGTCCGGTGCGTCGAGGAGGACCGGTCCATGCACATCCGGAAGCGCGCCGCCGTCGTCACCGTGGGGGCCGCCGCCCTGCTGGCCGCCGCCGGCGGGGTCGCCGTCGCCACGGGCGACGGCGAGCCCGACGACCTGACCCGCGCCGGCACGGTCGCGGTGGACGAGTCGGCGCTCCCGGAGGACGACGCCGCGGAGCAGCGGGCGCTGGCCGAGCTGGCCTCCGTGGACGAGGCCACCGCGACCGCCGCCGCCGTCCGGGCGCTGGGCGGCGGGGAGGCGGTCGCCGCCGAGCTGGAGGAGGAGGACGGCTTCGTGGTCTGGGAGGTGGACGTGCGCGGCGCCGCCGGGGCCTGGTCGGAGGTCACCGTCGACGCCGGGGACGCCGGCGTCCTGGCCACGGAGACGGAGGACGACGAGGAGGACGACGGGGCGGACGGGGACTGAGCCGCGGGGGCTCACGCGGAGTGACTGCCCGCTGACGCAGGTCCAGGGGACACGCAGGCGGGCCGCCGCGGGGGTCCGGCGATCGGGTGACGGTGACGTGGCGCTGCCCGTCGATCACCGTCAGCATGGGCTGACCTCACCTCGGGGGACGTGGAAAGGGAGGCGCTGCCGTGCCCTACTCGCTGGTCAGTGCCGCCACCCTCGGCTTCGACCTCGTCCGGCTGCCCGCCGGTCGCGCCGTCGCCGACGCCCTGCTGGCCGGGCTCGCGGCCGACGCCGCCACGCTCGAGCAGCTGGCCACCGTCCACCCGGCCGCCGGCCGGGACCGCGAGCAGCGGGCCACCCTCGCCGTCCGGTCGCGCAAGGCCCGCGAGCTCGCCGTCTCGGTGCCGCACGTGCGCACCGCCGCGGTCGACCTGCCCGGCGCCGACCGCGCCGCCGCCCTCGTCGCCCAGCTCGAGCGCAGCACCATCGGGGACGCCGTGGCCCTGGAGCGGGTGCTCCGCGACGACGTCCTCGGCCCCGAGCACCCGGCCCGGGCGCTGGTCGACGAGGAGGTCCTGGCCGCGGCCGCCGACGTCCTCGCCGACGCCGCCGTCGGCTCCTGGGCCGCCGCGGTGCTGCCGCCCCTGGTCCGGCGCCAGCTGACCGGGCCGTTCGCCGTCGCCACCGCGGCCGGCATGGTGCCGACGCCGGAGCTCGACCTCGGCCCCGCCACCGCCGAGCTCACCGACCTCCTGGCCGGGCTGCGGTCGCTCGACGCCCCCGGCCGGGCCCGCTGGCAGGCCGCGGTCGACGCCGCGCGCACCGAGCGCCGGCCGTGGGCCACCGCCATGCACGAGGCGTCGTGGGCCGCGCACGTCTCCGGCCGCACCCGCGCCCTCGCCACCGCCCAGCTGCTCGCCGTCCAGGCGTTCGTGGACGGCGGCTTCGACCCCGCCACCGCGGCCGCGGGCGCGTGGAACGCCGTGGCCGGCTGCGTGCAGGGCGTCGTCATGGGCGACCTGCTCGGCGCCGACGCCCTCGCGGTGCTCTGTGCTCCGCGATCCTCCGGATCGCACCGCGGCCAGGTGCCGCACCCCTGATGCGCTGAGCCCTCCCCGTGTCCCGGTCGGGAGACCCTCCGGGCCTCCGCGACCGGTCCACTCCGGGTCGCCTGCCGTCCCCGGCCCGTGGGGGGCGTACTCCTCCTCTGCCGTCCTACTGCTCGTCGGTCTCGGGGTGGCGGGCGCCGGCGGGGAGCTCGGTGCCGGGCGGGACGACGGCCTCGCGGCCGACCAGGGTGATGTCGCCGTCCCCGCCGACCGAGGCCTCCTCGCCGATCTCGACGCGGTCGTCGAGGACGGCGCGGGTGACGGTGGCGCCGGCGCGCACGCGGGCACCCGGCAGGAGCACCGAGTCCACGACCGTCGCGCCGGCCTCGACGACGACGCCGGGGGAGAGCACCGAGCCGCTGACCCGCCCGGCGACCCGGGTACCGCCGGACACCAGGCTCCCGGCGACCTCCGCACCCCGCAGGACCCGCGCGGCGCTGTGCCGGCCACCGCGGGTGTGCACCGCCCAGCGCGGGTCGTCGAGGTCCAGGGGCGGCTCGGGGGAGAGGAAGTCCTGGTGCGCCGCCCAGTACGCCGGGATGGTGCCCACGTCGCGCCAGTAGGAGCCCAGCGCGTGCGCGCGGGCCCGCCCGTCGCCGGTCTGGGCGGGCAGCAGGTGGGTGCCGAGGTCCTCCAGGCCGTCCTCGCCGACCTCCGTGCTGAGCGCCTCCAGCCGGTCCAGCGTCGGGCCGGGGGAGAAGACGAACACCTCGTTGGTCGCGGTGGTCGTGCGCGGCTCGTCCGGCTTGTAGGCGTAGTCGCGGATCCGGTCGCCGTCGCCGACCTCCACGATGCCGTAGCGCGGTGCGTCGTCCGCGGCGACCTCCGTGGTCACCATCGTCACCTCGGCACCGGACTGCAGGTGCTCCTCGACCACCTCCCGGTAGTCCAGCTTGTAGACGGCGTCGGCGCTGACCACGACCAGCGCGTCGGCGGCGAACTCGCGGATGAGCGGCGCGTAGCGCCACAGCGAGTCCGCGGTGCCCGACACCCAGCCGCCGCGCTCGGTGCCCTGGTAGGGCGGCAGCGTGAGCAGGCCACCGGTCGTGCGGTCGAGGTCCCACGGCCGGCCGTTGGCCAGGTGCCGCGCCAGCGAGGTCGGGTGGAACTGCACCGACACCCAGACGTCGGAGACGTGGGAGTGCTGGCAGTTGCTCAGCGGGAAGTCGATGAGCCGGTACACCCCGGCGAACGGGACGGCGGGCTTGGCGCGCTGATCGGTCAGCAGCTCCAGGCGGCCGCCGGCACCACCGGCGAGGACGAGGACGAGGACACGGGGGAGCGCCATGCGACGCCGCCTACCCCGGCGGATCCGCGCCACCCGCGGCGAGGGACATCTGCCGCTCTCTAGCCCTCGGGCTAGATCCCCGCAGACGGCGCTCGACCGGCGACCGGCGGGTGACCCGCGATCCCCGGGGGACGTGTCGACAAATGGCACGAAATGGTCGGTGACCGCATTTCCGCAGCTCAGGAAAAATGCGCCGGGAATTCGCCGGATCGGCTCAAGGAGTACCGCCGGCGGGCCGACAACTCGGGGGACAGGCACCGTCTTCGGACGCACCGCACCGGAGCGGTGCGCCCCCGCGACCCGCACGCGGCCTCCGGGCGACTGCCGACGACAGACAGCACTGCACACCCGCTGGGCCGACCAGGGGGAGACGGAGGACGCATGGACCCGATCCGGGTGATGATCGTCGACGACTCGGTGGTCGTCCGCAAGATCGTGACCGACGTCCTGTCCGAGGACCCGGCCATCGAGGTGGTCGGTACCGCGGTCAACGGCCGGATCGCCGTCGGCAAGCTCGAGCAGCTGAAGCCCGACCTGGTCACCATGGACATCGAGATGCCGGAGATGAACGGCATCGAGGCCGTCCGTGCCATCCGCGCCGGTGCCGGGGGTGGTGGGGCGGGACGAGGGCACAGCCGGGTGCCGATCATCATGTTCAGCACCCTGACCGAGCGCGGTGCGGCGGCGACCCTCGACGCGCTCTCGGCGGGCGCCAACGAGTACGTCACCAAGCCGGCCAACGTCGGCAGCGTCGCCCAGTCGATGGAGAGCGTGCGCGAGCAGCTCATCCCCAAGATCAAGGCGCTCACCGGTCGCCCGGCGAGCCCGGGCCCGGCCCGGCCGGCGCTCCCGCCGCCCCGCGTCGCCCCGCCGGTCCCGCGCCAGGGTGCGGTCAAGGCGCCTGCCGTCCTCGTGATCGGCTCCTCCACCGGTGGCCCCGAGGCGCTGGCCAAGCTGCTCCCCGTGCTGCCGGCCTCGCTGCCGGTGCCGGTGCTGCTGGTCCAGCACATGCCGCCGGTCTTCACCCGGCAGTTCGCCCAGCGGCTGGACCGGCTCTGCGCCCTGCGGGTCGTCGAGGCCGTCGACGGCACCGCGCTCCTGCCCGGCACCGTCCACCTGGCTCCCGGCGACCACCACCTGACCATCCGCAGCACCGGGCGCGGGCAGCAGACGGTGCTCAGCCAGGGCCCGCCGGAGAACTTCTGCCGCCCGGCCGTCGACCCGCTGTTCCGCTCCGCGGTCGACACCTACGACGGCGCCGTCCTGGGCGTGGTGCTCACCGGCATGGGCTCCGACGGGCGGCTCGGTGCCGGACGCATCCGCGAGGCCGGCGGCTCCGTCGTCGTCCAGGACCAGGCCACCTCGGTGGTCTGGGGGATGCCCGGGGCCGTGGCCGCGGCCGGCTTCGCCGACGAGGTGCTCCCGCTCGACCGGATCGCCGAGGCGATCCACCGGCGGCTGGCGCCGCCGCGCGTTCCCGCCCCTGTCCCGGCGACCGCCGGAGGACGGCGATGACCCTCACTGCCACCAGCTTCGACTGGGTCCGCCAGCTCGTGCACCGGGAGAGCGCCATCGTGCTCGCCCCGGGCAAGGAGTACCTGGTGGAGGCCCGGCTGCTGCCGATCGCCCGCCAGCTGGGCCTGCCCGACGTCGGCCAGTTCGTCGACTCGGTCCGGACCCGCCCGAGCCCGGAGTCCACCCGGAGGATCGTCGAGGCGCTCACCACCAACGAGACCTCGTGGTTCCGCGACGGCGACCCGTTCACCGCGCTCACCTCGACGGTGCTGCCCGCGTTGCAGGCGGCTCGTGGTCCCGCCGAGCGGCTGCAGATCTGGTCCGCGGCCTGCTCCAGCGGGCAGGAGGCGTACACGATCGCGATGCTGCTCGAGGACGCGATGCCCAACGCCGGCACGCGGGTCGCCATCACCGCGACCGACATCTCCCGCGAGATGGTCGAGCGCACCCGCGCCGGCCGGTTCAGCCAACTCGAGGTGAACCGCGGCCTGCCCGCCCCGATGCTGGTGCGGCACTTCACCCGCGCGGGCACCGAGTGGGAGGTCGCCGCCGGCCTGCGCCGGATGGTGACCGCCTTCGAGTGCAACCTGGCCGCGCCCCTCCCGCGGATGGGCCCGTTCGACGTGGTCTACCTCCGCAACGTCCTCATCTACTTCGACCTGCCCACCAAGCAGGCGATCCTCCGGCGGGTGCGTGACCTCATGCGCCCCGACGGGTGGCTCTTCCTCGGCGCCGCAGAGACGACCCTCGGCGTCGACGACTCCTGGGAGCGGGTCGTCATCGGCCGCAGCTCCGCCTACCGCCCGCTGAAGGGGGCCTGACCATGCGTGCTCTGGTGATCGACGACTCACGCGCCATGCGGCGCATCGTGAGCGGGACCCTGGAGGGCTTCGGCTACGAGACCCGCCAGGCCGGCCACGGCCAGGAGGCGCTCGACGTGCTGCACGAGGGCTGGGTGCCCGACCTGTGCACGATCGACTGGAACATGCCGGTGATGGACGGGCTGCAGTTCGTCTCCGCCGTCCGGGCCAACCCCGCCTGGCGGGCGGTGACGCTGATGATGGTCACCTCCGAGGGCGAGCAGTCCCAGATCGTGCGTGCGCTGGCCGCCGGCGCGCACGAGTACCTGATCAAGCCGTTCACCGCCGACGCCATCCGCGACAAGCTCGCGCTGCTCGGCCTGCTCCCCCAGGAGGTGGCGCTGTGACCGCGCCGGTCATCACCGCGCTGATCGACGAGGGCACCGTCCAGGAGATCGCCGACCAGGCGTGGGCCGCCCTCGTCGGCGAGGACGAGGTCCTCGTGCCACTGCCCGGCGAGCTGCCCGCCGAGACCCTGAGCTCCTGGGTCGACGTGGTCGGCCCGTGGACCGGCACCGTCGTCCTCACCTGCGGCCGCGACACCGCCGAGCAGCTGGCCCGCGCCATGCTGCGCGAGCACGCCCCGGAGGTGCTCGAGGACGAGGACGTCACCGACGCCCTCGGTGAGCTGGCCAACGTGGTGGGCGGCAACGTCAAGGCCGTCCTCCCCGGACCCTCCGTCCTCGGCCTGCCCGAGGTCGGCGTCGCCCCGCGCGTCCTCTCGCCGGCCGACACCTGCCGCGTCGACGCCCAGTGGCGCGGCCGCCCCCTGACCATCTCCGTCCAGGGCACCCCCGCCCCGGACACCGACGCAGACCCCTCGTACGAGAACGGAGTGCCCCTGTGAAGATCCTGATCGCCGACGACAGCCGCGTCATGCGGCAGATCGTCATCCGGACGCTGCGGCAGGCCGGCTACGACGACCACGACATCGTCGAGGCCGAGGACGGCCGCGACGCCTACGACAAGGTCAAGGCGGAGAACCCGGACCTGGTCCTGTCGGACTGGAACATGCCGAACATGACCGGGATCGAGTGCCTGCAGGCCCTGCGCAACTCGGGCTCGGGCGTGCCCTTCGGCTTCGTCACCTCCGAGGGCTCCCCGGAGATGCGGGAGAAGGCCGCCGACGCCGGCGCGCTGTTCCTCATCGCCAAGCCGTTCAACGAGGACACCTTCAAGGACGCCCTGGACGGGGTGATCGTGTGACCACCACGCTGGTGCTGCCGGCCGCCAAGGACGTCCGCGACATGCTCGTGGGCCTCCTCGGCAAGCCGGTCGGGGTGAACCCGGGCGCCCCGGTGACCCCGGGGGAGGAGCGCCCGGTCTCCCTCGCCGTCTACGTCGACCCGCAGCTGGCGGTCAACGCGCTGTGCCTCATGGACCTGCCGTTGTCGGCCTGGACCGGCGGCGCGCTGGCCATGCTGCCCCCCGGTGGCGTCCAGGACGCCGTCGAGGAGGACGGCGAGCTGACCACGATGCTCACCGAGGCGCTGCACGAGGTCGTCAACGTGCTCTCGGCGCTGTTCAACGTGCCCGGTGCGCCGCACTCGAAGCTGTACAAGCTCTACGCCCCGGGCGACGAGCTGCCGGCCGACCTCGTCGAGATGGCCGCCGGGTTCAACCGGATCGACCTCGCCGTCGACGTCCCCGGGTACGGCAAGGGCGGGCTGTCGCTGGTCCTCAACACCCTCCAGCCGGTCTGAGACCGCCGCCCGCCGCGCCCTCCGGGGTGCAGCGGGTGGCCCGGACTGCCCCGGGACGGCGCCGGAACGCCAGTTCCCGCCGTCCCGGGCGCACCCGTGCACGACGGCCCCGGGAGCGACCGCTCCCGGGGCCGTCGTGTCACACGGGGCACACCTCAGCTCAGGGCCGGCTGCCGGTCCCCGCTCGCGGTCGGCATGCACGCCCACACGTGCTTGCAGCCGTCGTCGACGTACCAGCCGTGCGCCACGGCCAGCCGTGCCACCAGGTGCAGCCCCAGCCCGCCCTGCGCCGGGTCGCGGTCGACGGCCGGCGTCGGCATCGTCTCGGGGTCGTGGTCGCTCACGTCCAGCAGCCAGCCGCCGCTGCCGGCGACGACGGTCGCGACCACCGGCGAGAGGCCGTGCCGCAGCGCGTTGGACGCCAGCTCGTCGAAGGCCAGCACCAGTTGCTCGGCGGCGTGGTCCTCGTCGTCGCGGGGGAGGCCGACGTCGTCGAGGCGGGCGCGCAGCCCCGCACGGGCCGAGGGCAGCTCCGCGACCGTCTGCAGGTCCCACCGCCACAGCTCGCCCCGGCCGTCCGGGAGCGGACGCACCGGCCACGCGAGTCGACCCACTGCCCTCTCCTCCGTCGTCGGCTCCGACGACACAGGGGTTGCCCACGCACCCGGCAGCTCAACCGTGTCGTCGGCGGTTCGACCCCCGCGGGGTGAGGCGTCTCACCCCGCGGACGGGGAGCCGCCGACCGGCTGGAGGCGCAGGGCCACGAGCGCGACGTCGTCCTGCGGGACGCCGGCGAGCATGCGGGCCAGCAGCTCGTCGCAGAGCCGGTCCAGCGGCAGGCCCACCAGCTCGGCCAGGTGCCGCTGCAGGTCGGCCACCCCGGCGTCGACGCCGCGGTCGCGCCGCTCGACCAGCCCGTCGGTGTAGAGCAGCACGGTGGCCCCGGGCCGCAGCGGCGCGACGAACTCGCGGCGGTCGGCGGCCGGGTCCACGCCGAGCAGGAGGTCCCCGAACCCCCGGGAGAGCACGCTGACCCCGCCGTCGGGGTCGGCCACCAGGGGCGGGGGGTGCCCCGCGCTGGCCCAGCGCAGCACGGTGCCGTCGCCCTCGACGCGGGCGATCGCGGCGGTGGCGAGGGTGCTGGGGTACAGGTTCGCGATGGCGTCGTCCAGCCCGCGCAGCACCTCGGCCGGGCCGGCCCCGCTGTAGTGCGCGATCCCGCGCAGCAGCCCGCGCAGCTGGCCCATCTCCGCGGCGGCGGCCGTGTCGTGACCGGCGACGTCGCCGATCACCAGCACCGGGTCGCCGCCGCGCTGGAGGAAGGCGTCGTACCAGTCGCCACCGACCTGCGCGGCCTCCGCCGCCGGCACGTACCGCACCTCCAGCTGCGCGCCGTCGACGGTCAGCGGCTGGGTCAGCAGGCTGCGCTGGAGCACCTCGGCCAGCTGGGCCTGGCGGCTCTGGCGGTGCACGCGGTCCACCGCCCGGCCGGCGCGGTCGGCGACCTCCCGGGCGGCGGTGAGGTCCTCGCCGTCCAGCGACCGGCCCCGGTCCAGGTAGAGGGTGAGCACACCGACCGGCCGGTCACCGGCGGGGAGGGGGAGGACGACGGCCGACTCCGGCGCCAGCGCCGCCAGGAGGTCCCTCGCCGGGCCGGGGCCCATCAGGCCGAGCACGGCCTCGGCGGTCTCCTGCGCCTCCGTGCCCGCCCGCAGTGCCCGGCTCACCGGGGACGCCTCCGGCAGGGTCTCCATGCGCACCGCGGCGTAGCGGGCCAGCACGTCGCGGCGGTCGGGGTCGGCGTGCCAGGAGGCCACGTCGCGCGCCCGGCCGTCGCGGTCGATGACGGTGACGATGCACCCGTCGGCCAGGTCGGGCACCACCAGCCGTGCCAGGTCCCCGAGCGCCGACTCGACGTCGCGGGCCCCGGCCAGCTCGGCGCTGACCGCGGCCAGCAGCGCCAGGCGGGCACCGGCCCGCTCCGCCTCCTGCCAGGCCTCCTCGGCGGCCTGCTGCGCGCGCCGCCGGGGGGTGATGTCGATGAACGCGACGGCCGGGCCGACCGCGGTGGGCCAGGCGTGCAGCTCCGTCCAGCCCGAGACGGCCTCCGACGGCGGCAGCTCCACCGCGACCGGCCGGTCGGTGGCGACCGCCTCGCTGCACGCGCCGGCGACGGCGGCGGCGACCGCCGGGGGGAGGACGTCGGCCACCGGACGGCCGAACAGCTCGGGGGCGGTGCGGCCCAGCAGCCGCTCGGCCGCCCCGTTGACGTACCGGATCCGCTGGGCCGCGTCCAGGCTGCACACGGCGGCCGGCGCGCCGGCGAGCACGGCGGTGGCCAGCACCGGGTCCGACGGCACCCGGGCGGGCGTCAGCGGGACGACGGTCGGCGCCGCGATCGCAGGGCACCGGTCGTCCACGCCGTCCACCCCTCTCCTCCGCCGCGGGCCCCGGGCGACACCGCCCGGCGCTGCCCCGCACCGGCCCGCCGGAGCGGGCTCCCGGATGGTGGCAGCGCGGCGACCGGCTGCCAAGCGCCCCGGGCGCGTCGCGGCACCCCCTTCCGGGCGACGCCGGAGCCGCCGTGCCGGAGGCCGGGGCGGGATGCGGCAGAGTGATCACCATGGACCCGGAGGCGGTGCACGACCACGGCCTGCTCGTGCAGGCCGTGGAGGGCATGGAGCGGCCGCTGTTCGTCCTCGACGCGGACTGGCGGTTCCGGTACATCAACCCCGCCGGCGCGCGGGTGCTCGACCGCACCGTCGAGGAGCTGCTCGGCCGGGAGGTCTGGGCCGAGTTCCCCGAGGCCGTCGGGGGCCCGTTCGAGGAGCTGTACCGGCGGGTGGCCGCCACGGGGGTGTCCGGTGCCGTCGAGGACTGGTTCGAGCCCCTGGCGCGGTGGTTCCGCGCCGACGCCTTCCGCACCGACGCCGGTCTCGTCGTCACCTACGACGACGTCACCGAGCGGCGGCGCACCGAGGAGGAGCGGGTCCGGGTCGCCGCGGAGGCGGAGCTGGCCGGCCGGCACCTCATGCTGCTGGGCGACATCAACCTGGCCATGACCTCCACTGTCGACGTCGACGAGGCCGTCGACCGCTTCGCGCACCTGGTCGTGCCGCTGCTGGCCGACTGGTGCCTGGTCAGCGTCGTGGAGCCCGACGGCACCCGCCGGGACGTCGGCCGCGCGCACAGCGACCCGGCCCAGCTCGAGGCCATGCACCGCTACGCCGACGCCCGCGTGCAGACCAACGCGCCCACCGCCCCCGTGCCCGTGTCGCTGCGCAGCGGCCGGCCGGTGGTCATCGCGTCCCTCACCGAGGCCGACGTCGAGGCCATGGTCAGCTCGCCGACTGCCCGCGAGGCCCTGGCGCCGTTGCGGCCCTCCGCGGTCGCCGCCTTCCCGCTCATCGCCCGCGGTGAGGTCATCGGCGCCTTCACCCTGGTCAACGGCCCCGAGCGCGGGCCGCACACGCCGGCCGAGCTGCGGACGGCGGAGATCGCCTCCCGCCGGGCCGCCCTGGCCCTGGACAACGCCCGGCTGGCCCGGGCCAACCAGCAGGTCGCCGAGCGGCTCCAGGTCAGCCTGCTGTCCCCACCGGTGCAGCCGGACTCCATGGAGCTCGCCGTCCGCTACCGGGCCGCCACCCGCGGGGTCTCCATCGGCGGCGACTGGTACGACTCGTTCCTGCAGCCCGACGGCGACACGGTGGTCGTCATCGGCGACGTCATGGGCCACGACATCGAGGCCGCCGCGGCGATGGGCCAGGTCAAGACCCTCGTGCGGGCGATCGCCTTCGACCGCCTGGAGGAGCCGGCCGGCGTCCTGCGGCGGGTCGACCACGCGCTGGTCGGCCTGGCGGTGCCCGCGATGGCCACCGCCCTGGTCTGCCGGGTCGAGCAGAGCCCGGAGGAGCGGGCGGCAGGGGTGCGCCGGCTGCGCTGGGCCACGGCCGGCCACCCGGAGCCGATGCTGCTGTACCCCGACGGCACGGTCGCCGACCTCGCCTCACCGGTGGGCCCGCCGCTGGGGATCGGCTGGCGCGGGCCCCGCACCGACGGCCAGGTGCTCCTCCCGGACGGCGCGACGCTGCTGCTGTTCACCGACGGCCTGTTCGAGCGCCGCGGCGTCCCCCTGGACGAGGGTCGCGCCGAACTGCGCCGGCTGCTGGCCGACGCGCGGGAGGAGACCCTCGACGCGCTCGCCGACCGGCTCCTCAGCGGGATGGTGGGGGAGGGCGCCGAGGACGACGTGGCCCTGCTGGCGGTCCGCGTGCACCCCCAGGACGCGGGCCGGCCCCCGCTCGGGGGCACGGCCCTGGCGCAGCCCGCGGCCTGCCGGCGCTGACCTCAGCGGCGGGCGACGGCCGCCCGGGTGGCCTCGGCGATCGCGGCCACGCCCTGCGGGGCCCACAGGATCGAGTAGTGGTTGGTGTCGGGCACCTCGTGGGCGGTGATGCCGCTGGGCTCCAGGCCGAGCCCGGCCAGCCGGCGCTCGTCGTAGAGCCCGGGGGTCTGGTCGAACAGCCCGCGCGAGGCCCACAGCAGGGTGGCCGGCACCGGCAGGCCGGCGGTCGCCTCCAGCACCCGCTCGTTGAGCAGGACGTCGCCGCCGTCCACGCGCACCGCCTCCGGCACGCAGGTGCTGCGCAGCGCCGGCGGGTCGCCGGCCACGTCGCGGGCCAGGTAGGCGGCGACCGCCGGGTGGTCGACCCACGGGCCGACCGCCGGGTGGCCGGCCCAGAAGTCCCGCACGGCGGCCTGGTCGGGGAAGGTCGTCGACAGGCGGCCCAGCGCCGGGCCGAGGACGGCGGCGAGCACCGCGTCCACGTCCGCGCCGGGCGGCTGCGGGAGTGCCAGGCCGCCGTCGACCAGGACCAGCCCGTGCACCCGGTCCCGCGCCGTCCCCGCGGCGGCCAGGGCGGCGACGAAGGCCCCCATCGAGTGCCCGACGAGGACCGCGGCGTCGGCACCGCCCTCGGCGTTCCCGCCCAGACGGTCCAGCAGCGCGGCGACGTCCGCCGCGTGCACCTCGATGCCGTACGGGCCGGGGACACCGGCCGAGCGGCCCCGGCCGCGCAGGTCGGGGGCGACCACCTCGAACTCCCCGGCCAGCGCGGGCGCCACCGCGGCCCACGCCATCGCGTTGGCGGTGATGCCGTGCAGCAGGACGGCGATCGGGGCGCCCGGTGCGTCGGCCGGCCAGTGGAGGACGGCGAGCTCCCCGCCGTCGACGGGGACGCTGGTCTCCTGGGGTGCGCGGGGAGCGGGGGTCACGGCGTCCACCCTGCCCGGACCGCGGGGTAACCGCAGCCTCAGGCGACCTCGATGGCGAAGGCGACGAGGAAACCGAGGGTGGTGATGACGCCGGTCCAGGTGCGGGTCTGCTCGAACGCCTCGGGGATCATCGTGTCGGCCACCATCGTCAGGATCGCCCCGGCCGCCACGGCGGTGATCACCGCGACCACCTCCGGCGGCGCCCCGCCCAGCGCGGCGTAGCCGACCAGCGCGGCCACCCCGCTGGCCACCGCGATCCCGCCCCACACCCCGAAGACGTAGCGCGCCGACCGCCCGCCGGCCTTCATGCCCGCGGCCGAGGAGAGGCCCTCGGGCACGTTGGAGATGAACACCGCCGCCAGCACCGACGCGCTCACCGAGCCGCCACCGAGCAGCCCCAGCCCCAGGACGACGGACTCGGGGACGCCGTCGAGCAGCGCACCCACGGCGATCGCCGCGCCGCTGCCGGAGTGCTCGTCCTCCGAGGGCTGCTGGCCACCGGAGCGCTTGCGGTGCCGGGCGCCGCGGCGGGCCAGCGCGGCGTTGGCCGCCAGGTAGGCCAGCGCCCCGCCGACGAACCCGATCGCCGTCGGGGCCAGCCCGCCGGTGTCGGCCGCCTCGGCCATCAGGTCGAAGGCGACCGCGGAGATCAGCACCCCCGAGCCGAAGGCCATCACCGAGGCGATGACCGTCTGCGGCACCCGCAGGAACCAGGCGACCAGCGCGCCGAGCACCAGCGCCCCTCCGCCGAGCAGCCCCCACAGTCCCGCTTCCAGCCACGTCGGCACGGAGCGCTGGGTGCCCCGGGTCCGCGCCGGCAACCGCGCCCGGTCCGGCGGTGTGTGCACCCGGCGCGGTCCGGGCGGCCCGGGGCAGCACTGGGTGCACGTCCCGCCGCCGCCTCAGTCCGGGTGGGTGAGCAGGTAGCGGCCGAAGTGCGGCACCGTGAAGGCGATCTGCCCGCGCTCGGCGGAGTAGACCAGGCCCTTCTTGATCAGCGAGTCGCGGGCGGGGGACAGCGACGCCGGCTTGCGTCCCAGCGAGGCCGCGACCTCCGACGTCGCGACCGCGGTCCCGTTCGGCCCGCCCAGCTCGGCCATCGCGTGCATGTACTCACGCTCGGCGGGGGTGGCCCGGTCGTAGCGGGAGCCGAAGAACCCGACCGCCAGCTCGGCCTCGGCCACCGGCGCGGCCATCGCGACGTCCGCCGCGGTGATGGGGGAGGAGGCGGCGACGTCCCAGGTGACCTTGCCGTAGGCCTGCACGAAGTAGGGGTAGCCGTCGGCGGCGGCGTACAGGGCGTCGAGGGCCCCGGGCTCGAAGGCGACGTCCTCCCGCTCGGCCGGGGCGATCAGCGCGCGGTCGGCGGCGGGGCGGTCCAGGCGGTCGATGCGCAGGTAGCGGAACAGTCGCTCGGAGTAGCTCTTGGACGCCGACAGCACCGCCGGCAGGTGCGGCAGCCCCGCGCCGACGACGATCAGCGGGGCGCCCTGCTGGGAGAGCTCGTGGCAGGCGGCGCAGATGGCGGAGACGTCGTCGGACTGCACGTCCTGCATCTCGTCGATGAACAGGGCCACGCCCTTGCCGACGTCGGCCGCCAGCCCCGCCGCGTCGCTGAGCAGCTCGACGAGGTCGATCTCCATGTCCCCGGAGTCGGCCCGGCCCGATGCGGCCACGACGTCGATGCCCGGCTGCCAGCGGTCGCGGACCCTGCCGTCCGACGACTGCCGCAGCGCGAAGGCCTTGAGCACGCCCAGGACGGCGTCCATGGACTCCTGGTCGGGGTGCCGCAGCTCGCGCAGCGCCATGTGCAGCGCGGAGGACACCGGTCGCCGCAGCGACTGGTCGGGCCGGGCCTCGATCTTCCCCGTGCCCCAGCCCCGGCTGATCGCCGCCGAGCGCAGCTGGTTGAGCAGCACCGTCTTCCCGACCCCGCGCAGCCCGGTGAGGACCAAGGAGCGCTCCGGGCGGCCGTGCGCGATCCGCTCGAGGACGACGTCGAACGCCGACAGCTCGGCGTCCCGGCCGGCCAGCTCGGGGGGGCGCTGACCGGCGCCGGGGGCGTACGGGTTCCGCACGGGGTCCATGTCGACCACCGTATGGGCACGTCTAGGCCCGGACCTAGAGACGGGTAGAGGCTGCTACGGCGTGTCGTCGCGCCCCGGGTCCTCCGAGGCCAGGGCCCGCACCCGCGCGGCCCGCTCCTCGGCCCGCTCGGCGGCGGCCAGGTGCTCCTCGGGGGTGGTGCCGGTCTCGCCGTCCCCGAGTCCGGCCAGCCGCCGGTGCACCGCGGCGATCTCCAGCAGCTTGGAGGCGGCGTTGTAGATGGCACCCTCGACCGCCTCCCGCTGGGCGGCGAGCAGCGTCTGCGCCGACCACGAGTGGCCGACGTGGCAGGTGTAGCTCGCCGGGGAGCCCGGCGCCGTCTCGAACATCCCGCCCTGGCACTCCGGGCAGCCGATCGCGGCGGGGGTGCCCAGGTCGGTGTCCGCAGTGGGGCCACCCATGGCCGGCTTCCTCTCTGCTGTGGGGGTCGGGGTGCCAGGGGACGCCGGCCCCCGGACCAGCTCGGTGACGGTCGGAGCCAACCGCGAGCTGGGGAGGACCCGCGCGTGGCGGACGCCGGCCAGCGTCGCCCGGGGCATGGCCGACACACGCGCCTCGGCCGGGTCCTGCACCAGCACCACGCCGTCCTGGGCCGCCACGGCCGCGGCTCCTGCCGCGCCGTCGTCCAGGGCGCCGGACAGGACGACGGCGACCACGCCGGGGCCGCAGGACCGGGCGGCACTCCGGAAGAGCGTGTCCACGGCCGGTCGCTGCCGGTTCTCCCGCGGCCCCCGGCTGAGCCGCACGTACGAGCCACGGACGAGCAGGTGGTGGTCGGGCGGGGCGACCAGGATGGTCCCGGGCCGCAGCCGCTGCCCGTCCTCGGGATGGGTGGCCGGCAGCGGGCCGCAGCGGGACAGCAGCCGGGGGAGGTGGCTGTCGGCCGTCGGCGGCACGTGCACGACCACCAGGACGGCGGCCGGGAGGTCCGCGGGCAGCCCGGCGACGAGCTCCTGCAGCGGGGTCAGCCCGCCGGCGGAGGCCCCGACCACGACCACGTGGTCCATCGCTGCCACCTCTCCGCCCGGGATGCCGTCCGTGGTGTGCCCCGCAGAGGCCCCGACGATGCCTCCCGTGGGAGGCGGGCCGGCCGGCGACCGGGACGCGTCCGTCCTACCGCCGGTCGCACAGCTCGTCGAGGTGTGCGGCGATCACCTGGCGCACCCGGGCCGGGGGCAGCGCCGACGGACGGACGAGCGTGTGCGGGGTCAGCCCGTCCACGACCGCGTGCAGCCGGTCGGCCTCCAGGGCCAGGTCCACCTCATCGGCGGGGCGCTGCCGTTGTCGTGAGCGGTGACGTCCGGCGTATCGACCGCACTCTGACACTCTCTAGCATCAGGACTAGACAGTCGTAGACCACCCGACACGACCCGGATCGTGATCTTCGGCGGTTAGCGTGGGCGCGTGCTGAGGTTCCTGGTCAAGGTCGTCCTCATGGCCGGCGTCTTCTACGGCGTCGCCCACCTCCTCGACGGCGTCCAGGTGGTCCCCAACCCCGACGGGCCGCTCGGCGAGCCCGGCACCTGGCTGTGGATCGCGCTCGTCTTCGCGGTCGTCAACGCCGTGGTGGGGCCGGTCCTGCGGCTGCTGTCGCTGCCGTTCGTGCTGCTCACCCTGGGGTTGTTCCTGCTCGTGGTGAACGCCGCGCTGCTGGGCATCACCGCCGCGCTCACCGACCGGCTGCAGGTCGACGGGATCGGCACGGCGATCCTGGGCGGCCTGCTGCTGGCCGTCGGCGGCTGGGTCGCCGACCAGCTGACCGCGAAGCGCTGAGGGCCGGCTCCCGGCGGGGACCCGCCGCGAGCCCGCGTCGCTGTGACGGCGCGCACTCGGCGGGCTAGCGTCAGTCGGCATGGCCAGCACCACCGGCACCGCCCCGGCGACCCCGGGGACGGGCCCCTCTGACGGCTTGCCACCCCCGGCCGTCGCCACCGACCTCGCCGCCCTGGAGGCGGCCCGCGACGAGAAGCGACGGCTGCTGGAACGGGCCGCCCGCGAGGCCGTCGACACGGGGTCCGGCCTGCCCGCGGGCTGCGGCGCGGCCGACGTCCCGGCGCTGCTGCGGCGCTACTACTGGAGCGAGCCGGCCGCCGAGGTGCTGGACCACGACCCCGCCGACCTCGCCGCGCTGGCGCTGGGCCACCTCCGGCTGGCCGAGGTGCGCCCGCAGGGGTCGGCCACCGTCTCCGTCCAGCGGCTGCCGGGCCGGGACGGCCCCGCGGCGCGCTCCGTCGTCCTCGTCGTCACCGACGACATGCCCTTCCTCGTCGACTCGGTCACCGCCGAGGTGGTCCGCCAGGGCTTCCGGCTCGAGCACGTCGTCCACCCGGTGCTGGTCGTCCGCCGGGACGTGGCCGGACGGGTCCTCGCCTTCTGCGACAGCGCCCGCCCGGAGGGGTGCGGGCCCGACGCCCTGGCCGAGTCCTGGATGGCGGTGGTCCTCGACGGCCCGCTGGACGAGGAGGCCGCCGGTGACCTCGTCACCGGGCTGCGGACGGTCCTCGCCGACGTCCGGGCCGTCGACGAGGACGCCGCCCGCATGCGGGCCCGCGCGCTGGAGCTGGCCGGGCGGCTGGCCGACCTGCCGCCCGCGCCCCACGGCGACCCGGCCGACGACCCCGCCGAGGCCGCCGCCCTGCTGCGCTGGCTGACCGACGGCAACTTCGTGCTCCTCGGGGCACGCGACGTCGAGCTGACCGGTGCCCGGGGCCGGGCGGCGGTGCGCGCGGTCCCCGGCAGCGGCCTCGGGGTGCTGCGCAGCGACACCGACATGGCCACCAGCCCCGAGGTCCTGCCCGGTGGCGCGCTGCTGGCCGTCACCAAGGCCGACGCCCGCTCGACCGTGCACCGCCGCGCCTGGCTCGACGTCGTCACGGTCACCGTCCCGGCCGACGGCGGCGGCCCGGCCCGGCAGCACCGCCTGGTGGGGCTGTTCCCCTCCACGGCGGCCGCGCACGACGTCCGCGACGTGCCGCTGGTCCGCCGGCGGGTGGCCGACGTGATCGAGGGCTCCGGCGTGCCGGCCGACAGCCACACCGGCAAGCAGCTGCTCGACATCCTGGAGACCTACCCCCGCGACGAGCTGTTCCAGGTCGGCGCCGACCAGCTGCTGCCCGCCGCGCTGGCCGTGCTGCAGCTGCAGGAGCGCCGGCAGACCAGGCTGTTCCTGCGCCGCGACCCGGCCGACCGGTTCTGGTCGGCGATCGTCTACCTGCCCCGTGACCGGTACACCACCGAGGTGCGGCTGGCGATCCAGCAGCTGCTGCTCGAGCGCCTCGGCGGCACCAGCATCGAGTACACCGCGTGGGTCACCGAGTCGGTGCTGGCCCGGCTGCACTTCGTCGTGCGGCCGCCGGTCACCCGCGCCGGCCGCCCCGCGCTGCAGGACGTCGACGTCGCGGCCCTGCAGGCCGCGCTGGCCGCCGTCGCCCGCAGCTGGACCGACGACCTCGCCGACGCCCTCGGTGCCCGCTACGGCGCGGACGCCGAGCGGCGGCTGGCCCGGGTCGCCGACGCCTTCCCCGCCGCCTACCAGGAGGACTTCCCCGCCGCGGTCGCCGTCGAGGACCTCGAGCGGCTCGACGCCCTGGCCGAGGGCGAGATCGGCCTGGTCCTGCGCCGCCCGGCGGCCGGGTCGGGGTCCGAGCCGCGGCTGGCCGTGTACCGGGTGGGGGAGCGGCTGCTGCTGTCCGACGTCCTGCCGATGCTGCAGCACATGGGCGTGGACGTCGTCGACGAGCGCCCCTACGAGATCGACCGGATCGGCGCGCCGCTGGCGTGGATCTACGAGTTCGGGCTCACCGCCCCGGCGGGGGAGCTGCCGTTCCCCGGCTCGCTGCCGGAGCGGTTCACCGAGGCCCTGTCGGCGGTGTGGCGCGGCGACGCCGAGGACGACGGCCTGGGCGCGCTGGTGCTGCTGGCCGGCCTGAACTGGCGCCAGGTCACCGTCGTCCGGGCCTACGTGCAGTGGCTGCGCCAGGCGGGGCTGCCCTTCGGCCAGCGGTACGTGGAGACCACCCTGGCCGCCCACCCGGACGTCGTCGCCCGGCTGGTCGCGCTGTTCGAGGCGCGCTTCTCGCCCGGGCGCGACACGGGGCGCGCCAGCCGCCAGGAGGAGCTGGTCCGATCGCTGGGCGAGGCGATCGGCGAGGTCGAGTCCCTGGACGCCGACCGCGTGCTCAGCGCGATGCTGGCCGCCGTGACCGCCACCGTCCGGACGACGTACTACGCGGGCGGACCGCTGGCGCTCAAGCTGCACCCCGCGACCGTCCCGGACCTGCCCGAACCGCGGCCGGCCCGCGAGGTCTGGGTCAGCTCACCGCGGGTGATGGGCGTGCACCTGCGCTTCGGCGCGGTCGCGCGCGGCGGCCTGCGCTGGTCCGACCGCCACGAGGACCTGCGCACCGAGGTGCTCGGCCTGGTCAAGGCGCAGATGGTCAAGAACACCGTCATCGTGCCCACCGGCGCCAAGGGCGGGTTCGTCGTCCGCCGGCCGCCGCCGGAGAGCGCCGGCCGCGACGCCTGGCTCGCCGAGGGGCAGGCCTGCTACCGGTCGTTCATCGGCGCGCTGCTGGCCCTGACCGACGACCTGGTGGAGGGCCGGGTCGTCCCGCCGGAGCGGGTGGTGCGCCACGACGGCGACGACACCTACCTGGTGGTCGCCGCCGACAAGGGCACCGCCACCTTCTCCGACCTCGCCAACGCCGTCGCGCTCGAGCGCGGGTTCTGGCTGGGCGACGCCTTCGCCTCCGGCGGCTCGGTCGGCTACGACCACAAGGCGATGGGCATCACCGCCCGCGGCGCCTGGGAGTCGGTGACCCGCCACTTCCGCGAGCTCGACCTCGACGTCCAGAGCCAGGACTTCACCGTCGTGGGCATCGGCGACATGTCCGGCGACGTGTTCGGCAACGGGATGCTCCTGTCCGAGCACATCCGGCTGGTGGCCGCCTTCGACCACCGGCACGTCTTCGTCGACCCCACCCCGGACGCCGCGACGTCGTTCGCCGAGCGGCGCCGGCTGTTCGAGCTGCCGCGCTCCTCCTGGGCCGACTACGACCCGTCGCTGATCAGCCCCGGCGGCGGGGTGTGGCCGCGGACGGCCAAGTCGGTCCCGGTCAGCGACCCGGTGCGCGCGGCACTGCGGCTCCCGGGCGGGGTGACGTCGCTGTCGCCGGTGGAGCTGATCCGGGCGGTGCTGACCGCCCCCGTGGACCTGCTGTTCAACGGCGGCATCGGCACCTACGTCAAGGCCTCCACGGAGAGCGCCCTGGACGTGGGGGACAAGGCCAACGACGCCGTCCGGGTCGACGGCCGCGACCTGCGCGTGCGGGTGGTCGGCGAGGGCGGCAACCTGGGCCTCACCCAGCGCGGCCGGGTGGAGTACGCCCTGGCCGGCGGGAAGATCAACACCGACGCGATCGACAACTCCGCCGGCGTCGACACCTCCGACCACGAGGTCAACATCAAGATCGCGCTGGACCGGGTGGTGGAGGCCGGCGAGCTGGACGCCGACGGCCGGGCCGAGCTGCTGGGCGCGATGACCGACGAGGTCGCCGCCGCCGTCCTCACCGACAACCACGCGCAGAACGCGACGCTCGCCGCCGAGACCACCTCCGCCCGCAGCCTGCTCGACGCCCACCAGCGCTACCTGCGGGCCCTGGAGCGCTCCGGACGGCTGGTGCGCAGCGTGGAGGCCCTGCCCGACGACCGCGCGCTCACCGAGCGGCGCCGCGACGGGCACGCCCTCACCGGCCCGGAGCTGTCGGTGCTGCTGGCCTACGCCAAGCTGCAGACCGGGGACGCCGTCCTGGACTCGGGCCTGCCCGACGACGCGGCGCTGGAGCACCTGCTGGTCGGGTACTTCCCGGCCGAGCTGCGCCGCCGCTTCCCGGCCGCGGTGAGCGGCCACCCGCTGCGGCGGGAGATCGTCGCCACCGCCCTCACCAACCGGGCGGTGAACGTCGCCGGTGTCACCGGCCTGTTCCGGCTGGTCGAGGAGACCGGGGTGCCGCTGGCCGCCGTCGTGCGGGCGCACGCCGTGGCGCGCGCGGTGTTCGAGGTGGACCGGCTGTGGGACGCCGTCCGGCCGCTGGACAACCGGGTCCCGGCCGGCACCCAGGTGGAGCTGCGCACCGAGGCCACCCGGCTGGCCGAGCGGGCGACCCGCTGGCTGCTGGGCCTGGCCGAGCTCGCCGCGGAGGACGGCGCCCCGATCGGCCAGGTGACCGACCGGTTCGCCACCCCGGTGGCCGCGGTGCGGGCCGGCCTGCCGTCGTGGCTGCTCGGTGCCGAGGCCGCCGCCTACGCCGAGCGGGCCGCCCGGCTGCAGGAGGTGGGCGTGCCCGGGGACCTGGCCGCCGAGGTCGCCGCCGCGCCGCTGCTGCCGGCCGCCCTGGACCTCGCCGTCGTCGCCGAGCGCACCGGGGCCCCGATCGCCCTGGCCGGGCAGGTGCAGCAGTGCCTGGCCGAGCGGCTGGCCCTGGTGCCGCTGCGCGAGCTGGTCATCGCGCTCCCCCGGGACCGGCGCTGGCCCTCCATGGCACGGGCCTCCCTGCGCGACGACCTGACCGGCGAGCAGGCCGCCCTCACCGCCGAGGTGCTGGCCGGACGGCGCAGCGACACCGAGTCCGCCGACGAGCTCCTGGCCCGGTGGGTGGGCGGCTGGGACGGCACCCAGCAGCGCGCCGCGGCCCAGCTGGTCGACATCGCCGCGGGGGACCGGCAGGAGCTGGCCGAGCTGCTGGTCGCCGTCCGGACCCTCCGCGGCCTGCGCCGCCGCACCTGAGGGAGGCCTGTGGCGCTCCCGCCGGTGCGCTGGACAGCGTCAGAGGTACCTAGCGGTCCGGCGCCCACGCGGGGTCGCGGCCGACCAGGCCCAGGGCGCGGTCCTGCAGCGGCGCGTCGTCCGGCACCTCGACCACCGGCCCGAACACGACGACGCCGGGGCCGAAGGCGCCCGGCTGCCGCATGACGTCCGGGATCTCCTGCAGCCCCGGCCACATCGCCTCCAGCTCGGCGGCGTCGATGGTGTCGTCCTGTCCGGTGGCGCGCGCGAGGTCCCAGCGGTGCAGGACGAGGTCGGCGCTGGGGACCCGGTCGACCAGGTCGGCGCCGGGCATCGTGCCGGCCGGGCTGTGGGTCTCCCGGGCGGCGAGCGCCGGATCGGCCAGGACCGCCTCGACCTCCGCCCGGGCGGCCCGGAAGGCGGCCACGGGGTCCTCGTCCACGGAGGGCGCGGCCGCCGGCGTGCGGTCGTGGGGCCGCAGCGCCACGTGGTGCATGTCGACGACGTGGCGGACGACGCCCCGGGCGTCCCACTCGGTGCACGGTGACGGGCGCGACCAGGCGTCGTCGGGCACGCCGGCCGCCGTGGCCTCGAAGGCGTCCGCGCGCCGCCGATAGCGCTCGGCCACCTCGGCGAGGTGCTGGTCGTGGGTCGGGTCGGGTGTCATGCCCTTCCGACCGCCGGTCGGCGCCGGACTCATCGGCGCCGCGTCGTCGGCACGCGCCTCGGGGTCGCCCTCAGAGGGGCGGACGGCGCTGCCCGAACAGGGTGGCCTGCTCGAAGGCGTGACCGACCTCGAGGACCCGCCGGTCGGCCCGCGGTTCGGCGACGACCTGCAGCCCGACCGGCAGCCCGTCCGCGGTGAAGCCGGCCGGCACCGACAGCGCCGGGCACCCGGTGGGCGTGATGAGCGTGCAGGCGCGCATCCACTCCAGGTAGTTGTCGAGGGCGACCCCGCCGATCTCCGTCGGGTACTCCTGCTCCACCGGGAACGGCAGCACCTGCGTCGTCGGGGCCAGCAGCACGTCGTACCGGTCGAAGAACGCGACGGTCCGCTCGTAGAGGGCGGTGTGCGCCATCTCCGCCCGGGCGACGTCGGCGCCCGACAGCTTGGCGCCCATCTCGGCGTTCCAGCGGATCGACTCCTTGACCTGGTCCGGGTGCTGCCGGGCCAGGTCGGTGAAGGAGGCGTCGAACAGCCAGGCCCGCAGCGTGCCGAAGACGTCGTCGGCGCCGGTGAGGTCGGGGCAGTCGAGGTCCACCGTCGCGCCGAGGTCCTCGAAGACCCGGACCACGTCGGAGAGCACCGCGGTGACCGCCGGGTCGACCCGCACCCGCCCGCCGAGGTCAGGCGCCCACGCCACCCGCAGCCCGTCCAGCCGCTCGGGGAGCGGCGCGGCGAACGGGGCGCCGGGGTCGCCGAGCGCGATCGGCACCCGGCGGTCCGGCCCGGCCACCGCGGAGAGGGTCAGCGCGACGTCGGCGACGGTGCGCCCCATCGGGCCCTGGACCGACAGCTGCGACCACCCGATCGGCGCCGGCCAGGTGGGCACCCGCCCCGGCGTGGGGCGCAGGCCGACGACGTTGCAGAACGCCGCCGGGTTGCGCAGGGACCCGCCCATGTCGCTGCCCTCGGCGAGGGGCACGAAGCCGGCGGCCAGCGCGGCGGCCGCACCGCCGCTGGACCCGCCGGCCGACAGCCCGTGCCGGTAGGGGTTGTGGGTGACGCCGAAGAGCGTGTTGAAGGTGTGCGAGCCGGCCGCGAACTCCGGGGTGTTGGTCTTGCCCACGCGGATCGCGCCGGCCGCCCGCAGCCGGGCGACGACGAGTTCGTCCTCGGCGGGCACGGTGTCGGCGTGCAGCGGCGAGCCCCACGTCGTCCGCATGCCGCCCGTGGCGTGGGTGTCCTTGTGCGCCACCGGGAGCCCGTGCAGCGGGCCGACCTCGTCCCCCGCGGCCAGGGCGGCGTCGGCGGCATCCGCGGCCGCGCGGGCCCCCTCGGCGTCGAGGGTGACGATCGCGTTGACCCGGTCGTCGAGCCGCTCGATGCGGTCGAGGCAGGCGTCGGTCAGCTCACGGGCCGACAGCTGCCGGGAGCGGATCAGTGCGGCCAGCTCCGTCGCGGGGCGCAGGCACAGCTCGTCAGTGGTGGCGGTCACCGGACGAGGTTAGGACGCGGGTTCCGGCGGGACGACGTCCGGGACGACGTTGGGGCCGGCCTCGGGCGGCCGCGGCCGGTCCTGCGGGTGCAGCCGGACGGCGACCAGCGCGACGTCGTCCTCGGGGCGGCCGCCCACCAGCCGCTGCACCACCGCGTCGAGCATCTCCTGCAGCGGCAGGCCGGCCAGCTCGATGAGCGCCTCGCGCAGCCGCACCATGCCGGCGTCGAGGTCGGCGTCGCGCCGCTCGACCAGGCCGTCGGTGTACAGCAGCACGGTCGCCCCCCGGTCGAGGGTCACCACCGACTCCTGGCGCAGGGCCTCCGCGTCGACGCCGAGCAGCAGGTCGCCGCGCCAGGAGGCCAGCTCGGCGACGCTGCCGTCGGGGTTGATCACCAGCGGCGGCAGGTGGCCGGCGTTGGCCCAGCGCATGCGGGTGACGCCGCGCTCGCGCTCGTCGGGGGTCTGCTCGAAGCGGGCCACGGCCGCGGTCGCCAGCACCCGGGTCTGCAGCACCGCCATCGAGGCGTCCAGGCCGCGCAGCACCTCCGCCGGCGGGGCGTCGCTGTAGGTCGCGATGCCCCGCAGCAGCCCGCGCAGCTGGCCCATCGCCGCGGCGGCCTCGGTGTCGTGGCCGACGACGTCGCCGATGACCAGCATCGTGGCGCCGCACGGCTGGAGGAACGCGTCGTACCAGTCGCCCCCGACCCGGGCCGCCTCGACGGCGGGCTGGTAGCGGACGGCGATCTCCGCGTGGTCGGGCTCGGGGGGCTCGGTGAGCAGGCTGCGCTGCAGGCCCTCCGCCAGCTGCTCCTGCTGCGCGTAGAGCTGGGCGTTGTCCAGGGCCAGCCCGGCGCGGTCGGCGACGTCCTGGGCGACGGCGACGTCCTCGGGGGTGGGGCTGTGCCCCTGGGCGTAGAAGAGCGTGAGCAGGCCGACCGTCCGGCCACGGGCCCGCAGCGGCAGCGCGACCTCGGTGGCCGGCGCGAGGACGGCGAGCAGGTCCTTGGCCCGGCCGGGGGGCAGCACGTCGAGGACGTCCTCCCCGGCGAAGGTGACCGCCTCCCCGGTGTGCAGGGCGCGGGCGACCGGGGCGGTGACCGGCATGACGTCCATGCGCACCTCGGCGTACCGCTCGAGGACCGCGCGGCTGGCCGGGGTCACGTGCCAGCTGCCCACGTCGCGGGGCCGGCCGTCGGGGTCGATGACGGTGAGCACGCAGAAGTCGCTCAGCGCCGGGACCACCAGCCGGGGGAGGCGGGCGGTGGCGGCCTCGACGTCCAGGGTGCTGGCCAGCTCGGCGCTGACCTGCGCGAGCAGCGCGAGCTGCTGGGCGGACCGCTCGGCCCGCTCGCGGACCCGCCGCCGCTCGGTGACCTCCAGGAAGTAGACCGACAGGCCCTCGGGGGTGGGCCACGCGCGCAGCTCGTACCAGCCGTCCAGCGGCGGCGGGTAGTACGCGTCGAAGTTGACCGGCTGTCCCGTCCGGACGGCGTTCCGGTAGCTCTCCTCGAAGACGCTGGCCAGGGCCGCCGGGAAGGCCTCCCACAGCACCTGGCCCAGCAACTCCTCGCGCGACCGCCCCAGCAGCCGCTCGGCCTCGGCGTTCACGTGGGTGAACCGCCACTCGTGGTCCAGGGAGTAGAAGCCGGCCGGCATCGCCTCCAGCACGCGGGTCACCCGCGCCTGGTCGCTGCGGTCGTCGGTGGTGTCGTACGCGGCGCCCAGGACCCGCGCCGCGCGCCCGGTGTCGTCGGCGACCGTCCGGCCGCGGGCGAGCACCCACCGGGTCACGCCGTCCGGGCGGACCACCCGGTACTCGGCCTCGTACTCGCCGACGGTCTCGATCGAGGCGCGCAGGGCCTCGGTGACCCGCGGCAGGTCGTCCGGGTGCAGGCGGCGGTTGAACGCGTCGATCGTGCCGTCGAACTCCTCGGCGGTGTAGCCGAAGGTGGTCATCAGCGGCTCGTCCCAGACGAGCTCGCCGGTGCGCAGGTCCCAGTCGAAGGTGGCGACCCTGCCGGCGTCCATGGCCAGCGCCCAGCGCAGCCGCTGGCGCTCCTGCTCGCCGACGAGGGCCGCGTACTCGAGCTCGGTCATCACGAGGTCGGCGAGGTGGTGCAGGGTCGTCACGTCCGCCTCGGACCACGGGTGCGGCTCGGCGTCGAAGACGCAGAGGACGCCGACGACGAGACCGGCGCCGTCGGTGAGCGGCACGCCGAGGTAGGCGCCCACCACGCCGGAGGTGACCGGCTCCAGCGCACCGAGCCGGGAGTCCGCCCGCGCGTCCGGGACCGCCAGGGGGGTGCCCAGCGCGGCCGCGAGGGCACACGGCGACTGGTCCAGCGGGGAGGTCTGGCCGCGGCCACCCGGGGGGACCCCGGCGACCCCGGCGATCGTGTGGGCCTCGTCCAGGATGGAGATCTGGGCGGACGCGACGCCCAGCAGGCGCGTGGCCAGCTCGACGATCCGGTCGAGGGCGGCGTTGCCGCTCCCTGAGACGCGCAGCCGGCGCGCCGCCCGGACGCGCGCGGGGTCGCTGCGGAGCTCGTCCGCGGCCTGGGCAGCGTCGAGCGCACGCGCAGCGCCATCGCGCCGCGGGATCTCCTCCACCGCAACCCTTCTCATCCGACCCTCCGGTCGGGAGGTGCGCACAGCCACGGGGGTTCGAGCTAAGGCGCTCCCGCAGTTATGCCACCCGGAACGGCATCGGGCAAGGAAACCTGACCGACGTCACTTCCCGCATCACGTTCCGTGACGGCTCAGCGCCGAACGTGCTCCGCCGGGACGACGAGCGTGAGCGCGGTGCCGCCGTCGTGTTCCACGTGCAACCCCGCGCGGCGCAGCAGCGCCCGCAGCCGGACGACGTCCCCCGGCTCGGCCGTCGTGCTGGCCAGCAACCGCGCGACGCGGCCCTTGTGTGCCTTGTTGAAGTGGCTGACCACCGACCGGGTGCCGTCCGGCCGCTCGCTCAGCACGTCCACGGTGACCGCGCCCGGCACCGGGGCCAGGGCGGCGTAGGACCCGCTGCGCAGGTCGACGACCAGCTCGTCCACGGCGGCCAGCACCGGGCCGAGGACCGGCCTCCACAGCGCCCGCAGGGTCGGCTGCCCCGGCAGGGCGGACCCTGTGGAGAGCCGGTAGGCCGGGATGGCGTCGGTGCCCCGGACCAGCCCGAACAGCGCCGAGCCCACCGCCAGCCGCCGGTCGGCCCGCGCCCGCTGCGCGCGGGTGAGGGAGCGGACGTCGAGCGCGTCGTAGAGCACCCCGGTGTACCGCTCCAGCGCCGGCGTCGTCGGGCTGGTGAACAGCGCGGCGTTGCGGCCGATCTCGTCGTCCTGCTTCGGGGACAGCCCGAGCGCGGCCCGCGACGCGGGGACGTCGGCGGCGAGGTCGGCCAGCGTCTTCGCCAGCCCGGTGCGGACCGGCGTGAGCTCCGGTGCGGACAGCGCGTCGAGGTCGAGCGGGGCGCCGGCCCCGCCGGGGGCCTTGGTCTCCGACGGGGGCAGCAGCACGAGCACGGGGAGCCAGCGTAAGGACCTCCTGCCCCCACCGCGCGCAGGCCCGCGGGGGTGGTCAGGCGAGCTCGACGACGACCGGCGCGTGGTCGCTGGCGCCCTTGCCCTTGCGCTCCTCCCGGTCGATGCGCGCGCCCGTGGTGCGGGCGGCCAGCGCCGGCGAGCCGAGGACGAAGTCGATCCGCATGCCCTCGCGGCGGGGGAAGCGCAGCTGGGTGTAGTCCCAGTACGTGTAGACCCCAGGGCCGGGGGCGTGCGGGCGGACGACGTCGGTGTACCCGGCGTCCACGATCGCCCGGAACGCGGCCCGCTCGGGCTCGGAGACGTGCGTGGAGTGCGCGAAGACCCGCACGTCCCACACGTCGTCGTCCTGCGGGGCGATGTTCCAGTCGCCGACCAGGGCGACCTGGGCGGCCGGGTCGGCGGCCAGCCAGCCCGACGCGGTGGCCCGCAGCGCCTCCAGCCAGCGCAGCTTGTACTCGTAGTGCGGGTCGGTCAGCGTGCGGCCGTTGGGCACGTACAGGCTCCACACCCGCACCCCGCCGCAGGTGGCACCGAGGGCGCGCGCCTCGACAGCCGGGTCCTCACCCCAGCCCGGCTGGCCGGGGAAGCCGATCTCGACGTCGTCCAGCCCGACCCGCGACAGGACCGCCACGCCGTTCCACTGCGAGTGGCCCACGTGCGCGACCTGGTAGCCGAGGTCGGTGAAGCGGGACTCGGGGAACTGGTCGTCGCGGCACTTGGTCTCCTGCAGCGCCAGGACGTCGACGTCGGAGCGCTGCAACCAGGCGACGACCCGGTCGGCGCGGCTGCGGATGGAGTTCACGTTCCAGGTGGCCACTCGCACGGAGACCGACCATACGGAGTGACACGGGTGTGGTTCCCGCGCCGTGGCACTCCGCTCAGCCGTCGCGGGCGGCCTCGCGGGCGCGCATCCGCTCCCGGCTCTCCACGAAGCGGGTCGCCTGGGCGTCCAGCCCGCCCAGGAACGCGGCCAGCTCCTCGCGGGCCTTCTCGCCGGCCGGTCCGAGGTCGGTGCGGTCGAACACCTTCCAGGCGCGCAGCACCGGGCTGACCACCTCGTCGTGGTGCAGGCGCAGGTCGTAGATGCCGGCCTTGGCGATGAGCATGGAGTTCTTCCGGAAGCCGGCCATCGTGGCGCCGGGCATCTCGAAGCCCACGACCTCCTTGGTCACCGCCTGCATGGCGAGGTCGGGGTCGATGTCGAACGCCGCGGCCATGAGGTTCCGGTAGAAGACCATGTGCAGGTTCTCGTCGGTGGCGATGCGGGCCAGCAGCCTGTCGGCGATCGGGTCGCCGGTGGCCCGGCCGGTGTTGCGGTGCGAGACGCGGGTGGCCAGCTCCTGGAACGACACGTACGCCACCGCCTCCAGCGGCGTCTTGTCGCCGGAGTCGTAGCCGAGGGTCATGTAGTCCATCCGCGCCCGCTCCAGCGCGACCGGGTCCACGCCGCGGGTGACCACGAGGTAGTCGCGCAGCGCGACCCCGTGCCGGTTCTCCTCGGCCGTCCACCGGCCCACCCACTGCCCCCAGGCGCCGTCCCGGCCGAACCGGGTGGCGATCTCCCGGTGGTAGCTGGGCAGGTTGTCCTCGGTGAGCAGGTTCACGAACATCGCCGCCTTGGCCGACTCGTCGAGCCGGGACTGCTCGGGCGACCAGTCCTCGCCGCCGAGGAAGGCGAAGTCGCGGCCCTGCGACCACGGGATGTAGTCGTGCGGGTGCCACTCCTTGGCGACGGCGACGTGCCGGTCGAGGTTCTGCGCGACCACCGGCTCGAGCTCGTGCAACACCGCCGCGTGCGGGGACGTCTGGGACATGGGGACCTCCGGACGACTCGACCTGCGCTCCTGAACCTACGCCGCCGTAACCAGGCGCCGACCTGCCCCCGTGGGTGCCCCCGCCGGAGCCCCGGGACACCCGTCCCGTGCCCCCGATCGGGTGTCCGGGCAGGTCGGGGCGGATCGGGGAGCGGTGCGGGTCGGGAAGGAGTGGGAGCATGGCGGCGTGACCGGGTTCTGCCGCACGGGGGCGTGCACATGAGCGAGTGGGACGAGACCCGTCCCATCGGCCCGTCGCGGCCGCTCCCGCCACCGCCGGATCCCCGGGGTCGTGCGCGCCGGCGGTCAGGGCGCCGCTTCCGGTCCGCGCTGGGCTGGACGGTGCTCGGTGCCCTCGTGCCCGGGACGGCGTTCCTCGCGGCCGGTCGCCGGGTGCTCGGCGCGGTGACCCTGGTGCTGTTCCTCGCGCTCGTCAGTGGCGGGGTCTGGCTGGCCACGGCCGGCCGGCGCACCGCCCTGCAGATCGCGGTCGACTCGCACTGGCTGGGCTGGGTGCTCGGCGGCGTCGTCGCCGTGGCCCTGCTGTGGGTCCTGGTCGTCGTCGCCGGCTACCGGATGCTGCTCCCGCGGCCCACCTCGGGGTGGCGGCACCTGCTGGGCGCCGGGGTGGTGCTCGCCCTGGTCGCCGGCATCGCCTACCCCGCCTACACGGCCGTGCAGGTGGCCGCGGCGCAGCGCGGGCTGCTCGACGACGTGTTCGCCGACCGCGACTCGGCGACCGTGGTGGACACCCCCGACCCGTTCGGCGACAAGGAGCGGGTCAACGTGCTGCTCCTCGGCGGGGACGGCGGGGAGGGGCGCGAGGGCGTGCGCACCGACACCGTCATCGTGGCCAGCATCGCCACCGACACCGGTGAGACGACGCTGTTCAGCCTGCCCCGCAACCTGCAGGACCTGCCGTTCCCCGCCGACAGCCCGCTGGCCGAGGCCTATCCCGACGGCTTCGAGGGCAGCAACGAGAGCGAGGGCCTGCTCAACGCCGTCTACCGCAACGGGCCGGCCGCGTTCCCCGACGTGCTGGGCCGCACCGACGACCCGGGCGCGGACTTCCTGAAGCTGGGCGTCGGCGAGGCGCTCGGGCTGGACATCGACTACTTCGTGCTGGTCAACCTCGACGGGTTCAGCCGGCTGGTCGACGCGCTGGGCGGCATCACCGTCAACGTCAACTACTACGTGCCGATCAACGGCGACCCGGGCACCGGCGAGCTGCCCGACGACTACATCGAGCCCGGCCCCGCCCAGCACATGGACGGCGAGCGGGCGCTGCAGTTCTCCCGCGGACGCTTCGGCCTCACCGACTACGACCGGATGGCCCGGCAGCGCTGCACGATCTCGGCGATCATCGACGCCGCCGACCCGGTCACGCTGCTGCAGCGCTACCAGGACCTCGCCGCCACCACGCAGGACATCGTGAGCACCGACATCCCGCGGTCAGCCCTCGACGACTTCGTGGACCTCGCGTGGCTGGTCAAGGACACCGAGGTGCGCAGCGTCGTCTTCGACACCAGCGTCATCGACCCGGCCTACCCCGACTACGACCTGATGCGCGGGATCGTCTCCGACGCCCTGGCACCGCCGGCGCCGGCGGACGACGCCCCCGACGGCACGCCCGCCCCGAGCGACGCGCCCGCGCCCGACACCACCGCCACTCCGCCGCCCCCGGGGGCTCCTGGCGGCGACGTCCAGGCCGTGACCGAGGTCGGGGACGCCTGCGCCTACGACCCGGCCCAGGCCGCCGAGGCCCTCGCGGCCGGCGAGCCGCCGAACAAGGCGGGCTAGGCGACCGGCCGGCCGGAGCGGGGTCGCCCCGGCCGGCCGCCCGTCACATGGCGGCGATCTGGATGAGGTTGCCGCAGGTGTCGTCGAAGACGGCGGTGGTGACCGGCCCCATGTCGGTCGGCTCCTGCGTGAAGCGGACCCCCAGCCCGCGCAGCCGTTCGTACTCCTCGTGCACGTCGTCCACCGCGAAGGAGGTGAACGGGATGCCGTCGGCGACCAGCGCCTCCTTGAGCGGCCGTGCGGCCGGGTGCTCGTCGGGCTCGAGGAGGAGCTCCACCCCGTCGGGGGCCTCGGGCGAGACGACGGTGAGCCACCGGTGCGCCCCGGTCGGGACGTCGGTCTTCTTCACGAAGCCCAGCACGTCGGTGTAGAAGCTCAGTGCCTTCGCCTGGTCGTCGACCCAGACGCTGGCCAGGTTGATCCGCATCGTCACTCTCCTCGAGGCTCGATCCGCCACCGGTCGGTGATGGCTCTCAGGGGCGCGGTGTCCAGGGAGTGGAACTTGTAGCGGCCCTCGCGGCGGGTGGTGACCAGGCCGGCGTCCTCGAGGACGTCGAGGTGCTGGGAGATGGCCTGCCGGCTCGAGGTGAGCCCGTGCCGGTTGACCAGCCGGGCGCACAGCTCGAACAGGGTCTGGTCGTCCCGCTCCTGCAGCTCGTCGAGGATCACCCGCCGGGTCGGGTCCGCGAGTGCCCGGAACACGTCGCCCACGGCCCGGACCATACGCAAGTGTCTACTTGCCTGACAAGGGCGTCTGGAAAGCTCCCGGCGTCAGGCTGGTGCGACGGCGGGAGGCGCAGGCGATGGTGCAGGGGTCAGGCGGGGACCGCCGGGAACGGCTGGTCGCGCTGCTCGCGGCCGGCATCGCCGCCGTCCTGCTGGTGTCGTCGGTGAGCTGGTTCGCCAGCGACCAGGCCGTGGTCGGCGTCGCCCAGCTGGTGCTCGGCGCCGTCCTCGCCGCGGTGGCCGCCTTCCTGTACCGGCGCTCCCAGCGGCGCTGACCACCGGGCCTGCCGCCCGTGGGCACCCGTGCCCGGCGTGACGTTGCAGGTCAGCGGAGCGGGCAGCACGCTGGACGCCCGACCGTCGGACGACCGAGCGGAGGTCAGACGTGAAGCTGGACAAGCAGGAGCTGCTGCGGGTGCTGCGCACCGAGGGCGACAACGACACGGCGGAGAAGGTGGCGGCCCAGCTGCCCGACGAGATCGACACCGACCGCGACGGCGACGCGCTCGACGCCGTGGGCCTGGACCGCACCCAGCTGATGGCGAAGCTCGCCGGCGGCGGCTTCGGCTCGACCCTCAGCCCCTGAACCGGGGTCGCCGGGTGCGGGGCCGCACTCCGGCGAGCTCCGCGTCAGCCCACGTACGGGCGTTCCCGGGCCAGCTCCTCACGGGCCACCGAGCGCAGGTGGACGGCGTCCGGCCCGTCGGCGATGCGCAGCGTGCGGGCCGCGGCGTAGAAGCGGGCCAGCACGGTGTCGTCGCTGACGCCGGCGCCGCCGTGCACCTGGATCGCGCGGTCGATGACCTCGCAGGCCACCCGTGGGGCGACGACCTTGATGCCGGCGATCTCGGTGCGGGCGCCCTTCGCCCCGAACCGGTCGATGAGGTCGGCGGTCTTGAGCACCAGCAGCCGCGCCTGGTCGATCTCCAGCCGCGACAGGGCGATCAGCTCCCGTACCGTGCCCTGCTCGGCGAGGGGGCGGCCGAAGGCCACGCGGGAGCGGGACCGCTCGACCATCAGGGCCAGGGCCCGCTCGGCCATCCCGAGCGCCCGCATGCAGTGGTGGATCCGGCCGGGGCCCAGCCGGGCCTGGGCGATCATGAAGCCGTCGCCCTCGCCGGCCAGCATGTTCGACACCGGCACGCGGACGTCGGTGAGCACCAGCTCGGAGTGCCCGTGCTGGTCCTGGTACCCGAACACCGGCAGGTGCCGGACGATCTCCAGCCCCGGGGTGTCGCGGGGGACCAGGATCATCGACTGCTGGCGGTGCGGCGCGCCGTCGGGGTCGGTCTTGCCCATCACGATGAACACCTGGCAGCGCTCGTCGGCGGCGCCGCTGGTCCACCACTTGTGGCCGTTGACGACGTAGTCGTCGCCGTCCCGGACGATCGAGGTCTGGATGTTGCGGGCGTCGGACGAGGCGACGTCCGGCTCGGTCATCGCGAAACCCGACCGGATCTCCCCGGCCAGCAGCGGGTCGAGCCAGCGCTGCTTCTGCTCGGGCGTCCCGAACAGCATCAGCGTCTCCATGTTGCCGGTGTCGGGGGCGCCGCAGTTGGTGGCCTCGGGGGCCAGCGTGGGGCTCCAGCCCATGACCTCGGCGACGGAGGCGTACTCGAGGTTGGAGAGCCCGCCGAGCTCGGGTGAGAACAGGTTCCACAGACCACGCCGCCGCGCCTCGGCCTTGAGCTCCTCCAGCACCGGCGGGTGGGCGTGGTCGTCGTGGCCGCGCGCGGCGCGCCACTGGGCGTAGACGGGCTCGGCGGGGAAGACGTGCTCCCGCATGAAGTCCCACATCCGGCCGCAGACGTCCTCGGCTCGGGCGGAGAGGGCGAAGTCCATGCCCGCAACGTAGAGGGCGGGGCCCGGGTGGGGTCAGGACGGCTCGTCGGACGGCGGGCCGGCGGCCCACCGCGCCACCAGGACCGGGGCGGCCAGGACCAGCGCGATGCCGATGACGCCGATCGCGGGCAGGCCCACGAGCAGCGGCGCCGCCACGCCGACACCCATCGCGGCGACCAGCAGCAGGAGGAACCCGGTACCCCTCAGCGGGTGTCGTGGGCGCGGCTGCGGGCCGGCGCCGAGCAGGGCGGCCAGACGGGGGTCGTCGCGGGCCAGGTCCTCGCCCAGCGCGCGCAGTACGGGGTCGTCGTCCACGGCGGTTCCCTGCGGGACGGGGCAGTGGTGCACCGACCAGTGGGCGACCGGGCCGGGCCGGGGTCGAGTGGCCGAGGTCATCGTGCCGGCAGGGACCTTCGGTGGTGCCGCCCCCGGACGCGCCGGAGGCCGGGCCCCCGCGGGGACCCGGCCTCCGGGTGGTGTGCCGGACCGCTCAGACGCGGCTGGTGCGACCGCTGACGGCGGAGCGCACCGGGCCCAGGGCGATGACCAGGCCCACGATCGCGGTCACGAGGTGCAGGATGTTGTCGGCCCAGTTGAGGTTCAGGAAGTCCCACTCCTTGCCGACGGCGAACAGGCCGTACAGGAACGCGGCCCCGTAGCCGACTGCGAGCAGCCAGCCGTAGGTGCGGGCGCCGCTGAGCGTGCGGGCGAGGACGAGCCCGGCCACACCGATCAGGATGTGCACGACGTTGTGCATCGGGTTGATCATGAAGCCGAGCAGGTTCGCGTCGACGTGGTGTGGTGTGCCGGCCTCGTTGCCGAAGAAGTTCTCGAAGCCGGTGATGAAGAAACCGATGATGCCGACCAGCAGGTAGACGGCGCCGAAGGCCAACGCCAGCATCTGGGGCCAGGTCATGGCCCCCCGGCCGGCACCGGTGTCGTTCGACCGTGCGGACATGGTGGTCCTCCCAGGGAGACGCGGACCGCCCTGTGCTGGACGGCCCGCATCCCGACTACCCAGGTCCGAGGGTGTGGAACGGTGTTCCGCGCTCTCGGCGACGACTGTTGCTGAAACGTCACCTACCCGCGGTCAGCGGCGGGTGGGCCTCGGACGGCGGACGACGAACGGGCCGATGGCCAGCAGGTCCACCGGCGCCGAACCGAAGCACTCCAGGGCGTCGCGCGGGTCGTCCACCATCGGCCGCCCGGCGGTGTTCAGGCTGGTGTTGACCACCACCGGCAGCCCGGTGCGCCGCTCGAACGCCGAGATCATGCGGTGCACCAGGGGCTCGGTCGCGGCGTCGATCGTCTGGATCCGCGCCGTCCCGTCGACGTGGGTGACCGTCGGGATGCGGTCCCGCCACTCCGGCGCGACGTCGTGGACGAAGAGCATGTAGGGCGAGGGGATCGGCCCCCGGCTGAAGATCTCCGGCGCCCGCTCCAGCAGGACCATCGGCGCCACCGGGCGGAACTGCTCGCGGCCCTTGACGTCGTTCATCCGCTCGAGGTTGGCCTCGTGGCCGGGGTGGGCGAGCAGCGAGCGGTGACCCAGTGCCCGCGGGCCGTACTCGCTGCGCCCCTGGAACCAGGCCACGATCCCGTTGTCGGCGAGGACCTCGGCGACGGCCTCGGCGACGTCGTCGGGCCGCTCGTAGTCGATGGCGGCGGTCTGCAGCCACTGCTCGATCTCGTCGTCGCTCCAGCCGCGGCCCAGCGCCGCGCCCGGCATCGGCTCGGTCTGCTCGCCGAGCTCCCGGGCCACGTGCAGGGCGCTGCCCAGGGCCGTCCCGGCGTCGCCGGCGGCCGGCTGCACCCACACCTCCTCGAACGGGCTCTCGGCGAGGATGCGGGTGTTGGCCACGCAGTTGAGCGCGGTGCCGCCGGCCAGGGTGAGGACCCTGTCGCCGGTCTGCTCGTGGACCCAGCGGGCCAGGTCGACCAGCACCTCCTCCAGGCGCTGCTGGACGCTGGCCGCGAGGTCGGCGTGGTCCTCGGTCCACTGGTCGCCCTTGCCCAGCCGCGGCGCGAACTCGGAGAAGTCGATCCGCTCCGTGCGGAAGCCGCCGTCGTCGGTGGCCCGGATCAGCTCGGAGAGCTCGCCGACGAACCGCGGCTTGCCGTAGGAGGCCATCGCCATGACCTTGAACTCGTCGGAGCTGCGCAGGAAGCCCAGGTGGTCGGTGAGCTCCTCGTACATCAGGCCCAGCGAGTGCGGCAGCGCCTGGCCGGCGAGGACCTCCAGCGTGCCGTCGACGTACCGGCCGGCCAGGTGGCTGTGCGCCTCGCCGCGGCCGTCGAGCACCAGCACCGAGTTGTCCCGCTGCGGCGCGGCCAGCCCGGCGGAGGCCGCGTGGGCGACGTGGTGCTTGACGAAGCGGACCTTCGCCGGGTCCAGACCCGGCAGGGCGTGGGCCAGGAACTCCGGCGCCATCTCGGCGTACTTCTTGCGCATGACGTCGCCGCCGTCGAACAGCCCCGACTCCTCCGGCGTCCCCATCAGCGCGGGGTCGAAGGAGTAGGCGACGGCGTCGAGCTCCTCGGGGCGGATGCCGGCCTCGGCCAGGCACCAGGCCGCGGACAGCTCCGGCAGCTCCCACGCGCTCCACGGCAGCGGCCGCTTCCCGTGCTTGCGCCGGCTGAAGCGCTCCTCCTCGGCCGCGGCCACGACCCTGCCGTCGATGACCAGGGCCGCCGCCGGGTCGTGGTAGATGGCGTTGATGCCGAGGACCTTCACCCGTGTACTCCTCTCGCCGGGCTGGTCCGCCCGGTCTCCGTTGTGATCATCGAGCCGATGACCTTGGTCCGCAGCGCGAGCGGCCCGGCGTCGTCCGTTCGTGGCTCGTCGAGATCGTGCGAACTCGACGGTTCCAGGGCGCCAGGCGTGCGAGACCACGCGATCTCGACGGGAGGAGCGGGCGTCACTCGCGCCGGCTGAGGAGGTCGTTGTCGAGGACCGCGGCCAGCCCGAGGGTCTTGTACCCGACCTCCTCGAACAGGACGACGACCCGGTCCTCCTCCACCCGCATGACCACGCCCGGCCCCCACTCGGCGTGCTGGACCGGCGTCTGGGCGGGGAACGGGGTGTCGCCGTCGTCGGCACCCGGCTGCTGCTGGGACAGCCCGGCCGAGCAGTTGTCGCAGTTGCCGCAGGGCTCCTCCAGCTGCTCGCCGAAGTAGCCGAGGAGGAACTGCCGCCGGCACTCGGTGGTCTCGGCGTAGCCGCGCATCATCTCGACGCGGCTCTGGTCGACCCGCTCGTGGTGCTCGGCGAGCTCGCGGGCGGCGGCGGCCGCCTCGCCGGGGCTGGGCGCCCCCTCGGCCGGGTGCGCGGCGCCCTCCTCGTCGAGGACGACCGCCGACACCTGCTCGAGCAGGTTGAGGTCGCGGGCCAGCGGGGTGGCGCCCCGGCCGGTCTCCTCGCGCAGCTGCCGGACGTCGACGCCGTCCTCCAGCCCGGCGGCCTCCGCGCCCGTCACGAGCCCGGCCACCTGCTGCAGCTCCTCCTCGGCCGGGACGCCGGCGGCGAAGAACTTGCGCAGCCCGAGGTCCTCCTGCCGGTAGACCAGCACCGCCAGCGCCGGCTCGCCGTCCCGCCCGGCGCGGCCGATCTCCTGGTAGTAGCTGTCGACGGAGTCCGCCGGCTCGGCGTGGACGACGAAGCGGGTGTCGGGCTTGTCGATGCCCATGCCGAACGCCGTCGTGGCGACGACGACGTCCAGCTCGTCGTCCATGAACGCCCGCTGCGCGTCCTCGCGGTCGGCCTTCCTCAGCCCCGCGTGGTAGGCGCGGGCGCGCAGGCCGCGGTCGGTGAGCTCGGCGGCCAGCTCCTCGGTGCCCTTGCGGGTGGCGCTGTAGACGATGCCCGGCACGTGCCCCTCGCCCACCTCGGCGAGCACCCGGTCGAGCACCGCCTGCTGCTTGCCGTGGGCGTCGGCGTGCTGCTCGACCTCCAGCCGGATCTCCGGGCGGTCGAAGCCCGCGACGACGACCCGGGCGTCGCGCATCTCCAGGCGCTCGACGATCTCGGCGCGCACCGGCGGGGCGGCGGTCGCGGTCAGCGCCAGCACGGTCGGGTGGCCCAGCTGCTCGACGACCGCACCGAGCCGCAGGTAGTCGGGGCGGAAGTCGTGCCCCCAGGCCGACACGCAGTGCGCCTCGTCGACGACGAACAGCGCCGGGGAGGCCTGCCCGATCGCCTCGACGACCTCGGGCTTGCTCAGCTGCTCGGGCGCGAGGAACAGGTAGCGGACCGTTCCGTCCGCCAGGCCCTCCAGGGCGGCGCGCTGGTCGGCAGCACTGAGCGCGGAGTTCAGCTGGGCGGCCTGCCCGTCGAGGCCGTCGAGCTCGTCGAGCCGGTCGACCTGGTCGCGCTGCAGGGCGATCAGCGGGGAGACGACGAGCACCGGGCCGTCGGTCAGCTGCCCGGCGACCTGGTAGACGGCGGACTTCCCGGCTCCCGACGGCAGCACCGCGAGGGTGTCCCGGCCGGAGACGACGGACTTCATCGCCTCCTCCTGGCCCGGCCGGAACTCCTCGAAGCCGAGCAGGTCCCGGGCGACCTCGCGGATGCGGCGGGTGCGGACGGAGGCGGATGCCCCGGCGGGGTTGGTCTCATCGGTGCGGGGCACCGGCCACCCCTCCCCGCGCCGCGAGATCGGCAAACCGGCCGCCGGTGTGGTCTGCGCGGTGGCCGCGACCGTCGGCCGGCGCCCGGGCGACGGGTTAGTGTCCCGCCGTGGCCGCCTCCTACCGCATCTCCGAGGCCGCCGCGCTGCTCGGGGTGAGCGACGACACCGTGCGCCGCTGGATCGACAGCGGCCGGCTGCCGGCCCGCCGCCAGGGCGGTGGCCCGGCGCAGGTCGCCGGCGCGGACCTCGCCCGGGTCGCCGCCGGGCTGCACGAGGCGCCCGAGCCGGGCGCGACGCGCGGCTCGTCGGCCCGCAACCGGCTCACCGGCATCGTCACCCGCGTGGTCCGCGACACCGTGATGGCGCAGGTGGAGATCCAGGCCGGCCCGTTCCGGGTGGTCTCCCTCATGTCACGGGAGGCCGCCGACGAGCTGGGCCTGGAGGTCGGCGTCCGGGCGGTGGCCACGGTCAAGGCCACCCAGGTCAGCGTCGACGTCCCCTGAGTCCCCGCATCCTCGGAGGGGTCGCGCACCGGCGATCCGCATCCCCGGGGCAGATGCGCGCTATTGTCCCGCGGGTGCGGACACCCATCGTCCTGGCGGTCGCCGCGCTGACCCTCGCCGGCTGCGGCGGGACGGCGGGCGGCGCGGCCGGGGACACCCCCAGCCCGTCGGGGGCCGGGCTCAGCGGCACCCTGACCGTCTTCGCCGCGGCCTCCCTCACCGACGTCTTCACCGAGCTCGGCGACCGGCTGGAGCAGGACGCCCCCGACCTCGACGTCCGGTTCAACTTCGCCGGCAGCTCGGCCCTGGCCACCCAGCTCACCCAGGGGGCGCCGGCCGACGTCTTCGCATCGGCCAACGAGGCGCAGATGACGGTGGTGACCGACGCCGGGCTGCCGGCCGAGGACCCGACGGTGTTCGCCGCCAACGTCCTCCAGATCGCCGTGCCCGAGGGCAACCCCGCCGGGGTGACCGGGCTGGCCGACTTCGGGCGGGAGGACCTCACCCTGGCGGTCTGCGCGCCGGAGGTGCCCTGCGGCGCGGCCGCCGAGGACGTCCTCGCCGCCGCCGGCGTCACGGCGGTGCCGGACACCCTGGAGGAGGACGTGCGGGCGGCCCTGACCAAGGTCGAGCTGGGGGAGGTGGACGCCGCGCTGGTCTACACCACCGACGTCACCGCGGCCGGGGACGCCGTGGAGGGCCTGGACTTCCCCGAGGCCGGGGACGCGGTCAACGACTACCCGATCGCGATGCTGGCCGACGCCCCCAACCCCGCAGCGGCGGCCGCCTTCGTCGACCTCGTCCGGTCCGAGGAGGGGCAGCGGGCGCTGGCCGACGCCGGCTTCCGCCCGGCGGCCGGTTGAGCCGCCGACGGGACCGCGCCGGGAGCGTGCCGGCGCCACTGCTGGTACCGGCGCTGCTGGCGGTCGCCTTCCTCGTCCTGCCGCTGGCCGGCCTGGTCGTCCGGACGCCCTGGGGGGACCTCCCCGGCCAGCTTGCCCAGCCCGCCGTCGGGGAGGCACTGCGGCTGAGCCTGGTCTCGGCGACGCTGGCCACCGCCGTCTCGCTGCTGCTCGGCGTGCCGCTGGCCTGGGTGCTCGCCCGCTCGCGCATCCGCGGGCGGTCGGTGCTCCGGGCCCTGGTCACCGTGCCGCTGGTGCTGCCGCCGGTGGTCGGCGGCGTGGCACTGTTCCTCGTCCTGGGCCGGCAGGGCATCGTCGGCCGCTGGCTGGACCAGGCCTTCGACGTCACGATCCCGTTCACCACCACGGCGGTCGTGATCGCCGAGACGTTCGTGGCGATGCCGTTCCTCGTCATCAGCGTCGAGGGGGCGCTGCGCGCCGCCGACGCCCGCTTCGAGGACGCCGCGGCCACCCTCGGCGCCGACCGGTGGACGACGTTCCGGCGGGTCACCCTCCCGCTGGTCGCCCCGGGGATCGCCGCGGGCGCCGTGCTGTGCTGGGCCCGCGCGCTGGGCGAGTTCGGCGCCACGATCACCTTCGCCGGCAACTTCCCGGGGACGACGCAGACGATGCCGCTGGCCGTCTACCTGGCGCTGCAGCGGGACCCGGACGCGGCGATCGTCCTCTCGCTGGTCCTGCTGGTCGTCTCGCTGGCCACGTTGCTCCTGCTCCGTGACCGCTGGCTGTCCCGGGCCGTGTCATGAGCCTGGCGGCCGCCCTCACCGTGGCCCGGGGCGCGCTCACCGTCGACCTCGACCTCGACGTCGCCGACGGGGAGGTGCTCGCCGTCCTCGGGCCCAACGGGGCGGGCAAGTCCACCCTGCTGCGGGTGCTCGCCGGCCTCCTGCCGCCGGACTCCGGCCGCGTCGTCGTCGACGGCGCGCGGGTCTGGGACGACGTCGCCGCCGGGGTGCACGTGCCCGCCCACGACCGCCGGCTGGGGATGGTCTTCCAGGACCACCTGCTGTTCCCGCACCTCTCCGCCGTCGACAACGTCGCGTTCGGCCTGCGCACCCGCGGCGTGCGGAAGGCCGCCGCCCGGGCCGCCGCCGGGGACTGGCTGGCGCGGGTGGGGCTCGAGGGCCTCGGCGACCGGCGGCCCGGGCAGCTCTCCGGCGGGCAGGCCCAGCGGGCGGCGCTGGCCCGGGCGCTGGTCGGTGACCCCGCCGTCCTGCTGCTCGACGAGCCGCTGTCGGCGCTGGACGCCCGCACCCGGCTCACCGTCCGCGCCGAGCTGCGCCGGCACCTGGGCGCGTTCGGCGGCAGCACCGTCCTGGTCACCCACGACCCCGTCGACGCCATGGCGCTGGCCGACCGGGTGGTCGTCGTCGAGGAGGGCCGCGTCGTGCAGGCCGGGACGCCGGCCGACGTGAGCCGGCACCCGCGCACCGACTACGTCGCCCGGCTGGTCGGGCTGGCGCTGCTGCCGGGCACCGGCGCCGGCACGTCGGTGCGGCTGGACGGCGGGGGCACGGTGGCGGTGGCCGAGGAGACCGCGGGGCCGGTGTTCGTCGCCGTCCGCCCCGAGTCGGTGGCGCTCTACCTGAGCGCGCCGCACGGCAGCCCCCGCAACGTCTGGCCGGCCCGCCTGGTCTCGGCGACCCCGCACGGGGCGACGGTGCGCTGCGAGCTCGACGGCGAGGTGCCGCTGGTCGCCGACGTCACCGCGACCGCCTTCGCCGAGCTCGGCCTCGCCCCCGGCGCGCCGGTGTGGGCCACGGTGAAGGCCTCCGAGGTCGCCGTCTACGCCCGCTGACGTGGCCATCGTGGCCACTTGTGCCGGTTCCCACGCGGCCATCGTGGCCACTTGTGCCGGTTCCCGGGCGGCCATCGTGGCCACGAAGGCCGTCCCTGGGACGCTGGTCCCGTGAGCGCAGTCGCGGGTCTGGTCCTCGCCGCGGGGGGCGGCCGTCGGTACGGGATGCCCAAGGCACTGGTCGAGTACGAGGGCAGCCTGCTGGTCGAGCGGGCGGTCCGGACGGCGCGGGCGGTGTGCGACCCGGTGCTCGTCGTCCTCGGCGCCCGGGCGGTCGACGTGTGGCGCACCGCGGACCTCGACGGGGCGACCGTGCTGGCCAACCGCGACTGGGAGACCGGCATGGCGTCGTCCCTGCGCACCGGGCTGGAGGGGCTGCGCGGCTGGCCGGGACGGGTCGACGCCGCGCTGGTCCTGCTCGTGGACATGCCCGGGATGACGCCGGTGGCCCTGGAGCGACTCGCCGGGCACGCCACACCGGACGCGCTGGCCGTGGCGACCTACGACGGGGTCCGCGGGCACCCGGTGCTCCTCGGGCGCGAGCACTGGGCCGGCGTCGCGGCGTCGGCGACCGGGGACGAGGGCGCCCGCCGCTACCTGGCCGCGCACCGGGTCAGCGAGGTCGACTGCACCGGACTGGCGGATCCGACCGACCTCGACGTGCCCCCCGGCGGGGTACCGTCGGCGCCGTGATCGCCCGGGTCGTGGACACGCCGCTGTCGGTCGCCGAGCACGAGGACGCCGTCGCGGACAAGGCGGCCGGCGCGGTCGTCTCCTTCGCCGGCGTGGTGCGTGACCACGACGGCGGCCGCTCGGTGACCGAGCTGGAGTACGTGGGTCACCCGACCGCGCAGGAGCTGCTCGCCGAGATCGCCGGGGAGTTCGCCGCCCGGCCCGAGGTGCACGCCGTGGCGGTGTCCCACCGCATCGGGATGCTGGGCATCGGCGACGTCGCCCTGGCCTGCGCGGTCAGCGCCTCCCACCGCGGTGAGGCCTTCACCGCCTGCGCGGAGCTCGTCGACGAGGTGAAGAAGCGGCTGCCCATCTGGAAGCGGCAGGTCTTCACCGACGGCGAGGAGGAGTGGGTCGCCTGTCCCTAGGCCCCCGCCGGGCAGGGGCGTCCCCTCAGTCGTCGACCAGGACGACCTCGTACTGGTCGGCCCGCGGCGGGATGCCGGTGTCGAACTTGGCGTTGACCACGGCCAGCTCGCCCTCGTACCGGATCGCCGTGGACGGGCTCTGGAAGCGCTCGTCGGTGATCTCCTCCCGGACGGTCCCCGAGGTCAGGTCCTGGCTCAGCCGGACCTCGACCACCCGGTTCTCCGGGTTCTGGACCACCCAGAGACGGCGGCCGTCGAGCACGAGGCCGTCGGCGTCGGGCACGCTGACCCCGGCCACCACCGCGCTGGCGCCGGAGCCCGGGTCGACGGTGTACAACCCACCCGTGCCCGAGTGGGCGACCACCAGCGTCCCGCCGGAGCGCGTGGCGACGATCCCGTTGAGGTTGAACTGCCCGCTGGTGTCGGCCGCCGGGCCGCTGAGGGCCAGGGTGCGGGCCTCCCCGGGCTCGCCGTCCTCCAGCGGCACGAAGTAGAGCTGGGCCTGCAGGCTGTCGGTGAACCAGGCGCCGTCGCGGGTGACGGTGACGTCGTTGACGAAGGACGTCGTCGGGTCGTCGAGCTGGTAGGTGGCCACCGTCTCGCCGGACCGGGTGTCGTACACGTAGCCCTGGCCGGTGGCGCCCCCGGCGACGACGAGCAGCCGGTGCCGGGGATCGGTGTCCATGCCCACGGCCAGGCGCCCGTCGGGGGCGTCGATGAACAGCTCGGCCGTCCGCTCCCGCAGGTCCCCGCGGAAGACGTCGCCGCGGAAGAGGTCGCCGGCGTAGAAGGTCGCGCCCCGGCCCTGCGCGATGCCCTCGGCGGAACTGGCGCCGGGCAGGACGATGACGTCGTCCTCGGGCGCCGCGGTGGCCGGGCCGCCGGTGCCCAGGAGGAGGCCGAGGACGGCGCCGAGGAGCACCGTCGTGCGGGTGGGGGAGGGGGACCTGGGCATGCGTGCCTCCGGGTCGGAGCGCGCGGGGCGCGGGGGTCCCACGATGGCACCGCTGCCCCGCCGCCGGAAGAGGCGGCCGGTCAGTTGGCGGTCGGTGAGAAGTCCGGCCCCGGCGGCGGTTCGGGAGGGGTCAGCCCGGCGGCCATGAGGGTGCTGAGCATCCGTGCCACCAGCTCCACCAGCGGGAGGTCCCGGTTCGCGCTGCGCGGCCGGGCCCGGAAGCCCACCGCGCACACGGTGCCGAACAGCTCGCCGTCCGCGGTGACCAGGGGGACGCCGAGGTAGGCCGCCACCCGGTGCACCGGCCCCATCGAGCGGGCGGCGTACTCGGGGACGGCGGCGGTCACCGTGGCCGCCCGCGGGGCCTCACCGGAGACCATGAGGCGGCAGAAGCTCTCCTCCCACGGCAGGGACGCCCCGGGAGGCAGTGCCGTCGCCGGATGGGCGTGCAGGACGACCTGGCGGTCGTCGACCACCCGGGTCACCGTCCACACGTCCCAGCCGAGGTGCTCGTGCAGGAACTGCAGGGCACCGCCGGCGGCGGCTGCGAAGTCGCCCCAGGGCGCCACGTCGGCGATACCCGGTTCTGGAACCATGCCGTCCAGTGTCCCAGCGGGCCGCAGGTGCAGGCGTCGCCTGGTCGGCCGGCCCCGGTCAGTGTCGTGCGGGCACCCCGTCGTCGTCCTGCGGCGGACGGCGGCCGGCGTCGCCGCGGAGCTCGGCCTCCTCCTCCGCCTCGCCCTCCAGGCGCCGGGCCTCACCGGCCGCCTTCGCCGCGGCGTCGCCGTGCGACTCCCCGTAGACCTCCTCGGCGCGGCCGATGAGCTCCTCGGCCTTCGCCTTGGCCCTGCCCCAGATGCTCATGCCCCCATTGTCCGGCGGCGTGACCTGCGGCGCAGCAGTCCCGGGCGTGGCGTCACCGGTGCACCGAGTCGCGGATCTCGCCGACCAGCTCCTCCAGGATGTCCTCCAGCGCGACGACGCCCAACACCGTCCCGTCCTGCGTCACCGCGGCGAGCTGCGCGCCGTCGGCCTGCATGGTCTGCAGGGTCGTGCGCAGGTCGCCGGTGGCCGGCACGCGGGGGAGCGGGCGGGTGATGTCGGCGACCCGGACGTCGGGTTCCCCGTCGGCCACCAGGACGTCCTTGACGTGCACGTAGCCGGTGAGCTCGCCGTCGTGCAGCACGGGGAACCGGGAGAAGCCGGTCCGGGCGGCGGCGCGCTCGACGGCGGGCGCGCCGTCGCCCGGGCGCACGGTGGTGAGCTGGGCGCGGGGGATGAGCACCGACCGGGTGTCGCGGTCCTCCAGCGTCAGCGCACCGGTGAGCAGGTCGTGGCCCCGTTTGTCGAGCAGCCCGCCGGCGCGCGACTGGTCGAACAGACCGGCCACCTCGTCACGGGTGAAGGAGCTGGTGACCTCGTCCTTGGGCTCGACCCGCAGCAGCCGCAGGACGCCGTTGGCCAGGGCGTTGAGGACGACGATCACCGGCTTGAGCACGGTGACCACGGCCGACAGGGGCGGGGCCAGCGCGAGCGCGGCGCGGTCGGGACCGGCCAGCGCCAGGTTCTTGGGCACCATCTCGCCGATCACCACGTGCAGCGCGACCACGACGGTGAGCGCGATGACGAAGGAGATCGGGTGGACCAGCGCCTCGGGCACGCTGAGCGCCTCGAACACCGGCTCCAGCAGGTGCGCCACGGCCGGCTCGCCGATGGCACCCAGGCCCAGCGAGCAGACGGTGATGCCCAGCTGCGCGCCGGCCATCATGAGCGAGACCCGCTCCATCGCCGCCAGGGTGGTCCGTGCCCGCCGGGAACCGGCCTCGGCCAGCGGCTCGATCGAGGAGCGCCGCGCCGAGATGAGCGCGAACTCGGCCCCGACGAAGAAGGCGTTGGCCAGCAGCAGGACGACCGCCACCACCACGCCGGCCCAGTCAGGCATCCCCGGCCTCCTCGGTGGGGAGCGCGCCGACCAGCGCGCGGTCGACGCGCGTGCCGTCGAGGCTCTCCACCTCGACCCACACGCCGCCGGGGTGGCCCTCGGCCTGGGCGGCCAGCTCGGGAGGCAGCTGCCGGACGGCGGTCACCCGGTCGCCCGGCTCGGGGATGCGCCCCAGCTGGTGCAGCACGAGCCCGCCGATCGTCTCGTAGTGCCGGTCCGCCGGGACGGCGAGGCCGGTGAGGGCGCTGACCTCGTCGGGGCGCAGCAGCCCGGACACCGACCAGGTGCCGTCGCCGCGGTCGACGACGTCCTGCTCGCCCTCCTCGTCGTGCTCGTCGGACACCGCACCGACCAGCTCCTCGACGAGGTCCTCGACGGTGACCACACCGTCGGTGCCGCCGTACTCGTCGACGACGACGGCCATCTGCAGCCCGCCGCGGCGCAGGTCGACCAGCAGGTCGTCGAGCTGCCGGGAGGTCGGGACGAACCGCGGCGGCACCATGACCCGCTGCACCGGGACGGCGCCGCGCTGGTCGCGTGGCACCGCGAGCGCGTGTTTCACGTGGACCATCCCGACGACGTCGTCGGCGCCGGCCCCGGAGACCACGGGGAACCGCGAGTGCCCGGACTCCCGGGCGGTGCTGAGGACGGCGGCGACCGGGGCGTCGACCTCGACGGTGGTCATCCGGATCCGCGGGGTGGCCACGTCGCTGGCCCGCAGCTCACCGAAGGCCAGCCCGCGTTCGAGCAGTGTCGCCGTCCCGGCCGGCAGCGTGCCGACGGTGCGCGAGCGACGGACCAGCGAGGTCAGCTCCTCCGGGGAGCGGGCCGCGGCCAGCTCCTCCTGCGGCTCGACGCCGAACAGCCGGCGCAGGATGCCGTTGGCCCAACCGTTGAGCAGCCGGATGAGCAGCGCGGTGGCCCGGGTGAAGCCGCGCTGGAAGCCCGAGACCCGCCTGGCCACGCCCAGCGGCGCGGCGATGGCGAGGTTCTTGGGCACCAGCTCGCCGAAGACCATCGTCAGCGCGGTGGCGAGCACCAGGGCGAGCGTGATGGAGACCGAGCGCGCCGCGCCGCCGGAGAGCCCGACGGAGGCCAGGGGGCCCTGCAGCAGCGCCGCGATCGACGGCTCGGCGACGAAGCCGATGGCCAGGTTGGTGACCGTGATGCCGAGCTGCGCGCCCGAGAGCTGGGTCGACAGCGTCTGCATCGCGGTCAGGACGCCGCCGGCACCGGGCCGGCCGGCCGCGGCCTCGCGCTCGACCGTCGCGCGGTCGACGGTGACCAGGGCGAACTCGAAGGCGACGAACCCGGCGCAGGCGAGGACGAGGAGCACGCCGACGCCGACGAGCAGCCACTCGGTCATCGGGGGGTGCGTGGGTCAGGGGACGGGGGATGGTGAGGCAGCGCCGTCACTGCGGGGGGATCAACCTCCGGCGAACGGGGGCAGCACGTCGATGACCGCCCCGGGTTCCAGGACCAACGCGCGGTCCCGGGTCTGCGTTCCGTCGACCAGGAAACTGCAGGCGGTGAGCACCCGCTCCAGCCGCTCGCCGTGCGCGGCGACGATCTGCCCGACCAGCTCCTCGAGGGTGCCGGCGCTGCGGGTCTCGGTGTCCACGCCGGCGGCCGCGCGGGCCCCGGCGAAGTAGCGGACGGTGACGGTGGCGGTGCTCATGGCTCAGCCGCCGATCGCCGACATCGGACGCGAGGGCTGCAGGAAGCTGGGGTCGTCGATGCCGTGCCCGGGGAGCTTCCCCAGCGTGGCGATCCGCCAGCGGTCGGCCAGCTCCTCGTCGGTCGCGCCGGCCCGCATCGGGGTGCGCAGGTCGGACTCCTCCCGGGCGAACAGGCAGTTGCGCACCTGTCCGTCGGCGGTGAGGCGGGTCCGGTCGCAGGTGCCGCAGAACGAGCGGGTCACCGAGGCGATGACGCCGACGGTCGCGGGGCCGCCGTCGACCAGCCACCGCTCGGCGGGCGCCGAGCCGCGCTCCTCGGTGTCCGGCGTGAGGGTGTGCGCCGCCGACAGCCGCTCCAGGATGTCCTCGGCGGTGACCATGCGGCCGCGGGTCCAGGCGTGGTGGGCGTCCAGCGGCATCTGCTCGATGAAGCGCAGCTGGTAGCCGTGCTCCAGGCAGAAGTCCAGCAGGGGGACGGCGTCCACGTCGTTCATCCCGTGCAGCAGCACGGCGTTGACCTTGACGGGGGTGAGGCCGGCGGCCTGCGCGGCGGCGAGGCCGGCGAGCACGTCGTCGAGCCGGTCGCGCATGGTGAGCTGCTTGAAGCGGTCGCGGTCGAGGGTGTCGAGGCTGACGTTGATCCGGTCCAGCCCGGCCTCGGCCAGCGCCGGCGCCACCCGGGACAGACCGATCGCGTTCGTCGTGAGGCTGACCTCCGGGCGCGGCCGCAGCGCGGTCGCGGCGGCGACGATGCCGACCAGGCCGGGGCGCAGCAGGGGCTCGCCGCCGGTGAAGCGCACCTCGCGGATGCCGAGCTGCTCCACGCCGATGCGGACCAGCCGGGCGACCTCGTCGTCGGTCAGCACCTCGACCTTGGGCAGCCAGTCCAGCCCCTCGGGCGGCATGCAGTACGTGCAGCGCAGGTTGCAGCGGTCGGTCAGGGACACCCGCAGGTCGGTGGCCACCCGGCCGTGCCGGTCGACCAACCCGCCGGTGCCGGGCACCGGGTCGGGACGGCGCAGCACCGGGTCGGGCAGCGGGCTCGTCGAGGTCACGCCCCGAATGTAGTGGTGGAGGGCGACCCCGCGCCGCCGTCCGGACGCGCGACGGGGGCGACCGGTGCTCCGGTCGCCCCCGTCGGGGTGGGTGCGGGTCAGCCGATCGGGGTCGGTGCCACCGGCTCCGGCGGCACCGGCACCGAGCCCTGGATGCGGTTGCGGGCCTGGCAGTCGCTGGTGCAGTCGGTCGCGCCCGCCGACAGCTCGATCGCGTCCTCACCGAGCACGCCGCCCATCCGGCCGCCGGAGGCCACCGACCAGCGGGTCGTCGTCCCGTCCTGGGAGAGCTTCGTGGCCACCTGGGGGCTGTCCTTGCCGAGCAGCATCTGGTGCGTCGCGTCGCCGCTGACGCCGTCGCCGAAGTTCACCTTCCCGGTGAACTCGTTGACGAAGTAGAACAGCGAGGGCCCGAGGGTGTGCACGTACTCGACGGGCCCGCCGAACTCCTGCTCCATCTGGAAGATGCCGCCCTGCGGAGCGTCCTTCGCCTGCACCTTGAACTTCCCGCCGGCGGTGGCGAACTCGGCGACCAGCACGCCGTCGCGCAGCCGCAGCTCGCTGATGCGGACGCCGCGCAGCTGGGCGGCGGACAGCTGCGGCACCTTCGAGGCGAACACGACGGTCGGGGCGGTCACCATGCGCTGCGGGTCCGGGGCGCCGGTGAGGGTGTAGCGGTAGACGCCCAGCGTGGCCGGGTCGATGGTGAAGGTGACGTGGCGGCCCTGGACGGCGATCGGCCCGGTGGGCGTCACGTCGCGCAGTCGCGCCTCCCGGCCGGCGGCGGGGTCGGTGGTGCGGCCGTTGACGGTGACCGCGAAGTCCCCCGCAGCGGCGGTCGCCCCACCGCCGCCGTCCTCTGCGGACGCCGCGTCGTCACCGCCCTTGGCCGCGGCGGTGCCGGGGGCGACCGAGACGGCGAGGGCGAGGAGCAGGGCGCACAGCAGGCGCGGGCGCGAGGTCGCGGACACGGGACTCCTTCGGGCGGTGGTGCGCCCGCGTGTGCGGTCGCTCACACAGAGTGCATGAACGTTCATGCAGTGCCGAGGTGACACGCAGGGCCCGCCCTCGGAAACCGGCGGCGCGGCGTCGGGGGTCGTTGCTACCGTCAACGGGCCACCCGAGAGACCGGCGGGCAGCCCCGCACTCGCTCGTGGCCAGGAAGCGCGAGAGTCCCGTGTCACCCCGCACCGTCTTCGGTCCGTACGCCCGCCTGTTCACCGTGCCCGGCTCGGTGGCCTTCTCCCTCGCCGGCTGGGTCGGCCGGCTCCCGGCGCCCATGCTCGGCCTCGGCGCCGTGCTGCTCGTGGAGGGGGAGACCGGCAGCTACGGCGTGGCCGGCGCCGTCTCCGGCACGCTGGCGCTCAGCTACGGCCTGGCCGGCCCCCAGTGGGCCCGCGCCATGGACCGCCGCGGCCAGGGCGTGGTGCTCCGCGTGGCCATGGCCGCCTTCCTGCTCGCCGGGATCGCGTTCGTCGCCTCCGTCGTCGCCGGCGGCCCGCGGTGGAGCTGGTTCCTGCTCGCCGCTCTCGCCGGGGCCAGCGGTCCGAACGTCGGCTCGCTGGTGCGTGCCCGGTGGTCGGCGGTGCTCGACCCGGTGTCCCGGCAGACGGCCTACGCGTTCGAGGCGGTGGCCGACGAGGTCGTCTTCGTGCTCGGGCCGCCGCTGGTCACGCTGCTGGCGACGCTGATCGCCCCGCCGGTCGGCTTCCTCACCGGGGTCGGGTTCGGCGTCGTCGGCGGGCTGTGGCTGGCCGCCCAGCGGGCCACCGAACCCCCGGTCCACCCGGTCGACACGGCCGCGCCGGTCCGGCGGCGGTCGGTGCTCACGCCCACGCTGCTGGTCGTCGTCGTCACGTACCTGGCCGTGGGCACGGTGTTCGGCGCCATCGACGTCGTCGTCGTCGGGTTCGCCGAGGCCGAGGGGGCACCGGCCCTCTCCGGCGCGGCGCTGGCCGTCTTCGCCGGCGGCAGCCTCGTCGCCGGCCTGGTGTACGGCCTGGCGCGGCTGCCCGGCACGCTCGCCGCCCGCTTCGTCGGGACGGCGGTCGCCTTCGGGCTGGCCGCGCAGGTGCTGTGGGGCGTGGGCTCGCTGCCGGTGCTCATCGGCTGCGGCTTCCTGGCCGGGCTGACCATCGCGCCCGTGCTGGTCTCGGGGACGTCGCTGGTGGAGTCGCGGGTGGCGCCCGGCGTCCTCACCGAGTCGCTGGCCTGGACGATCACCGGGCTGACGCTGGGCGTGACCGCGGGGTCGGCGCTGGCGGGTGCGGCCGTGGACGCCTGGGGCGCGGAGTCGGCGTTCGCCGTCCCCGCCCTCGCCGCCGCGCTGGCCGGGCTGCTCGCGCTCTGCGGGGCGCCGTTCCTGCGCCGGGTCGAGGCCGGGCTGCCACATGGTGGAAGCCGCCGGGTTGAGCGCGAGGCCGCCGGGTAGCCCTCGTCCCGGCAGGCTGCGCGCCGTCCGGTCGCGCGCGGCGCCCCCATCCGTCGAGAGGAGCACCCGTGGCAACCGTGCCCACGATCCGGCTCAACAACGGTGTCGAGATCCCCCAGCTGGGGTTCGGCGTCTACCAGGTCCCGCCCGAGGACACCGCCGAGGCCGTCGCCACCGCACTCGAGGTCGGCTACCGGCACATCGACACCGCCGAGATGTACCGCAACGAGAAGGGCGTCGGGGAGGGCATCAAGCGCGCCGGCGTCGAGCGGGACGACGTCTTCATCACCAGCAAGCTGAGCAACGCCTCCCACCGCCGCGACGACGCGCTGCGGGCCTTCGACCGGACCCTGGCCGAGCTGGACACCGACCACCTCGACCTGTTCCTCGTCCACTGGCCGCTGCCCGGCATCGACGTCGACTACGTGGAGACGTGGAAGGCGATGGAGGAGATCTACGCCGGCGGGCAGTGCCGCGCGATCGGCGTCTCCAACTTCACCGCCACCCACCTGCGCCGGCTGTTCGCCGAGACCGGGGTCCGCCCGGCGGTGAACCAGATCGAGGTGCACCCCTACCTCGCCCAGGACGAGCTGCGCGCGTTCGACGCCGACCACGAGATCGTGACCGAGGCGTGGTCGCCGATCGCGCAGGGGAAGGTGCTCGGCGACCCGGCGATCACCACGATCGCCGAGCAGCTGGGCCGCACGCCGGCCCAGGTCGTGCTGCGCTGGCACATCCAGCGCGGGGACGTCGTCTTCCCGAAGTCGGTGACCCGCTCGCGGGTCGAGGAGAACTTCGCGCTGTTCGACTTCGAGCTCGACGAGTCCGCGATGGCCGCCATCACCGGCCTCGACCGCGGCGAGCGCACCGGCCCGGACCCGGACACCTTCAACTACATCCCCGGCTGAGGGTCGCGGAGTCGTCCGGGAGCGGTCCCCGTGCCCGGGCGACCCCGCTCAGCCGGCGCGGAGCAGGGCCGCCCGCACGATGGCCAGCACCGTCTCGCCGTCCACGCCCGCCGCCCGGGCGCGGGCGGCGAGGTCGGCTGCGGCGCGCCGCAGCTCCACCTCCGCGGGCGCCGGCGAGCGGCCCGTGACGACCGTGCCCGTGCGGCGCCGGCTGGCCACCAGCCCGGCGGCCTCCAGCTCGGCGTAGGCCCGCCCCACCGTGCCCACCGCCACCCCCAGGTCGGCGGCGAGGGCGCGCATGGTGGGCAGCCGGGCGCCCTCGGCGAGCAGCCCCGCGTCGACGTAGGCGGCGATCTGGCGGCGGATCTGCTCGTACGGCGGCGTCGCGGCCGTGACGTCGACCGTGATGTCCAGGGCCACGGCGGTCAGGCGGCCACCGGCCGGTCCGACGGGACGCCGGGCGCCCGGACGCAGGCGACCACCGCCCCGGCCAGCAGGGCGGCGAACCCGCAGCCGCCCAGCCCGGTCCCCAGGACGCCGAGCACCTGCTGCCCGGTCGCGGTGGACGCGCTCCACACCGCGTTGCCGGCCGCGGCCAGCAGCCCGCCGGCGACCACCAGCGTCGTCGCGGTGGCCACGCGCAGCACCCGGTGCGCCGAGGCCGACCGCAGGGCGGCCTCGGCCCGGGCGTCCTCGGTCGCCACCGCCGGGCGGTTGGCCACGACCCACAGCGTCGCGGCGGTCAGGGCGGCCAGCGCCACCAGGCCGAGTGCGGCCGGCCGCCCGTAGACCAGCCCCGGGAAGGGGCCCGCCGTGGCCTCCACCGGTGGGGCGTCGACCCGGAGGCTGCGGCCGTCGGGTGCCGCGGTCAGGGCGCCGACGACGACGGTCAGCACCGCCGCGCCCGCCGCGGCACCGGCCAGGCGGACCAGCCACCGGGGCGCCGCGTCGAGCAGGCCGCGGCGCTCCAACCGGGCCCGGCGCACGGAGCCGGCCGGCCGGGGCCAGGTGAGCTCCGTGAGGCCGAGCACGGCGGTGTGGACGACCCCGCACACAACCGGGACCAGCAGTGCGGTGACGCCCAGGCTGCCGGGCGAGGGGTCCCCGAGACGGGTGGTGCCCACCCACAGCGCGGCGGCCAGCCCGGCCACCAGGGCGGCAGCGGAGCCGAGCCGCGCGTGTCGCCGGGCGGCCGCCACCGCCAGTTCGTGGCTGGGCGGGGTGCGGCGGAGCAGCCCGGTCACGGCGGCGGTCGCCGCTCCGGCGAGGAGCGGCAGCAGGACGAGCAGGCTCACGCGTTCCCCCATTGACTCAAGTGCTTGAGACAATGGCGGTCGCCGGCCCCGCGGTCAACGGGATCGGGCGCGGGTCCCGGTCGGTGGTGACGGGGTCTCAGTCGGTGGTGACGAAGTCGATGAGCTCCTCGACCCGCCCGATCAGCGCCGGCTCCAGGTCGGTCCAGGTGCGCACCCGCGCCAGGATGCGCTGGGCCCACACGTACCCGGTGTCGTCCTCCCAGCCCAGCCGCCGGCAGACGCCCTCCTTCCACGGCTCGCCCTTGGGCACGGTGGGCCAGGCGCGGATGCCGACCACCTGGGGCTTGACCGCCTGCCAGATGTCGATGAACGGGTGACCGACGACCAGGGCGTGCGCACCGGTGACCCGGTCGGCGATCCGGGACTCCTTGGAGCCGGTGACCAGGTGGTCGACGAGCACGCCCAGGCGCCGTCCGGAGGAGGGGCGGAAGTCGCGCACGATGGCGGGGAGGTCGTCGACGCCGTGCAACGGCTCGACGACCACGCCCTCGATCCGCAGGTCGTGGCCCCACACCTTCTCCACCAGCTCGGCGTCGTGCTTGCCCTCGACGTAGATGCGGCCCTCGCGGGCGACCCGGGCGCGCGCGCCGACCACGTAGGTCGAGCCCGAGGCGCTGCGCTGCGGGCCCGAGGGGGCGTGCTGCTTCGGCCGGACGAGCACGACGGGGCGGCCGTCCACCCAGAAGCCCGGCCCCAGGGGGTAGGCGCGGACCTTCCCGAACCGGTCCTCGAGGTGGACGACGTCCTTCTCGCAGCGCACGACGGCGCCGACGAACCCGCTGCTCGGGTCCTCGACGACGACGTCCCTGAGCGCCTCCACCTGCGGCGGCGGCTTCTTCACGGTGCGCGGGTGGACCAGGTCGTCGTACGGCGAGCGGGGAGGCACGCCGTCCAGGATGGGCAGGAGCGCCCCCGGCGACGGCGGCGACGCGCCGGGGCGCCGGGGAAGGTGACACGCCCGGCGGTGCGGTGGTCGCGGAGAGTCGCGACGTGCCCCGGCGCGTCCGGCCGATCGGTTGCGCGCCACTCTCTGGCGCCTGACCTGCACGGATCCTGCGCCGCGCGGGTCGGCGGCCGGCGCCGCCGGGTGGACGCGTGCGGTCTCCGGGCGTGTCGCCCGGGTGGTCCTGTTTCGTCCGCCGGGTCGGGGTCACCCATCCAGGTGACCGTGACAGCCCGTGCTCAGATGGGAGCGACGAACGACGATGATCGGTACCGAGACCATCAGCCGCGTGATCGGCAAGGACGTCTACGACCAGTCCGGCGAGAAGATCGGGTCGGCCTCGGAGGTCTACCTCGACGACGAGACCGGCCAGCCGGAGTGGGTCACCGTGCGCACCGGCCTGTTCGGCACCAAGGAGTCCTTCGTCCCGATCCGGGACGCCGACCTGACCGACGACGGGCTCCGGGTACCGGTGAGCAAGAGCGCCGTGAAGGACGCCCCGAAGATCGACACCGACGGGCACCTCTCGCCGCAGGAGGAGCAGGAGCTCTACCGGTACTACAACCTCGAGACGGGCACCGGGACGGCCGGGACGGGCCGCACCGACACCACCGTGGGCCGGGTGGACCGGCCGGAGACGACGACCGGCACGATGACCGGCACCGAGTCGACGACCGGCATGGCCACCACCGGCATGACCGACCGGGACACGACCGGGCGGCACGCGACCACCGGCACGACCGACCGCGACCTGACCGGCACCGCCGGCGTGGACACCCGCGGCGCCGTGGGCCACGACACCTCCGGCCCCACGACGGACAACGCGATGACGCGCTCCGAGGAGCAGCTGAACGTGGGCACCCGCACCGAGGAGGTCGGCCGGGCCCGGCTGCGCAAGTACGTCGTGACCGAGAACCAGACCGAGACCGTGCCGGTCTCGCGCGAGGAGGTCCGCGTCGAGCGCGAGCCGATCACCGACGCCAACATCGGCAACGCGATGGACGGCCCCGCGATCTCCGAGGAGGAGCACGAGGTCACGCTGCACGCCGAGCGCCCGGTCGTGGAGAAGGAGGCCGTCCCCGTCGAGCGCGTGCGCCTGGACACCGAGACGGTCACCGACACCGAGACCGTCTCCGCCGACGTCCGCAAGGAGCAGATCGACGTCGACGGCGACACGACGGGCCGCGACCGTCGCATCTGACGTCCCCGCCCGGCCGCAGGCCGGACCCAGCACGGCGGTGGCCGGCCGAGACGAGTTCTCCGGCCGGCCACCTGCCGTCCGGGGCCGCCCGGCTCCGCAGAGCAGGTGCTGCCGCGCAGGTGGGATGCTCGGTACGTGAGCGAGCTTGCGAGCGGACGCGGGGAACACAGCGGTGCCACGGACGCGGACGACGAGCGACGGCGAGGCGGACGCGTGGGTGAGGCCACGCTGGAGCCGGTGACCGACCCGCGCGGGACCCCCGCCGGCCCCGAGGCCCTGGCCGCCGCGCTGGAGGCCACCGGCTACCTGCCCGACGAGGGGCTGGCCACGGCCGCCTACCTGGCCCTGGCGATGCACCGGCCGCTGTTCCTCGAGGGCGAGGCCGGTGTCGGCAAGACCGCGCTCGCCCAGGCGCTGGCCCAGGTGACCGGCCGGCCGCTGTACCGGCTGCAGTGCTACGAGGGCCTGGAGGCCAGCCAGGCCCTCTACGACTGGGACTTCGGCCGCCAGCTGCTGCACCTGCGGGCCGCGGAGGCCGCGCACGCCACCGGCGACACCGAGACGCTGGAGGCCTCCCTCTACGACCGCCGGTTCCTGCTGGCCCGCCCGCTGCTGCAGGCCCTGGAGGACTCGCCGTCCGTGCTGCTGGTCGACGAGGTCGACCGCGCCGACGACGAGTTCGAGGCCTTCCTGCTCGAGGTGCTCTCGGACTTCACCATCTCCATCCCGGAGCTGGGCACGATCCGCGCGGTCACCCCGCCCCTGGTGATCCTCACGTCCAACCGCACCCGCGAGGTGCACGACGCCCTCAAGCGGCGCTGCCTCTACCACTGGCTGCAGCACCCGGACTTCGACCGCGAGGTCGCCATCCTCCGCCGCCGGCTGCCCGAGGTCACCGAGCAGCTGGCCCGCGAGGTGGCCCGGGCGACGGCGAAGCTGCGCACGCTGGACCTGCTCAAGCCGCCCGGTGTGGCCGAGGCCATGGACTGGGCCACCGCGCTGCAGACGCTGGGCGCCCGCGACCTCGACCCCGACATCGCCGCACGCACGCTGGGTGCCGTCCTCAAGTACCGGGAGGACGCCGACCGCGTGCACGCCCTGGCCCGGGGGGCGCTCTTCGGTGGCAGCTGAGGCCCGGACGTCGCGGCGCGACGTCGTCGACACGGTCCTGGGCTTCGCGCGCACCCTGCGGCACGCCGGGGTCACCGCCTCACCCGACCGCGTCGAGGCGATGCTGGGCGCCGTCGGCGCCCTCGACGTGCTCGACGCGACCGACGTGTACTGGGCCGGCCGGCTCACCCTGTGCGGCGGGCCGGACGACCTGGAGCGCTACGACGCCGCCTTCGCCGCCTACTTCGGCGGTGAGGCGCCGCGGCCGGCCCGCTCGGCGGCCCAGCCGGAGCGGCAGCTGGCCACGACCGCCCCGCTGGAGCAGGGCACCGGGCAGAGCGACGACGGCGAGCAGCCACCGGAGCTGGCCGGGACGGCGAGCGCGGACGAGGTGCTGCGCCACCGCGACGTGGCCGAGATGAGCGTCGCCGAGCGGGACCACCTGCGCCGGCTGTTCGCGCTGCTGGTCCCGGCGTCCCCCATGCGCCCGTCGCGCCGCCGCCGCCCCAGCGCGCACGGGACCGTGCACGCCTCCCGCACCGTGCGCCGCGCCCTGCACGACGGCGGGGAGGTGACCCGGCTGCTGCACCGCCGGGCCCGGCCCCGCCCGCGCCGCGTGGTGCTGCTCGTCGACGTCTCCGGCTCGATGAGCCCCTACGCCGACGCCCTGCTGCGGTTCGCGCACGCCGCCGTCCGCGCCCACCCGGCGGCGACGGAGGTCTTCACGATCGGCACCCGGCTGACCCGCGTGACCCGGGAGCTGCGGATGCGCGACCCGGACAAGGCGCTGGCCGCCAGCGGTGCGGCCATCCCCGACTGGTCGGGCGGCACCCGCCTCGGTGACGTGCTCAAGGCGTTCCTCGACCGGTGGGGGCAGCGCGGGACGGCGCGCGGTGCGGTCGTCGTCGTCTGCAGCGACGGCTGGGAGCGCGGCGGCACCGACGTGCTGGCCGAGCAGATGGCGCGCCTGCACCGGCTGGCCCACGCGGTCGTCTGGGTCAACCCGCACAAGGGCCGCGAGGGCTACGAGCCGCTCACCGCCGGGATGCAGGCGGCGCTGCCGTCGATCGACCACTTCGTCGCGGGGCACAGCATGGCCGCGTTCGAGAAGCTCGCGGGAGTGATCTCGCGTGCCTGACAGTGGACCCCGTTCCCCCCACCCTCCGCACGCTCGGGGTGGGCACCCGGACGGGGCCGTAGGTCTCCCACACCGAGAAGAGGAGCTGTCCGATGCGTGACGTGCTCGAGGACCTGGTCGGCTGGTGGCAGGCGGGCGAGACCGTCGGCATGGGCACGGTGGTCGCCACCTGGCGCTCGGCGCCGCGGCCGGCGGGCGCCTCCATGCTGGTCGGCCCCGACGGCACCGCGGTGGGCAGCGTCTCCGGGGGCTGCGTCGAGGGCGCGGTCTACGAGGAGGCCAAGGACGTCGTGGAGAGCGGCGTCCCGACGTTGGAGCGGTACGGCGTCAGTGACGACGACGCCTTCGCCGTGGGCCTGACCTGCGGCGGCATCCTCGACGTCTTCGTGGAGCGGGTCTCGCGCGAGTCGTTCCCCGAGCTGGGCGAGATCGCCGAGTCCGTCGCCGCGCACGAGCCGGTCGCCGTCGTCACCTGCGTCGCCGGCCCGGAGGACCGGGTGGGCCGGCGCCTGGTCGTCTGGCCCGACCGTGCCTCGGGCACCCTCGGTCTGCAGCGCCTGGACGACGCCGTCACCGCCGACGCCCGCGGCATGCTCGCCGCCGGCCGGACCGGGATGCTGCACGTCGGCCACGACGGCGAGCGCCGCGGCGACGACCTGTCGCTGTTCGTCAACGCCTTCGCCCCGGCCGCCCGGATGATCGTGTTCGGCGCCATCGACTTCGCCGCCGCCGTCGCCCGGGTGGGGGCGTTCCTCGGCTACCGGGTCACCGTCTGCGACGCCCGCCCGGTGTTCGCGACCCCCAAGCGCTTCCCCGACGCGCACGAGGTCGTCGTCGAGTGGCCGCACCGCTACCTGCAGGCCGAGGTGGACGCCGGGCGCATCGACGAGCGCACCGTGCTGTGCGTGCTCACCCACGACCCGAAGTTCGACGTCCCCCTGCTGGAGGTCGCGCTGCGGATCCCGGTGGCCTACGTGGGCGCGATGGGCTCCCGGCGGACGCACGAGGAACGACTCGCCCGGCTCGAGGAGGCCGGCCTGGCCAAGGAGGAGCTGGCGCGGCTCTCCTCGCCGATCGGCCTCGACCTCGGCGCGCGCACGCCGGAGGAGACGGCGATCTCCATCGCGGCGGAGATCATCGCCGGGCGCTGGGGTGGCTCCGGTGAGCGGCTGACCGGCATCGAGGGCCCGATCCACAAGACCGCCGACCGCTGAGGCCCCGGGACCCCGCCCGGCCCCGCCGTCCGTGGTGGTCATCGGGTGCGTGCCCGGCGCAGCGGCGGGTCCGCGCGTGTCCCGTGCACCGATCCGATGATCGCGGCGGGACCTGTCGGCCATAGCGGATCGGGTATACCGTTGCTGGTATGTCGTCCCCGCGCCGCAGCCGGTTCCCGGGCCTGGAGGGGCTCGCCGACCGTCGGCGGGAGCTGATCGAGGAGCTGGTCCGCGCCCGCCGGGAGAGCGAGCTCAGCCAGACCGACGTCGCCGCACGCATGGGGACGTCGCAGTCGGCGGTGGCCCGGCTGGAGAGCGGTGAGCTCGACGCGCGGCTGTCCACGCTGGAGCGCTACGCGGCCGCGCTGGGCCGCACCGTCGACTGGCAGGTCCGACCGTCCGAGGAGTCGTCATGACCCGAGCCACCTGGCCACCCGTGCCGCCCGGTCCGCCCGACCCGCCGTTCCCCCCGCGGCCGCCGGAGTGGCCGCGCACCCCCTGGCAGCCGGAGGGCCGGCCGCCGGTGCCCGGGCCCTCCTCGGCGTCGGCCACCGTCGTCCTCGGCGGTGCGGACTGGCTGACCGAGCGGCTGCTCGAGCAGCGCGTGATCACCCTGGCCGGCGTGCTGGACGCCGACGCGGTCAACCGGGCCGTGGCCGAGCTCGCCCTGCTCGACGCGACCGGTGACGGACCGGTCCGGCTCCGGCTGTCCGGCGTCGGTGCCGACCTCGACGGCGCCCTCACCCTGGTCGACGCCCTCGACCTCGTCGGTGCGCCCGTGCACGCGACCGCGCTGGGCACGCTCACCGGTCCCGCGCTCGCCGTGCTGGCCGTCGCCGACTCCCGGCAGGCCGGGGCGCACGCGAGCTTCCGGCTGTGCGAGCCGCGGGCGCCGCGCGGCGTGCCCGGCCACGAGGTGGAGGCCTGGGCCGCCGAGCACCTGCGGCAGCTGCGCCGGTTGCAGGAGCGGCTGGCCGGGGCCTGCGGCCGTCCCGTCGAGGAGGTCGCCGCCGACATGCGCGCCGGGAGGCTGCTCGACGTCGAGGAGGCGCGCGCCTACGGCCTGCTCGACGCCGGGCCGGGCCGCTGAACCCGCTGCCGTACCGGTACGACGTCGAGGTCGTCGGGCTGCTGGCCTCCCCGGTGCACCGCTACGGCGGGCGGCCCGGCGGGGAGGTCCCGGCGGTGGACGGCGACCGGCGCGTGGAGATCGAGGTGCGCGCCGGCTCCGGGGTGGTGGGTGACCGCTACGCCGGCCGCCCCGCGCACCGCGACGCCCAGCTCACCGTGCTCGCCGTCGAGGGCCTGGAGGCGCTGGCCGCCGAGCTCGGGGTGCCGCCGTTCGACCCCCTGCTGGCCCGGCGCACCGTCGTGCTGCGCGGCGCGGAGGTGGAGGCGCTGCGCGGCGAGGAGTTCGCCCTCGACACCGGCTCCGGCGCGGTGCGGCTGCGCGGCGGCCGGCCGGCGAACCCGTGCGCGTGGATGGACGCCGTCCTCGCGCCCGGGGCGCACCGCGGGCTGCGGGGCCGCGGCGGGGTCCGCTGCGCCGCCCTGTCCGACGGCGTGCTCCGGCTCGGGCCCGCCGTCCTCACCTCCGCGGTCCCCCTCGACGCGGCCCGCGCCGGCGACGCGGTGCGGCCGGCGCCGCGCCCCCGCTAGGCGGCCCGGGCGGGGAGCGCCAGGCCTCGCCCGTACCGGCGCCGGCAGGCGCGGGTGTCCGACGCCGTCCCCGGCGGGCTGGAGCGCGTCGAGCCGATCCGGTGGATGCCCCGTCAGCCGAGCACGGTGCGGACCGCGGCCGGGGCCTGGGTCGGCTTGAGCAGCGGCGCCACCCGGCCGTCCCCGGCGGCGGCGAGCGCGGCGCAGTTGGCCACCGACTCCGGCTCGTCCGACAGCGACAGCACGTGCAGGTGCGCCCCGGCGCGGGCGAGCGCGCCGGCGGCGGGCAGCGGGTCGGGGCTGTCGGTCGGCATGCCGTCGGAGAGCAGCAGGACGTCGCGCGCGGCGGCCCGGGAGCGGGCCAGCTGGACGGCGGCGGTGCGCAGGCCGAGGTCGAGGTCGGTGGTGCCCCCGCCGTCGAGGTCGAACAGCCGGTCGATGACGACGTCGGTGCGCGGGTCGGTCGACAGCGGCCGCAGCACCACCGCCTGCGACCAGAACGCCACCACGGCCAGCTCGTCGCCGGGCCGCATCCGCTGGGCCAGCGCCGAGGCGGTGAGGACGGCGACCGAGAGCTCGTCCCCGGCCACCGAGCCGGAGGCGTCGACCAGCAGCACGCAGGCCCGGCCGGTGGAGCGCCAGCCGCGGGTGTGCAGGTGCTCGGCGCGCCAGTGCGGCTCCGCGCCGCGGGCCTGGAGGGTGGCGTCGAGGTCGATGTCGCTGCCGGTGTCGTCGCGGCGGGTCACCACCCGGCGGGTGCCCGGGCGGTCGGGGACGCCGGCCCGCGGGGTGCCCACCGGCAGCCGGCAGGCCAGCGCCCGCGCGGCTGCCCGCAGCCCGGGGTCGAAGGCCCGGCCCATCGCGGTGAGCAGCCGGTTGGCCGCGTCGGGGTCCCGGGCGGTGAGGTCGGCCATCGCCTCCTCGTCCAGCTCACCGAGCTGCGGGGAGACCTGCTGGAACTCCGGGTGCGCCCGGGCCAGCTCGTCGCGGCCGGCCTTGCGGGCGGCGTGCTGCTTGAGCACCTGCTCGACGTCGTCGGGGTCCTCCACCGGTGCCGGCTGCGGCGGCCGGCGCCCGGGTGGGTCCTGCAGGCCGCCCGGCCCGGGCGGGGGTGGCGGTGGGTCGGCCGGATCGGCGGCGTCGGCGGGGTCGCCCGGTTCCTCGGGCGTCAGGCTTTTCCCAGCTCCTCACCCGCCCGGCGCCAGATGTCGGCGACGACGTCCTCGACCGGGCGGGCCGTGCCGTCGGCGAGGGTGACCTTGCCGGTGAGCGCGGCGAGGGCGGCGTCCAGGCCGGTGGTCTCCTCGATGCTCTCGTGCCCGCGGACGGTGGCCAGCTCCAGCGCGATGAGCACGGTGTCGATGGCGCCGCGCACGGAGGAGCCGATCCGCAGCTCGGGGTGGTCGCGGGTGATGCGGACCGTGCGCACCGCCTGGGCGACCAGGGGCGCGGGGCCGTCGGTGGCGGTCGCGACGACGGAGAGCTCGGCCTCCTCGTCCTGGTAGCCCATCGCGACCCGGCAGGAGCGGTCGTAGAGGGCGGGGGTGACCCGCGCGGTGCCGACGGCGTCGAACGGGTTCATGGCCGCCACCAGCCGGAAGGTGGGCCGGGCGGTCACCCGGCCGAACCGCGGCACGTGCATCTCGCGCTCGGAGAGGACGCCGAGGAGGACGTTCATCGTCTCCTCGGGCACCCGGTTGAACTCCTCGACGTAGAGGATCGCGCCGTCGGTCATCGCGCGGGTGAGCGGGCCCGGCACGAAGTTCTCGGCCCGGTAGTCCTCGGTCAGCACCCGCGAGGCGTCGTGGTGGCCGACCAGGCGGGTCGGCGTGAGCTCGGCGTTGCCCTCCACCAGCACCAGCGGGACGCCGGCGCCGTCGGCCAGCGAGCGCAGCAGGGTGGTCTTGCCGGTGCCGGGCGGGCCCTCCAGCAGGACGTTGCGGCCGGCCGACAGCGCGGCGGCGACGACCTCGGCCTCGCGCATGCGGGCGACCACCCGCTCACGGGCGACCCGGACCATGCCGGTCACGTCCAGGCGCCGGGCGGTGGTGGTGGTGCTCACGGTCCTCCTCGGGGTGGGTGACACGCGACCGGGGCGCCCCCGAAGGGAGCGCCCCGGCCCGGTGACGTGCTGGAACGGCCACCCTCCAGGGCCCCTCGCCGAGCCTGCGAGGCGTGGGGGGAGGGTGGTCCTCCCTCAGTCGTAGATGATGACGCCGCGGATGTTCTTGCCGGCCTTCATGTCCTCGTAGCCGGCGTTGACGTCGTCGAGCTTGTACCGGCTGGTGATCAGCTCGTCGAGCTTGAGCTTCCCCTCCTGGTAGAGGCGCAGCATCTTGAGCATGTCGGCGCTGGGGTTCTGGTCGCCGAACAGCGCGCCGCGGATCTCCTTGGTGAACAGCGCCAGCATGCTGGGGTTGATCGGGATGCCCACGTCGGTGAGGTCGCCGAGGCCGGTGATGACCACCCGGCCGCCCTTGCCGATCGCGTCGAAGGCCTGGGCGACGTGCTCGCCCTTGAGGATCCCGACGGTGACCAGCGCCTTGTCCGCGCCCTGCCCGTTGGTGACGCTGCGGGCGAAGTCGGCGGCCTCCTCGATGCTCTCGAAGGCGTGGGTGGCTCCGAGCTCCTGCGCCTTCTCGCGCTTGAAGGCCACGGGGTCGACGGCGATGACGTGGCTGGCGCCGGCGTGCGCGGCACCCTGCACCGCGTTGATGCCGATGCCGCCGATGCCCATGACGATCACCGTGTCGCCGGCCTTGACCTCACCGGCCTGGACCGCGGTGCCCCAGCCGGTGCCGACGCCGCAGCCGACGAGGCAGGCGACGTCGAGCGGGATGTCGTCGGGGATCTTGACCGTCGAGCGGACGTCGACCGTCGTCACCTCGGCGAAGGTGCCCAGGCCGCACATCTGCCCGACCGGGGTGCCGTCGGAGGTCTGGAAGCGGAAGCTCTCCGCGTCGTCCCACCGGGAGCCGACGAGCAGGTTGGCGCCGGAGTCGCAGATGTACTGCTGGCCGTTGGCGCAGTAGCGACAGCGGCCGCAGCCGGGCAGGAACGAGAAGACGACGTGGTCGCCCTCCTTGAAGCCCGGCGTGCCCGGGCCGACCGCCGTCACGACGCCGGACCCCTCGTGGCCGCCGAGGAACGGGTAGTGGCCGACCTGCATGTCGCCGGTGGCGATGTGGTCGTCCGAGTGGCACAGGCCGGACGCCGCCAGCTTGACCTGGAGTTCGCCCTGGCGCGGGTCGTCCGCGACCAGGTCGGTGACCTCCCACTTGCCGGGAGCGGAGCGCAGGATCGCGCCGCGGGTGTTCACGGGCACAGGGAACCTCCTCGTCGCCCTCGTCGTCGAGGGCACTCGCGCATGCACGACGCATGACCGTGACCGGCACGTTATGGCGTGGCTCACACCAGGGGAAGGGAGCTGCAACGTTCCCGCTACCCCGGTTCCCGTCCCCTGGGAGAGTGGCGCCGTGACAGGCAGGCCGGTCGTCGTCGTGGGCGCCGGCCCGGTGGGGCTCACCGGGGCGCTGCTGCTGGCCCGCCGGGGCCTGCCCGTCCTCGTCCTCGAGCGCCAGCCGGCCCCCTACGCCCGGCCGCGGGCGGTGCACCTGGACGACGAGGCGCTGCGGGCGCTGGCCGACGCCGGCGTCGCCGCGGCGTTCCTCCGGGTCAGCCGGCCGATGAGCGGGCTGCGGCTGCTGGACGGCCGGCTGCGCACCCTCGCCGAGTTCCGCCGCTCGCCGTCGGCCGGGGCGCACGGCTGGCCGCAGGGGTCGATGTTCCACCAGCCCGACCTGGAGGCGGCGCTGCTGGCCGCCGTCCGCGCGACGCCCGGGATCACCCTGCGCACCGGTGCCGAGGTGGTGGACCTGACCGGCGACGGGGACGGCGTCACCGTGCACGTGCGGGACCGGGCCGGCGGGGTGGCGCCGGACCTGGCCGCGGCCGCGGTGCTCGGCTGCGACGGCGCCCACAGCACGGTGCGCCGGCTCATCGGCGCGACCATGCGCGACCTGGGGCGGGCCGACCGCTGGCTGGTCGCCGACCTCCGCTCCGCCGTCCCGCTGCCGGTCTGGCCCGGTGTGCACCAGGTCTGCGACCCGCACCGGCCGGCGACGTTCATGCCGGTCGCCGGCGACCGCTACCGCTGGGAGTTCCGGATGCGGGCGGGGGAGACCCGCGAGGAGCTGGCGGCGCGACTCCCGGCGCTGCTGGCGCCCGCGGGAGCCGACGGCGCGGAGGTGGTGCGGGTGGCCGAGTACGTCTACCGGGCGCAGGTCGCCGACCGCTGGCGGTCCGGCCGGGTGCTGCTGGCCGGGGACGCCGCCCACCTCACCCCGCCCTTCATCGGCCAGGGGCTGGGCCTGGGGCTGCGCGACGTCCACCAGCTGGCCTGGAAGCTCGCCGCGGTGCTCACCGGCGGCGCCGACGACCGGCTGCTCGACACCCACCAGGCCGAACGGGCGCCGCACGCGCGGGCGATGGTGCGGCTGGCGCTCCTCGTCGGCCGGCTCATGACCGGCGGCGGCGCCGGCGGGGCGGTGCTGCGGCGCGCGGTGCTGGCGGCGGCCGGGCGGGTCCCCGCGGTCGCCGCCTTCGCCACCGACAGCCGCACCCCGCCGCTGCCCCCCGGCCCCCTGGTCGCCCGCCGCGGGAGACCGGCCCGGCGGCTGGCCGGCACCCTGCTGCCCCGCGCCCCGGTGGACGCCGGCGGCCGGCGGTGCCCGGTGGACGACGTCCTGGGGCCCGGGACGGCGCGGCTGCGGCTGCTCGCCCCCGGGCGGGTGGCGGTGCGTCCGGCGGGTGGTGCGGAGGTCGTGGTGGCCGACGTCGACGGCGTCCTCACCACCTGGCTGCGGCGGGCGCGCGCGACCACCGTCGTCGTCCGCCCCGACCGGATCGTCCGGTCGGCGCGCTGACGCCCCGCGCGCTGTGTGCGCACACCGCGGTCCCCGCCGGCTCCGGACCGCGGTCCGTGCACACCCGGCGGCCGGTGGCGGACGGCCGCGGTCGGCTGGGCATGCTGGCGGGGTGAGCTACGACGTCGAGGCCGTCCGCGCCTGCTTCCCCGCCCTCCGCGCCGGCACCGCGCACTTCGACGGGCCGGGCGGCTCGCAGGTCCCCGAGTCGGTGGCCGCGGCGGTCGCGGCCACGCTGACGTCACCGATCGCCAACCGCGGCCGGGTGACGCAGGCCGAGCGGAACGCCGACGACGTCGTCCTGGGCGCGCGCAGGGCGGTCGCGGACCTGGTCGCCGGGGACCCCGCCGGGGTCGTCTTCGGCCGCAGCGCGACGCAGCTGACCTACGACCTCTCCCGGGTGCTGTCGGCCGGCTGGGGCGCGGACGACGAGGTGGTGGTGACCCGGCTGGACCACGACGCCAACGTGCGGCCGTGGGTGCAGGCGGCACAGGCGCGCGGGGCGACGGTGCGCTGGGCGGACTTCGACCCGGCCACCGGCGAGCTCGCCCCCGAGGCCGTCGCCGCCGTCCTCTCCGACCGCACCCGGCTGGTCGCGGTCACCGGCGCGTCCAACCTCATCGGCACCCGGCCGGACCTCCCCGCGATCACCGCCCTGGCCCACGACGCCGGCGCGCTCACGTACGTCGACGGCGTGCACCTGACCGCGCACGCCGCGGTGGACGTGCGGGCCCTCGGCGCCGACCTGTTCACCTGCTCGCCCTACAAGTTCCTGGGCCCGCACTGCGGCTGCGTCGTCGCCGCGCCCGCGCTGCTGGAGACCCTGCGCCCGGACAAGCTGCTGCCCTCCACCGACGCCGTCCCGGAGCGGTTCGAGCTCGGCACGCTGCCCTACGAGCTGCTGGCCGGCACGACCGCGGCGGTCGACTTCCTCGCCGGTCTCGGGGGCCCGGAGGGGGACCGGCGGGCCCGGCTCGAGGTCGGGATGGCCGCGCTGGAGGAGCACGAGGACCGGCTGCGCGAGCGCATCGAGGACGGACTGCGGACGCTGCCCGGCGTCACGGTGTGGTCGCGGGCGCGCCACCGCACGCCCACCCTGCTGCTGACCTTCGAGGGCCGGGACGCCGCCGACGCACACCGCTTCCTCGCCGGGCGCGGGGTCAACGCCCCGGCCGGCTCCTTCTACGCGATCGAGGCCTCCCGCCGGCTCGGCCTGGGTGACGCGGGCGGCCTGCGCGTGGGCCTGGCGCCCTACTCCGACGAGGCGGACGTCGACCGGCTGCTGGGCGGGCTGGGGGAGTGGCTCGCCGGCTGAGCGGCACCGAGGAGTCGGCTGTGGGCGCGTCAGGCCGTGCGCAGGGTGGGGAAGCCGGCGGCGAGCTGGTCGAAGGCCGCGTGGAGGTCGTCGCCGAGGGACGTCGTCCCGTCGGCCAGCCACACCTCGAACGCCGTCGTCGCGGCCGCGCGGGTCGTGGTGGCCACCAGCCGGGGGAGCAGTGCGTCCGGCCGCTCCCCGGTGCGGCGGGCGACGTGCTCGGCGACGACGCGGTCGACGTCGGCGTAGCGCACCTGGGAGTGCGCCTGCAGCGCCGGCTCGCCCAGGATCAGCGCCATCCGCTGGCGGAGCATCGGCAGGTCGGCCGCCGAGTAGTCGTTGACCTCGACGTAGGCCGCGCAGATCGAGGCGAGCACCGGCTGGTCGGCCCGGGCGTCGGCCAGCAGCTGGTCGAGCCGCTCGACGTGGGAGGCGAAGTCGCCCCACACCGCGTCGGCCTTGGTGGCGAAGTAGCGGAAGAACGTCCGGCGGCTGATGCCGGCCGCGTCGGCGATCTCGTCGGTGGTCACCTGCTCGAAGCCGGTGCGGGCGAACAGCTCGAGGGCGGCCTGCTCGATCCGGGCGCGGGTGTCTGCGCGCGCGTCGGCCAGGACGGAGGTCACGGGTCCATCTTGCGGCACCGGAGCGCCTCTCCGGCGCCGTCGCCGCACTGCGTCCCCGGATGGGGCGAGGGGGGCGGCAACCCGTCGAGCGCGACCGACCCCCGGTGTTGCCCGTGGCACTGGGTGTCACTAACGTCCACCCCACGTTCGTAACGCCGATCACAGGAGGCACCGTGCCCGAGATCACCGACACCCAGGCCACCGAGGCGCCCGCCGCCGAGGAGACCCTGGTCGAGGAGTCGCTCGTCGAGGAGGTCTCCATCGACGGCATGTGCGGGGTGTACTGATCGACGCCCCCGTCGCGGCGCCGGCTGAGCCGATGAGCGACGCCGGCGCCGCTCCACCGCCGGGCTCCGGTGCGCCCGGGCCCGCCCCCGCGTTCGACGCGTCGCTGCCCTGGCGTCGGGCCCGCTCGGTGGCCCTGCGCCCCGAGCCGTTCGGCGCGCTCGTCTACCACTTCGGCAACCGGAAGCTGTCGTTCCTCAAGTCGAAGACGCTGGTCACCGTCGTCGAGACGCTGGCCGACCACCCCAGCGCCGAGGCCACCCTCGTCGCGTGCGGTGTCCCCGAGGCCCAGCGGGCCGCCTACGTCAAGGCGCTGGCCGACCTCGCACGTTCGCAGATGATCGAAGTACGGGAGAGCCCAGCATGACCGCCGTCCTGCCGCCCCGCACGCCCGCCCCGGTCCGCCCGACCGGCGGGCGTCTGATCGACCAGTTCGAGTACGGGCTGGACGCGCCGATCTGCCTGACCTGGGAGCTCACCTACGCGTGCAACCTGGCGTGCGCGCACTGCCTGTCCTCCTCGGGACGGCGGGACCCCCGCGAGCTGTCCACCGCCGAGGCCGAGGCGGTCATCGACGAGCTGCAGCGGATGCAGGTCTTCTACGTCAACGTCGGCGGCGGCGAGCCCACGGTGCGGCCGGACTTCTGGCACCTGCTCGACTACGCGATCGACCACCAGGTCGGCGTCAAGTTCTCCACCAACGGCGTGAAGCTGGACAAGACCCGCGCCGCGCAGCTGGCCCGCACCGACTACGTCGACGTCCAGATCTCGCTGGACGGCGCGACCGCCGAGGTCAACGACCGCGTCCGCGGCACCGGCTCCTACGCCACCGCCATCCGCGCGCTGGAGAACCTGGCCGAGGCCGGGATGAAGGACTTCAAGGTCTCGGTGGTCGTCACCCGCGAGAACGCCGGGCAGCTCGACCAGTTCAAGGCCCTCACCGACTCCTACGGCGCCCAGCTGCGGATCACCCGGCTGCGCCCGTCGGGCCGTGGCGCCGACGTCTGGGACGAGCTGCACCCGACCCAGCAGCAGCAGAAGGAGCTCTACCACTGGCTGCTGGCCAACGGTGACGAGGTCCTGACCGGGGACTCGTTCTTCCACCTGTCGGCGTTCGGCGAGGCCCTGCCCGGGCTGAACCTGTGCGGAGCCGGCCGGGTCGTGTGCCTGATCGACCCGGTGGGCGACGTCTACGCCTGCCCGTTCGCCATCCACGAGAACTTCCTCGCCGGCAACGTCCGCGACGAGGGCGGCTTCCAGCGGGTCTGGCAGTCCTCGGAGCTGTTCGCCGACCTGCGCAGCCCGCAGACCGGCGGCGCCTGCACCAAGTGCGCGCACTTCGACGCCTGCCGGGGCGGCTGCATGGCGGCCAAGTTCTTCACCGGCCTGCCGCTGGACGGTCCCGACCCCGAGTGCGTGCAGGGCTACGGCGAGAGCGCTCTCGCCGCGCGGGACCTGGACCTCGTCACGCCGAAGAGCCACATCGACCACTCGCACAAGGGCCCGGTCCGCGGTCAGCCGACGCTGCTGGGCATGCCGAGCATCCCGCCGGCGAAGATCTGCGACGAGTCGCCGCTGGCCGGGCTCAACCTGCGCTGAGGCTCCTCGAGCCACTGGTCCTGGCGGGCCGGACGGCGCCCTCGCGGGTGCTGTTCGGCCCGCACGAGACCAACCTCGGCCGCGGGCGGGCCCTCTCGCCCCGGCACGTCGCCTACTACGCCCGCCGGGCCGGCGGCGGCTGCGGCGTCGTCGTCACCGAGACCGCGTCGGTGCACGACGGCGACTGGCCCTACGAGCGGGCACCGCTGGCCGCCGACTGCGGCCCCGGCTGGGCGGCCGTCGTCGCCGCCTGCCGGCCCGCGGGCGCGCTCGTGCTCGCTGGGGTCGGGCACACCGGGTCGCAGGGCAGCAGCGCGCACACCCGCGCCGCGCTCTGGGCGCCGTCCGCCGTCCCCGACGTCGTCACCCGCGAGGTCCCGGCGGAGCTGGACCCGGAGGGGATCGCCGCGCTCGTCGACGGCTTCCGGGCCGCGACCCGGACCGCGGTCGGCGCGGACGTGGACGGCGTGGAGGTCGACGCCGGCCCGCGGGCGCTGCTGCGCCAGTTCGCCTCCGGCCTCACCAACACCCGCACCGACGGCTACGGCACCGACCGGTTGCGGCTGCTCCGCGAGGTGCTGACCGCCGTCCGCGCGGAGCTGGGGCCCGGCCGGGTGCTGGGGCTGCGGCTGTCCTGCGACGAGCAGGCGCCGTGGGCCGGCATCACCCCGGAGACCGCCGTCGCCGCCGTCGCCGAGCTGGCTCCGCTGGTCGACCTGCTGGTCGTCGTCCGGGGCAGCGGCCTGGCGCCCTCGGCGTACCGCCCCGACGGGCACACCGCGCCCGGCTCCAGTGCCGGCCTGACCGCGGCGGTGCGGGCCGCGGCCGGCGGGACGCCGGTGGTGCTGCAGGGCTCGGTGGTGGACGTCGCCGCCGCGGAGGCGGCCCTCACCGCCGGGGTGGCCGACGCGGTCGAGATGACCCGCGCCCAGATCGCCGACGCCGACCTGGTCGCCAAGACGCGGGCCGGCGTCCCCGTGCGCCCGTGCACGCTGTGCAACCAGGCCTGCCAGGTGCTCGACGTCCGCAACCCGCCGGTCAGCTGCGTGGCCGACCCGCGCAGCGGCCACGAGACCGAGGAGCCCGACCACGACGGCCCTTGTGGCCATTCCGGCCGCCCTCGGGGCGGCCGGAATGGCCACGAGGGCCGTCGTCGGGAGGTCGTGGTCGTCGGTGGTGGCCCCGCGGGGCTGGAGGCGGCCCGTGTGCTGGCCGGCGCGGGCGCCGACGTCCGGCTGGTCGAGCGGTCCGGCCGGCTCGGGGGAGCGCTGCTGCAGGTCGCGGCGCTGCCGGGCCGGGCGCGCTTCGCCGACCTGGCCGGCTGGCTGGAGCAGGAGGTGCGGCGGCTGGGGGTGCGCGTCGAGCTGGGGACCGCGGCGGACTCCGGGGACGTCGTCGCCACCGGCGCCCGGCCGCGCCCGCCGGGCTTCACCGTCGCGGACGGCGCGTGCGTGCTCGCCGCCGCCGACGTGCTGGCCGGGGGAGTCGTTCCCCCTGGGCCGGTCGTCGTGCATGATCCCGCCGGCGGGCCGGCCGGCACGGGGGTGGCCGAGCTGCTCGCCGCGGCCGGGCGCGAGGTCACCGTGGTCACCCCGGACGACGTCGTCGGTGTCCGGCTGGCCGGTGACCTCGCGCCGGCCAACACGCGGCTGCTGCGCGCCGGGGTGCGCCGCGAGACCGGCTCCGTGCTGCGGGCGGTCGCCGACGGCACGGCGGTGATGGCCGACCGCTGGACCGGGAGCGAGCGCCGCCTGCCCTGCGCGGTCGTGGTGGACGCCGCACCCCCGCTGCCCGGCACCGTGCCCGGCGGCGCGGTGGGCGCCGGGGACGTCGTCGCGCCGCGCACCGTGCTCGAGGCGGTGCTCGAGGGCCGGCGCGCGGCGCGGGCGGTGCTGGTGGCCGGAGGCGGCGCCGGGGCCTAGAGGTCGACCTTCCCGCTCTCGCCGGCGTCGATCCGCTGCCCGGTGGCCTTGGCCTTCACGAAGCTGAACGCGGTCGCCAGCCGGCCGCCGGGGCTGTCCCAGTACTCCGCGGAGTCGGCGTCGACCTTGACCAGCACCGTCGACGGGTCCTCGGGGCCCTGCGGCAGCCACGCCTCGACGCCGCTGTTCCACAGCTCCTTCTTCTTGGCCACGTCGTCCACGACCGAGGCGTGCCCGGTGAGGGACACCCAGGTGCCGCCGGACCCGACGCCGACGTTCACCTGCGGCGAGGCGGCGACGTGGGCCAGCCAGTCGGTGCCCCGCTCGGCGAAGAACCACAGGTCGCCGTCGAACTCCACCTCCTGCAGCGTCATGGGGCGGCTGGTGAGCTTCCCCGTGGGCGAGACGGTGGTGAGGAAGCCGAACCGCTCCCCCTTGATCAGCTCCGCGACCTTGCGCGTGTCCTCGGTGGTCATGACCGGGCGGTGCCCCGAGGGAGCCGCCCCCATGCGTGGGATGGGTGGTCGTTGTCGGCAGCAACCGGGTCCCCCTACGGTGTGGCGCAGGTCACCGGCGAGCCGGGGGAGGGGTCGACGTGGGCAAGCTGGACGGCAAGGTCGCGTTCATCACCGGAGCCGCCCGCGGTCAGGGGCGGTCGCACGCGGTCCGGCTGGCCCAGGAGGGCGCCGACGTCATCGCCGTCGACCTCTGCCGGCAGATCGAGACCGTCCCCTACCCCATGGCCACCCCGGAGGACCTCGCCCGGACCGTCGAGGAGGTGGAGGCGCTCGACCGCCGCATCGTCGCCAGCGAGGCCGACGTCCGCAGCCTGCCGGCGATGGAGCAGGCGGTCCGGGACGGCGTGGCCCAGCTGGGCCGGCTCGACATCGTGCTCGCCAACGCCGGGATCGCCCCGATGGGCGACGAGGAGGAGGCGGCCCGCGCCTGGCAGGACGTCATCGACGTGAACCTCACCGGCGTCTGGAACACCCTGCGGGCCACCGCCCCGGTGCTGGTGGAGCAGGGCCAGGGCGGCGCCATCGTGCTGACCAGCTCGACGGCCGGCCTCAAGGGCATCGGCGGCGACTCGGGTGGCGGCCAGGGCTACACCGCCTCCAAGCACGGCGTCGTCGGCCTGATGCGCAGCTTCGCGAACTCGCTGGGGCCGCACGGCATCCGCGTGAACAGCGTGCACCCGACCGGCGTCAACACCCCCATGGTCGTCAACGAGTTCATGCAGCAGTGGCTGGCGCAGGACCCGACGGTCACCGGGGCGTTGACCAACCTGCTGCCCGTGGAGCTGCTCGAGGCGGCCGACATAAGCAACGCGGTCGTCTGGCTGGTCAGCGACGACGCCCGCTACGTGACCGGGGTGACCCTGCCGGTCGACGCGGGGTTCACCGTCAAGTAGCCGCCGGGCTCCGGCCCGCTCAGACCGCGGCCACGTAGCGCCAGGCGCCGTCCTCGCGGACGAACCGGCTGACCTCGTGCTGGCTGCCGGTCTCCCCGCCGTGCCGGTACCAGGCGCGGAACTCCACCGTCCCCTCGCCGGCCAGCAGGCCCCCGCCGGTGCCGCCCAGCACGTCCAGCCCGGTCCAGCGCACCGCCGGGTCCAGCTCCAGCGACGCCGGGCGGGTCGTCGGGTGCCAGGTGGCCAGCAGGTAGCCGGCGTCCCCGACGGCGAAGGCGCTGTACCGCGACCGCATGAGCTGCTCGGCACTGCCGGCCACGCGCGTCCCGTCGTGCAGCGGGCCGCAGCACTCGGCGTAGGGGAGCCCGGTTCCGCAGGGACAGCGTCGGGGAGCCATGCGCGAGAGTGTCCCCGAGGACCCGGGGGCTCCGGGACGGGCGGGGAGGAGGGCACGTGGGGTTCGAGCGGCTGGCCGCCCCGCTGCGCGTGGGGCCGGTGACGCTGCCCAACCGGGTCGTCTTCCCCGCCCACCTGACCAACTTCGCCGTCGACGGGCTGCCCACCGAGCGGCACGCGGCCTACTACGCGGCGCGGGCGGCGGGCGGCGCCGGGCTGGTGGTCACCGAGGAGTCGACCGTCGACCCCGCCGACCGGCCCTACGAGAAGCTGGTCCGCGGGTACGACCCGGCCGTCCTGCCCGGCTACCGGCGGGTCACCGACGCCGTCCACGCGCACGGCGTGCCGGTGTTCGCCCAGCTCAACCACAACGGCGGGCAGTCCGACGCGACGCACACCCGGGCGCCGCTGACCGCGCCGTCCCCCGTGCCGGACCCCTTGTTCCGCGAGGTGCCGCGCGAGGCCACCGCCGCCGACATCGCCCGGCTGGTGGCCGGGTACGCCGACGTCGCCGCCCGCTGCGCCGACGGCGGCTTCGACGGGGTCGAGGTGCAGGCCTCGCAGTCCTCGCTGGCCCGGCAGTTCCTGTCCCGCGCGACCAACCGGCGCACCGACGGCTACGGCGGACCACTGGAGCACCGGGCCCGCTTCCTCGTGGAGGTGCTCACCGCCGTCCGGGAGGCGATCGGGCCGGGCCGGGCGCTCGGCGTGCGCCTCGCCGCCGAGGAGGGCGTGGACGACGGGACGACGCCCGCGGAGGCCGCCGCCACCGCCCGGCTGCTGGGCGAGCGTGGCCTGGTCGACTACGTGAGCACGACGGTGGGCGTCGCGACGGCCACCCTCGACCGGGTCATCCCGCCGATGACCACCCCGCCCGGCTACGCGCGGGGGCTCGCGGCCGCCGTCCGCGCCACGGCGGGCGTCCCCGTCATCGGCGTCGGCCGGTTCCTCACGCCGGAGCAGGCCGAGCGCACCCTGGCCGACGGCGACTGCGACCTCGTCGGCGTGGCCCGCGGGCAGATCGCCGACCCCGGGTTCGCGGGCAAGGCGCTCACCGGGCGGGCCGCGGAGATCCGCACCTGCCTGGGCTGCAACCAGGAGTGCGTGGGCCGCGTCGGCCTCAACCGGCCGCTGGGCTGCGTGACCAACCCGCGGGCGGGCCGCGAGGCGCCGCTGCCGGTACCGGTGCGCCGCCGACGGGTCCTGGTCGTCGGCGGGGGCCCGGCCGGGCTGCGCGCGGCCGCCACCGCCGCGCAGCGCGGGCACGCGGTCACCCTGCTCGAGCAGGCCGCCGCCACCGGCGGCGCGGTCCTGCTCGCGGCGTCCGCCCCCGGCCGGGGCGGGCTGCGGCCGCTGGTCGACGACCTCGCCGCGGAGTGCGCGCGGGCCGGGGTGCGGGTGCGCACCGGGGTGCGCGCCACCGCGGCGCTGGTGGCGGCCGAGGCGCCCGAGGCCGTCGTCCTCGCCACCGGCGCCCGCTCGGTGCGGCCGGGGTGGGCGGGCGCCGGGGAGCGGGTGGTCGACGTCCGCGACGTCCTCGCCGGCCGGGTGGAGCCGGCCGGCGACGTGCTCGTCGTCGACGACCTGGGTTCGGCCGCGGCGCCGTCGGTCGCCGAGCTGCTGGCCGAACGCGGCTGCGCGGTGGAGGTCGTGACGGCGGGGATGGTGGTCGGCCAGGACCTGGGCCTGACCCTCGACGCGCCCCGCTGGCGCCGGCGCGCGGCGGAGCTCGGCATCCGGCTGGGCACGGACCTCGTCGTCGAGGGCGTCGAGGGGCCGGTCGTGCGGCTGCTGCACCACCCGACGGGCGTCCGCGAGCAGCGGAGGGTCGACCGGGTCGTCGTGGCCACGCCCGCCCGTGCCGACGACGAGCTGTGGCGCGCCCTGGCCGGCAGCGGGCTGGAGGTGCACCGGGTCGGCGACTGCCTGGCCCCGCGCCGCGCCTCGGCGGCCACCCTGGACGGCGAGCGGGTCGGCGCGGCCCTCTAGCGGGGGCCCCGGCCCTCCGGTTCGCGCCCCCGGCCCTCTAGTGGGCGCACCCCCCCGCCCGGCGCGAAGCGGGTGCGCAGCCCCGCGACGAGCAGGTCCAGGCCGAACTCGAACGTCGTCTCGTGCGGCTCGCCCAGCACCTCGCTGATCGCCGCCAGCAGCAGCGGCTGGTCGGCGAGCAGGCCGGCGCGCAGGTCGCTCGCGTCCTCGTCGTCCGCGGTGGGCAGCGGGGTGCCGCGGCTGCGCTCGGCCTCCGCCTGCCACTCGGTCGCGCTGCCGATCACGTAGGAGCCGATCGCGAACAGCGCGTGCTGGGCCTGGCCGGGCGTGAGCCCCGCGTCGACCAGCACGGCCAGGGACCGCTCGATCCGCGCCAGGCTCTGCTGCCCCGGCCGGTTGCCGGCGAGCACGCGGGGCGCGTCGCGGGTGGCGACGAGCGCGGCGAACATCTGCCGGGCGTCCTCGCGCAGCCACTCCCACCACGGCTGGCCCGGCTCGGGCGCCGCGTGGTCGACACCGGCCCGGCGGAACAGCTCCTCGGCCATGAGGTCCATGAGCTGGCGCTTGTTCTCGACGTGCCAGTAGAGCGTCGGCCCGGCCACCCCGAGGCGCGCGGCCACCCGCCGGAAGGACACCGACTCCAGGCCGCCGTCGGCCAGCAGCGCCAGCGCCGCGTCGACGACGGCCTCCCGGGTCACCGGGGCACGCTCGGCCGCTTTCACGCTTGACAGCCTAACGGCGTTAGAGGACGGTGTCCCGCGTGCCTAACGCCGTTAGAGAGCCGGCCATCGAGGTGGTCGGGCTGACGAAGACCTACAAGACCGGCGACACCGTCGTGGAGGCGGTCAAGGGCATCGACCTGCGCGTGGAGCGGGGCCGGACCTACGGCTTCCTGGGCCCCAACGGCGCGGGCAAGTCCACGACGATCGAGATGCTGTGCACCATCCGGAACCCGACGTCGGGCGCCGCCCGCGTCGCCGGGTTCGACGTCGTCCGCGAGCGCGACCAGGTGCGCCGGCGGATCGGGCTGGTGTTCCAGCAGCAGACGCTGGACCTGCAGCTCACCGCCGAGCAGAACCTCCGCTTCCACGCCGAGCTCTACGGTCTCTCCCGCGCCGACGCCGACCGGCGCATCGCCGAGGTGCTGGAGATGGTCGCGCTGGCCGACCGCCGCACGGACGTCGTCCAGCGGTTCTCCGGGGGGATGAAGCGGCGGCTGGAGATCGCCCGCGGCCTCGTGCACGCCCCGCAGGTGCTCTTCCTCGACGAGCCGACGATCGGCCTGGACCCGCAGACCCGCGCCGCGATCTGGGAGTACCTCCACGACCTGCGACGGACGACGGAGATCACCGTCTTCGTCACCACGCACTACATGGACGAGGCCGAGCACTGCGACCGGATCGCGATCATGGACCACGGCGACATCGTCGTGGAGGACACCCCGGAGGCGCTGAAGTCCAGCGTCGGCACCGACCGGATCGCGCTGCGCACCGACGACGACGAGCTGGCCATCGCCCGCGTCCGCGAGCGCCTGGGCATCGAGGCCGGCGTCCACGAGGGGCAGGTGACCCTCGCCGTGGCCCAGGGCGCGCAGGTCGTGCCCCGGCTGTTCACCGAGCTCGGCGTCGGCATCCGATCGGTCACCGTCACCCGGCCGAGCCTGGACGACGTCTTCCTGACCTACACCGGCCGCACCATCCGCGACTCCGAGGGGGCCAGCCCCGCCGGGTTCCCGTTCGCCGGGAGGCGATGAGCATGACCACGACCCGACCCGCGACCGCCGCCCCCACCCCGCTCGCCGAGGTGCGCAGCGACCTCGGTCACGAGCTGCGCGCCACCTGGGTGGTCATGCGCCGGGAACTGCTGCGGCTCAAGCAGGACAAGGCCCGCATCCTCACCATGCTGCTGCAGCCGGTGCTGTTCATCTTCGTGATGGGCACGGGGCTGGCCAGCATCGTCGACACCGGTGGGGACACGGACTTCCGCACGTTCCTCTTCCCCGGCGTCCTGGCGACGTCGGTGCTGTTCACCGCGGCGTTCGCCGGCATCAGCCTGGTCTGGGACCGGGAGTTCGGCTTCCTGCGCGAGATGATGGTCGCCCCGATCTCCCGCGGCTCGATCATCTGGGGCAAGTGCCTGGGCGGCGCCGTCGTCGCCACCGTGCAGAGCCTGGTCCTGCTGGCGCTGATGGGCACCGTCGGCATCCCCTACTCGCCGGTGCTGATCCTGGAGCTGATCGCCTGCCTGTTCCTCGGGTCGCTGCTGCTGACCGCGCTGGGCGTGCTCCTCTCCACCCGCATCACGACCATCCAGACGGCGATGCCGGTCAGCCAGCTGCTGATCATGCCGATGATGTTCCTCTCGGGCGCGCTCTTCCCGATCTCGGGGCTGCCCGACTGGCTGGCGGTGCTGACCCGGCTCAACCCGCTGACCTACGTGGTGCAGCCGATGCGGCACTTCGTGCTGGAGCACCTGTCGCTGACCGGCGAGGAGCGTGAGCGGCTGGTGCCGGTGCTCACCTGGTTCGGCTGGGAGGTGCCGGTCGTGGTGCAGCTGCTGACCGTCGCCGCCATCACCCTCGGACTGGTCACCCTCGCGGCACGGGTCTTCCGGACCACGGAGTAGGGCCCTCGCCGCGGGCTCGCGAGCGGGTGGGGGCAGGGGTCCTCTCTAGGCTGCCCCGGTGAGTCACCTCGCCGGGGCCGTCTGGCCCGAGCTGCCCGAGCGCCCGCTGCTGCTGGTGCCGCTGGGCGCCGTCGAGCAGCACGGCCACCACCTGCCGCTGGCCACCGACACCACGGTGGCGTGCACGGTGGCCGAGGCCGCGGCCGGCGACCTGGACGGCGCGCTGCTGGCCCCCGCGCTGGCCTACGGCGCGAGCGGTGAGCACGAGGGCTTCCCCGGCACCGTCTCCATCGGCACCGAGGCGCTCACCGGGCTGCTGGTCGAGTACGGGCGGTCGGCCTGCCGGTGGGCGGGGCGGCTGCTCCTGGTCAACGGGCACGGCGGCAACCTCGACGCGCTGCGGGCGGCCGTCCCGCTGCTGCGCACCGAGGGCCGCGACGTCGCCTGGTTCCCGTGCGCGGTGCCCGGTGCCGACGCGCACGCCGGGCGCACGGAGACGTCGGTGATGTTGCACGTGGAACCGGCGCTGGTGCGCACCGACCGGGCGGTCGCCGGCGAGACCGCGCCGCTGGCGGACCTGCTGCCGCGGCTGCGGGCCGAGGGGGTGCGCAGCGTCAGCCCGACCGGCGTGCTGGGAGACCCGGCCGGCGCCTCGGCCGAGGAGGGCGCGGCGCTGCTGGCGGACCTGGCCGGCCGGCTGACCGGCGCGGTCGAGGCGTGGGACGTCGACCCCGCCGGGCGGCTGCGCGGCTAGTCGGAGAACGGGGTCCGCGGGCGTTCCTGGCGCCGACCGTCGACGACGACGTCCACCCGCTCGTCGTAGAAGGCGACCATCCCGGCGATCGGCAGCAGCTCGCGGGTCGGGAAGTCGTAGGACCACGCCAGGTCCCGGGGGGGGGGGGGGGGGGGGCCCCCCCCCCCCCCCCCCCCCCCCCCCCCCCCCGGACCCTCCTAGTTCCCGCTGGCGAAGGCCGCGTCGAACGCGGCCGCCGGTGGGTCGAACGCCAGCCGGCGCACGAAGGCCAGCGCCTCG
>NZ_JBJGZS010000018.1:0-88540 GCF_054050635.1 Geodermatophilus sp. SYSU D00079 | reverse complement strand
TCTCCATCGGCCCCAACAACGAACTCGGCGGCCCCAACGACACCCCCTGCCACTTCGACATCCCGATGCGCGGCTGCAGCCTCTACCTCGACGACGCCCTCATCGTCGACGCCGGCGAGCTCACCGTCCCCGAGATGCGCCCGGTGAACCGCCGATGAGCGTCCACCACATCGGCATGATCGTGCCGAGCTCCAACCTCACGATGGAGACCGAGCTGCCCCGCATGCTGCGGGACCGGCAGACCGTCGTCCCCGAGGACGAGTTCGTCTTCCACGCCAGCCGGATGCGCATGAAGCACGTGACCCCCGAGGGCCTGCGCGCCATGAACGCGCAGACCGAACGGGCCGCGCTGGAGCTGGCCGACGCCCGCCCGGACGTCGTGACGACCGCGTGCCTGGTCGCGATCATGGCCCAGGGGCCCGGCTCCCACTGCACCGCGGAGGACGGGATCACCGCGGCCCTGCGCAGCGAGGGGGCGACCGCGCCGGTGGTGTCCAGCGCGGGCGCCCTGCTGGAGGGCATCGCGGCCCTCGGGGCCCGCCGGGTCGCGATCGTCACCCCGTACCTCAAGCCGCTCACGAAGATGGTCGCGGACTACATCGAGGACGCCGGGGTGGAGGTGGTCGACGCCCTCAGCCTCGAGGAGCCCGACAACCTGGCGGTGGCCCGGCTGGACCCGATGGACCTGCGGGACCACTACAAGCGGCTGGACCTCACGAACGCCGACGCGCTGGTCCTGTCGGCGTGCGTGCAGATGCCCTCGCTCGCCGCCGTCCAGCCCGTGGAGGACGAGGCCGGGCTCCCGGTGCTCACCGCGGCGGTCGCCACCACCTGGTCGATCCTCACCCGACTCGGCCTGCCGACGGTCGTCCCGGGCGCCGGGCGGCTGCTCAGCGGCGAACTGGCCGTCACCGGGGCGCCCCGGTGACGGCGGACTACGGGGAGGACACCGACCGGACCTACCAGCAGGCCGGCTTCGGCGCCCCCGTGCGCCGGGGCCGGCGGCCGGCGATCGTCGTGGTCGACCTCAGCCGGGGGTTCACCGAACCGGAGTTCCCGGCCGGAGCCGACCTCACCGACGTGGTGACCGCGACCGGCCGCCTGATCGAGGCCGGCCGCTCCGCCGGGGCGCCGGTGGTCTTCACGACCATCGCGTACACGCCGGCCGAGGCCGACGGCTCCGCGGTGACCTGGCTGCAGAAGGCCACCGGGATGCGCACGCTGCGGGAGGGCAGCCCGGCGGTCGCCATCGACCCACGGCTGCCGGTGCGCCCCGAGGACGTGCTGGTCGTCAAGAAGGGCGCCTCGGCGTTCTTCGGGACGACCCTGGCCGCGACCCTCACCGGGCTGGGCTGCGACACGGTGCTGGTGTGCGGAGCGACGACGAGTGGCTGCGTCCGCGCGACCGCGGTCGACGCCGTCCAGTCGGGGTTTCCCGTCCTGGTGCCCCGCGACTGCGTCGGTGACCGGGCTGCCGGTCCGCACGAGGCGAGCCTGTTCGACATCCAGGCCAAGTACGGCGACGTCGTGGACCTCGACGACGCCCTCGGGTACCTGGCGACCCTCGCCTCCGTGGGGGTGCCGGCGTGACCGACGCAGCCCGGCCCCGGTGCGTGGCCCAGGCCGCGCTGGCCGACCTCGCCGACGTCCCGGCGGTCAGCCGGTGGGTGCGGTCGGCCGGCGTGCGCCTGCACGTCCTGGACTACGGCGGCGGAGGCGTGCCGCTGGTGGTCGTCCCGGGCATCACCAGCCCCGCGATCGCCATGGACTTCGTCGCCCGGGAACTGACCGACCTGGTCCGGCCGCTGGTCGTCGACGTCCGCGGCCGCGGCCTCTCCGACGACGGGGACGCCTACGACCTGGACGCCTACGCCGACGACGTCGAGGCGGTCGTCACCGGCCTGGGACTGGACCGCCCGGTGCTGCTCGGCCACTCGATGGGCGCCCGCATCACGGCGGTGGTCGCGGCGCGGGGGGCGCTCCCGCTCCGCGGCAGCGTCCTGGTCGACCCGCCGATGAGCGGCCCGGGCCGCGGCCCCTACCCGACGACGCTGGCCGCGTTCCTCGGGCAGTTGGCGGAGGCCCGGCGCGGGACGACCGCCGACGAGGTGGCCCGGTCCTGGCCGCGCTGGCCACGGCGGGAGCAGGAGCTGCGCGCCCGCTGGCTGTCCAGCTGCTCGGAGCGGGCGGTCACCGAGACCCACCGCGGGTTCGAGACCGAGGACTTCTTCGCCAGCTGGCCGCACGTGCCGGCGCCCACCGTGCTCGTCCACGGCGGCGACAGTCCCGTCGTGACCGCGGCCGGCGCGGCAGAGGCCGCCCGCACCAACCCCGCCGCGGAGCTGGTCGAGGTCCCCGGCGCCGGCCACATGGTGTTCTGGGACACCCCGGGCCCCGCGCTGGAGGCCACCCGCCGAGCGCTGGCCGGCATGCTGGACTGACCGCCGCCGCGCGCGAGGGCGGTGTGTGCCGAGGCCCGGTCCCCCAGGGGGACCGGGCCTCGGCCCGTGTCGGCGGACGCCCGTCCATCGGCACGCGGGCCGGTGTTCGTGACCGTCCGGAGGTGTCCCGGACGTGATCCGTGGTCAGACCGGAAGCACCCGTCACTCCTGCCACAGACGCCTCGCGCACCTGACCGGACCGGTCCGTCCGGGCCGGTAGACAGGCACCATGAGCGCCACGGACCTCCGGTCGACCGACGTGCACACCCGGCCGGCCGTGGCGATCTCGGCGACCTCGACCCCGGTCCTCAGCTACGCGCTGGCGCACAACCGGGTGCCGGTGGTGAGCCGGCTGGCGTTCACCAACCACGGCGGTGCCGTGCGCGCGGCGACGGTGCGGCTCGGCGTGCGCGACGCCGAGGGCCCGATCGGCAGCCCGGTCGAGCTGCTGGTCGACCTCGACGCCGGGCAGACGACGGTGCTCAGCGACGTCGGCCTGGTCATGGACCCCGCCGCGATGCTGCAGATCGAGGAGCAGCGCCCGGGCTCGATCGAGGTCGACCTGCTGGTCGACGGCGAGGACGTCGCGGGCACCGCCGTCCCGGTGCAGGTGCTGGCCGCCAGCCAGTGGCTGGCCGCGCCGCTCCCGCTGGCGCTGGAGATGCTCGCCGCGCACGTCATGCCCAACCACCCGGCGGTCACCGCGCTGATCGACGAGGCCAGCGTGCTGCTGGAGGAGCGCACCGGCAGCGGGTCGGTGCAGGGCTACCAGTCCGGCCCGGAGCGGGTCGACGAGATCGTGGCCGCGCTGACCGGGGCGATGCGCCGCCGCGGCATCCGCTACAGCGAGCCCCCGGCCAGCTGGGCCGACGTCGGGCAGAAGGTGCGCACCCCCGGCGACGTCCTCGACGGCCGGGTCGGCACCTGCCTGGACACCGTCGTCGTCCTGGCCGCCGCCCTGGAGCAGGCCGGCATCCGGCCGCTGCTGTGGCTGGCCGAGGGCCACGCGTTCCTCGGCTACTGGCGGGAGGAGCGCGGCGCGGAGAGCGCCGCGACGACCGACGTCGCCCCGCTGGTCAACCTGGTCGACCTCGGCCTCGTGCGGCTGGTGGAGACCACGCTGCTGACCAGCCGCGCCCGCGACGAGGAGCCGCAGGACCTGCACTCCCCCGCCTACGACGCCTGGCTGACCGGCGACCTGGACCGCGTGCTGGGCGTCACCGACGTCCACCGCGCCCGGCGCGACGGCATCGTGCCGCTGCCGGCCCGCACCCGCGGCACGGACGGCGCGGTGCAGGTGTTCGAGTACCGGCCGGCGCTGCACAGCGTCGCGGCGAAGCCGGTGGAGCGGACGCCGGCGCCGGTGCAGCCGGGCCGCCCCGAGACCCCGGCGCGGGTGCAGCAGTGGAAGAACAGCCTGCTGGACCTGTCGCTGCGCAACCGGCTGATCAACTACTCCGAGCGCGCCGGGCTGCCCCTGGCCGTGCCCGCGGCCTCCCTGGGCACGCTGGAGGACCTGCTGCACGCCGGCACCGCCGTGCAGCTGCTGCCCAGCGACCGGATCGCCGCCGTCCAGCGGGAACGGGGGCTGCGCTCGGCCACCGAGCTGCCGGCCGAGGTGCTCGCCGAGCTGCTGGTGGAGCGCAAGGCGGTGCACGCCGACGTCACCGAGGGTGGCTACCTGCCCCGGCTGCGCAACCTCGCCTACAAGGCGAAGACCGTGCGCGAGGAGACCGGCGCCAACAACCTCTACCTGGCGCTGGGCAGCCTGGCGTGGGAGCTCGACGGCCGGCCGCTGCGCTCCCCGCTGGTCCTGGTGCCGGTCACCCTCACCCCGACCAGCCGCAACGGGGTCTACCGGCTGACCCTCGACGACACCGGCACCACCACCCCGAACCACTGCCTGCTGGAGAAGCTGCGCCAGCTGCACGGCCTGACCGTGCCGGGGCTGACCGAGCCGGCCGAGGACGGCGCCGGCATCGACGTCGACCGCGCGCTGCAGGCGATGCGCCAGGCCCTGGCCGACGCGGCGGTCCCCTACCGCGTGGAGCCGACCGCCGACCTCGCCGTCCTGCAGTTCGCCAAGTTCCGGCTCTGGAAGGACCTCGACGAGCACTGGGCCGACTTCACGGCCAACCCGCTGGTCGCCCACCTGGTGCACGAGCCGACCGAGGCGTTCACCGACCCCGCCCCGGACACCGCCGGCCGGGTCGACCTCGACGAGCTCGCCGCCGAGTGCCCGGTGCCGGCCGACGCCTCCCAGCTGCGGGCGGTGGCCGAGGCCGCCGCGGGGCGCACCTTCGTGCTCGAGGGCCCGCCCGGCACCGGCAAGTCCCAGACGATCACCAACCTGCTCACCCGGGCGGTGGCCGACGGCAAGCGGGTGCTGTTCGTCGCCGAGAAGCGGGCGGCCCTCGACGTGGTCGCGCGGCGGCTGGAGGCCGTCGGGATGGGCCCGTTCGCCCTCGACCTGCACGACAAGGGCAGCCGGACCTCGGTGGTCCGGACGCAGCTCAAGGCGGCGCTGGAGCACGCGGTCGCCGTCGACGAGCAGGGCCTGGCCGCCGACGGCGAGGACCTGCGCTCCGCCCGCCGCACCCTGGCCCGCTACGCCGACCGGCTGCACGCCGAGAACGCCGCCGGGCTGTCCTACTACTCGGCCCGGACCGCGGCGCTGGCGGTGCGCGACGGCGTCCCCTCGATGCCGCTGCCGGCGACGTTCGTGGCCGGCGCGTCCCCGGAGACGATGACCGCGGTGCGCCGCGCGCTGGCGCTGCTGCCCGACATCGCCGACCTGGTCCGCCCCTCCCCGCAGCACGCGTGGGCGTTCGTCGACACCGCGCAGGTCGATCTGCTCGCCGCGCAGCAGGCCGCCGCCGCCGTCGACGCCGGGATCCGCGACCTGCCCGCCGAGCCGCACCTGGCCCGGGCGCTGCGCGAGGTGCGGACGCCGGAGGACCTCACCGCGCTGGCGCACCTGCTCTGCGGCCCCGCGACCTCGCTCGACGTGCTCGACGAGGTGCCGACCGAGCGCTGGACGACGGCGACGACGGCGGTGCTGGGCGAGGCGGCCGCGTTCGCCGCCGCCGTCCACCCGGGCCTGGAGCTGGCCACGCCGGCCGCACTGGAGCTGCCGCTGGCCGAGCTGTACGTCGCCGCGCAGACCGCGCAGGCCGGGCGCTGGATGGCCCGCCGCAAGGGGCTGGGCGCGGTCCGCGACCAGCTGGCCCCGGTGCTGCGGCCCGGCGTGACGGTGAAGCTCAAGGACGTCCCGGAGCTGACCGCCGCCCTGTGGCGGCTGCAGACCACGGCCCAGGGCATCGCCGCCCGCGCCGCGGTCATCCCGGGGCTGTCGGTCCCGGCCGGCTGGAACCCGCTGGTGGAGCCGACGCTGCTCGACGGCCAGGTGGCCTGGCTGCGCGCGGCCGGTGCCGCCACCGACCGGGACGGCGAGTTCGCCGCCGCCCTGCGCCGGTGGGTCGTGCAGGGGCCCGGTCCCGACGCCGCGACCGGCGCGGCCGTCACCCGGCTGCGCGACGCGGTCACCGCGCTGCTGCGGGTGTGCTCCACCGGCTCGCGCCAGCTGGCCCGCTGGGCCGGGGACGACGGGCTGGTGCTGCGCTGGCACATGACCCGCCCCGAGCGCGGGGTGGAGCACACCGGGCTGATGTCGCTGCGCCGCTGGGCGGACTTCATCGACACCCTGGAGCCGCTGCGCACGGCCGGCCTGCACGAGGCGCGGGCGCTGCTGGTCACCGGGGAGCTGCCCGCCGACGACGCGGTGCGCGCCTTCGAGCACGGCGTCGCCCTCGCCTCGGTCACCGAGCGGCGCGCCGCCTCGGGCCTGGACGGGTTCGACGCCGACGTCCACCAGCGGGCCATCGCCCGGTTCACCGCCGCCTCCCAGGCGGTGCGCGAGCACCTGCGCTCGGCGCTGCCCGGCGCGGTGCTCGCCGCCCGCCCGTTCGACGCGGTCAGCGGCGATGGCCAGGTCGGCGCGCTGCAGCGGGAGCTGGCCAAGACCCGCCGCGGGCTGGGGGTGCGCGGGCTGCTCGCCCAGTACGGGGAGCTGGTCACCGCCGTCATGCCGTGCGTGCTGGTCTCCCCCGACTCGGTGGCGCGGTTCTTCCCCGCCGAGGCCGGCCTGTTCGACCTGGTCGTGTTCGACGAGGCCTCGCAGATCCGGGTGGCCGACGCCGTCGGTGCGTTGGGCCGGGCCAAGGCCGCGGTCGTGGTCGGCGACAGCAAGCAGATGCCGCCGACGTCCTTCGCCGAGCCGTCCACCGGCGCGGCCGAGGACGACGGGGCCGAGCTGCTGGGCACCGCGGTCGAGGACGAGGAGTCGATCCTCTCCGAGTGCGTGCAGGCCCGGGTGCCGCGGCAGTGGCTGTCGTGGCACTACCGCAGCCAGGACGAGTCGCTCATCGCGTTCAGCAACGCCAACTACTACGAGAACCGGCTCTCGTCGTTCCCCGCGCCGACCCACGGCCGGCCCTCGGCCGACGTTGGCGGGCGCGGCATCTCGCTGGTGCGGGTCAACGGCACCTTCCACCGCTCCGGCGCGGGCCGGCTGCTGCGGACCAACCCGATGGAGGCCAAGGCCGTCGTCGCGGAGATCCGCCGCCGGTTCGACGCCTGGGAGGGCGGTGCGGACGGCAGCCTGCCCTCGATCGGGGTCATCACCTTCAACGTGCAGCAGCGGGCCTACATCGAGGGGCTGCTGCGCGACGCCGGCGACGACCGGCTGGTCGAGGCGCTGGACCGCACCGACGGCGAGGGGCTGTTCGTCAAGAACCTGGAGAACGTGCAGGGCGACGAGCGCGACGTCGTGCTGTTCTCCACCGGCTTCAGCGTCAACGACCGCGGGTTCCTGCCGCTGAACTTCGGCCCGCTCAACCGGGTCGGCGGGGAGCGGCGGCTCAACGTCGCGGTGACCCGCGCCCGGCGCCAGGTCGTCGTCTTCTCCTCGTTCGAGCCGTCGCAGCTGCGGGCCGAGCAGACCTCGTCGCTGGGCATCAAGCACCTGCGCGCCTACCTCGACCTGGCCGCGCTGGGCACCGACGCCCTGCCGCGCGACGCCCGGCCGGTCGCCGTCCCCGACCGGCACCGCGACGAGATCGCCGCCGCGCTGCGCGAGCGCGGGCTGGTGGTGCGCACCGACGTCGGGCTCTCGGAGTTCCGGGTGGACCTGTCGGTGGCCCGCGCCGAGGCTCCGGACGCGCCGGTGATGGCGGTGCTGCTCGACGGCCCGACGTGGGCCCGCCGCCGGACGGTCGGCGACCGCGACGGCCTGCCGGTCGACGTCCTCGCCGGGATGCTGCGCTGGCCCGCGGTCGAGCGGGTGTGGCTGCCGACGTGGCTGCGCGACCGCGACGCCGTCCTCGACCGGCTGGTCGCCGCCGTCGACGCCACCCCCGCGCCCGCCCCCCGGCCCGAACCGGCCATTGTGGCCACGATGGCCGCCCACGACCCGGCCATCGTGGCCACTGTGGCCGTCGGGGAGACGGTGGACGTCGTCCCGCCGGTGCCCGCCCCGGCCGAGCCGCCGGCGACCGAGCTGCGGTCGGCGGTGCCGTTGCGGGTGACCGCGCCGGTGGTCGTCGACGTGCCGGTGGCCGAGGTCGCCGAGACGCCCGAGGAGGCGGCGCCGGTCGACGAGACACCCGTCGCCGAGGCCCCCGTGCCCGAGATCCCTGCCGGCGAAGCCCCCGTGGCGCCGGCTCCCCGGCCGGCCCCGGCCCGGGCCCCGCGGCGGACGGCGCGGAAGACGACGACGGCGCCGCTGGACGGCGAGCTGCCGTTCGTCCCGTGGGTGCCCAAGACCGCCGGGGACCGCAAGGTCCTCGACGCGCTCTCCGACGCCCGCATCGCGCGCACGGTGAAGCGGGTGCTCACCGCCGGGCTCAAGGCGGAGGGGCCGGTGCACCGCGACCGGCTGACCCGGCTGACCGCGAGCGCGTTCGGGCTCACCCGGGTCAGCGAGGCCCGGCGCGACGCGCTGCTGGCGCTGCTGCCGCCGGCCACCCTCGTCGGCGAGTTCGTCTGGCCCGAGACGCTGGACCGCGACACCTGGTCGTCCTTCCGCCGGCAGGCCGCCAGCGCCGACCGGCCGCTGGAGCACGTGGCGCCGGAGGAGGTCACCAACGCGATGGTGGCCCTGTGCCGCGCCGCCGCCGGCCTGACGCGGGACGAGCTGTTCCTGCGGACGGCGGAGGTCTTCGGCTACCGCCGCCGGACGCCGTCGCTCCTGCCGCTGCTGGAGGCGGCGCTGGTCCGCGGGCTGGACGCCGGCCGGCTCACCCGCCAGGACTCCGGCCTGCTGACCGCGGCGGGGTGACCCGGGCTGCGCGCGGGGCGGGACGGCGGGTCGGCGACGATGGCGGGATGAGCTCTCCCTCCCTCACGGGCGCCGGCCTGGACACCGGGGCGTTCGAGGCGGCGGTGCGGGAGGCCGTCGGCCGCCTCGCCGGGGTCGCCGAGCGGACGCCGCTGCAGCGCAACGCCCGGCTGTCGGCGGGGACCGGGGCCGACGTCTGGGTGAAGCGGGAGGACCTGCAGGTCGGCCGCTCCTACAAGGTGCGCGGCGCCTACAACACGATCGCCGGCCTGCCGCCCGCCGCCCGGACCGCCGGGGTGGCGTGCGCCAGCGCCGGCAACCACGGGCAGGGCGTGGCGTACGCGTGCCGGGCGCTGGGCGTGCGCGGCTCGGTGTTCGTGCCGGGCACCACGCCCCGGCAGAAGCGGGAGCGGATCAGCGCCCTCGGCGGGGACGCGGTGCAGCTCGTGGTCACCGGCGACTCCTACGACGAGGCCGCGGCCGCCGCCGCGGCTTTCGCCGGGCGCACCGGCGCCACCCTGGTGCCGGCGTTCGACGCGCTGTCCACCGTGGTCGGGCAGGCCACGGTCGGCGTCGAGCTGCTCGAGCAGCTGGCCACCCCGCCGGACGTCGTGGTGCTGCCGGTCGGCGGCGGCGGGCTGCTCGCCGGCTGCGGCACCTGGCTGCGCGCGCACAGCCCCGGCACCCGGCTGGTGGGGGTGGAACCGGCGGGCGCGGCGAGCATGACCGCCGCCCTGGCCGCCGGTCACCCCGTGGAGCTCGCCGAGATGGAGACGTTCGTCGACGGCGCCGCCGTCCGCCGGGTCGGCGAGGTCACGCTGCCCCTGGTCCGCGACTGCGGCGCGGACCTGGTCGCCGTCCCCGAGGGGCAGATCTGCACCGAGATGCTGGACCTCTACCAGGTGGACGGCGTCATCGCCGAGCCCGCCGGCGCGCTGGCGTCGGCCGCGCTGACCGGGGGGCTGGTGACCGTCGAGCCGGGGCAGACGGTCGTGTGCGTCCTGTCCGGCGGCAACAACGACGTCAGCCGGTACGCCGAGGTGGTGGAGCGCTCCCTGGTGCACCGCGGGCTCAAGCACTACTTCCTGGTGGAGTTCCCGCAGGAGCCCGGGGCGCTGCGCCGCTTCCTCGACGAGGTGCTCGGCCCCGACGACGACATCGTGCTGTTCGAGTACGTGAAGCGGGACAACCGCGAGACCGGCGCCGCGCTCACCGGCATCGAGATCGGACGGGCCGCGGACCTGCCCGGCCTGCTCGCCCGCATCGAGGCCAGCCCGCTGCGCATCCAGCACGTGGCCCCCGGGACGACGGCCTACCGCTTCCTCGTCTGACCCGGGGCCGGCCGCCGGCTCAGTCAGGCACCCGTCGGTACGCCCGGACCCACCGGTGTCCGGCCGCCGGTCCCGGCGGTGGTCGCGGGGTGCAGCCAGCCCTGCGCGCTGGACACCCCGAGGGCCACCTCGACGAAGCGCCGGACCGCCGCGCCGGCTCCCGGCCGCCAGTAGAGCTGGACCGGGATGAGGGGTGCCGGCTCGACGGCGCGCCAGACGAAACCGTCGGGGAGGGGGTCGAACTGGGTCACGAAGGCCACCGAGAAGGCCTGGCCGGCCACGATCTCCGCGCGCGCGGCGGGATCGCGGTGGAACAGCGCCGACGTCAGGTACTCGAACTCGTGGATGGGCCCGTGGAAGCCGTGTCGGCGGAAGGAGCCGACGACCTGGTCGAAGAAGTCCGGCGAGAACTGGCGCGGCCAGATGGCCAGCGTCGAGTCGGCCAACCGCTCCACGGGGAGCACCGGGTGCACGGCGAGCGGGTGCCCCGTGCCGAGCACGACGCCGATCGGCTCGTTGCGCAGCCGGACCGACTCCAGGCCCTCGCCCACGTCGGCCGACCGGACCATCCCGACGTCCACCCGCCCGGCCCGGACCGCCTCCAGGCTCTCCGGCTGCCACATCTCGCACATCTGCAGCGACAGCTCCGGGAGGCGGTCGTGGACGGCGGAGACCAGACGGGGCAGGGTCTCCTGCACCAGCGTCGGCGTGTACGAGACGACCAGGCGTCCACTCTCCCCCGTGGCGACCCGCTGGGTCTGCTCCAGCGCCGACGCGACGAGGCGGAGCACCGCCTGGGCCTGGCCCAGCAGCACCGCGCCCGCCTCGCTGAGCTCCACCCGGCGCGTGGTCCGGCGGAACAGCTGTACCCCGAGGCCGTGCTCCAGCTGCTGCACCTGTGCGCTCAGCGACTGCTGGGCCAGGTGCAGCCGCCGTGCCGCCCGGGAGAAGTTCAGCTCCTCGGCGACGGCCACGAAGGCGCGCAGGTGGCGCAGCTCGACATCGTCCTTCACCGCACCCTGACCCTCCTGGAGGTCCGGACCGGGCGGCACCGGCCGTGGTCGGCCCGGTGGATCGACCACGCTAGCCGGTGAATCCACCGGGGATCACTGTTTCTCCCGTCGCTCACGCCGCATCTAGGTTCGCCCCCAGGTGGTCGTCGGAGCCCACCGGAGAGGGGCCGATCGGTGCAACTGGTCAGTTTCCGCCGCACGGGAGCGTCGGGTCCCCCACTGCCCGGCGTCCTCGATGCAGGACAGGTCGTGGACCTCGCCTCGGCGGCTAGGGCGCTCGCTCCGGACATCCCACCGCCGGACTCGGTGCTCGCGCTCCTGCGGCAGGGCGAACACGGGCTCGACCTCGCGCGGACCTGCCTGGTCCGCGCTCAGGAGACCGGCCAGTCCCTCCTGCCGCTCGAGGAGGTCCGGCTGGCCGCGCCGCTGCCCCGCCCCAACTCGATGCGCGACTTCATGCTCGTCGAGGAGCACGTGCGCAACAGCCTGGGCACCGTGCCGCCCGAGTGGTACCGCCTGCCGATCCACTGGAAGGGCAACCCGGACACCGTGATCGGGCCGGACGACGAGGTCCCCTGGCCGCACTACACCGACAAGCTCGACTACGAGCTCGAGGTGGCCGCGGTGCTGGGGAGACCGGCCTCCCAGGTGACGCCCGAGCAGGCGCTGGACTGCATCGCCGGCTACACGATCTTCAACGACTGGAGCGCCCGGGACATCCAGTTCCGGGAGATGGAGGTCCGGCTCGGGCCCGCCTTCGGCAAGGACTTCGCCACCTCGCTCGGACCCACCCTCACCACCGCGGACGCCATCGACATCTCCGCCGCGCGGATGAGCGCGCGGGTCAACGGGGAGACCTGGTCGGAGGGCACGCTCGGCGCGATGGCCTTCAGCTTCGCCGAGGTCGTCTCCACGCTGTCGGTCGACCAGCCGTTGCAGCCCGGCGACGTCCTGGGCGGCGGGACGATCGGCCGCGGGTGCGGCCTGGAGCTGGACCGCTGGATCCGCCCGGGGGACGTCGTCGAGCTCGAGGTGGAGGGCATCGGCGTCCTGCGCAACCCCGTCGGCAAGAAGCGGGACGCCCCCGGCTTCGGGATCGACCTGACCGACCGGCCCGCCTGAACCTGCCTCCCCTGCAGGCCGCGCGCTGTCGACCGGCCGCGCGCTCCACACCCGACGCAACGGAGAGACGCATGCCTGACGTGATCCTGCAGGTGTACCCCACGCTCGGCGACGAGCAGGAGATGGCCGCCCGGCGCCCCATCGGCCGCGACAACGAGGCGTACCAGCGCATGCTGGACAGCCTGGTCGAGCTGGTGAAGGCCGCCGACGACCTCGGCTACTGGGGCATCACGCACGTCGAGCACCACATGCACTCGGAGGGCATGGAGATCTCCCCGGCCCCGCTGATGCTCAACCTCTACCTGGGGCAGCACACCAAGCGCCTCCGGCACGGGCAGCTCGGTCTGGTGCTCCCGGCCCACGACCCGATCCGGCTGGCGGAGGAGATCGCCATCGTCGACCACATGCTGCGGGGTCGGCTGTTCGTCGGTATGGCCCGGGGCTACCAGGCGCGGTGGCAGAACATCCTGGGGCAGCGGTTCGGGGTGACCTCCACGGCGTCGGACATGAGCGACGCCGACCAGCGCAATCGGCTGCTGTTCTCGGAGAACTTCGCGATCATGAAGAAGGCGTGGACCGAGCCGCTGCTCCAGTACGACGGCCCCACGTACAAGGTGCCGTTCCCGGTCGAGGGCATCCCGAACTGGCCGCCGGCGAAGACCATCACCGGCCCCTACGGCCAGCCCGGCGAGGTCGACGAGCACGGCACGGTCAAGGGTGTCAGCGTCGTGCCGCGGCCCTACCAGAGCCCGCACCCGCAGCTGTTCCAGGCCTTCGGCGCCAGCCCCGGCACGCTGCTGTGGTGCGGCGAGGAGGACGTCACGCCGACGATCCTCATGGGCTCACACGAGAAGCTGCGCCAGCTCATGGACATCTACGTGCAGGGCGCCAACTCACGGGGCCGCGACCCCCGCTTCGGGGAGGGCATCGGCGTCTGCCGCACGTTCTACATCTACCCGAACGGAACGCCTGAGGACGAGGTCCGTGCCCGCATCCGGGACAGCGTCGAGCGCTACGAGAAGCCGGTCTGGCAGGGCTGGTACGAGCAGTTCGGGTTCATGGAGGGTGCCCGGTACGACGGCGAGGAGGGTCCGGTGCCCAAGCCCGGCGAGCACCTCGCCGACCGGCTCATCAACAGTGGACTGCTCATCGGCGGCACGGTCGACGACGTCAAGCGCCAGGTCGGGGAGTTCCTCACGAAGCTGCCCATCGACTACTTCGTGTGGCTCTTCCACTGGGGCATGATCCCGCGCGACGAGGGCCTGCAGATGCTCGAGCTGTTCGCCACCGAGGTCATGCCCGAGTTCGGGCTCGCCGAGGCCGGGCAGGCCTGAGGAAGGACCCTCCACCACCCCTCGCCGGCTCGGGGCGGGGCCGCCCTGCGCCCTCGTCGCGCTCCCTCTGGAGGAGACATGAGCAACAGCCACACCCACACCGCGGTCCTGCCCCCACCGACGATCGAGAGCCTCGGCGGCGGCTTCCACGCGTTCGTCCAGCTCGACGGCAGCTGGGGCCTGAACAACGCCGGCGTCCACGTCGGGCGGCGCGGGGTCACCCTCGTGGACACCGCCTTCACCGCCGCCCGCGGCCAGGGGCTCAAGGACGCCGTCGGCACCCTGACCGAGACCCCTGTGCAGACCATCGTCAACACCCACCACCACGGCGACCACACCTACGGCAACTACCTGTTCCCGCAGGCCACGATCGTCGGGCACGACCTGTGCCGGCAGACGATGCTCGCCGTCGGCCTGGAGACGCAGGAGTGGTTCCCGGGCGTGGAGTGGGGCGACCTGGAGATCGCCGCTCCCACGGTCACCTTCGACGACTCGGTGACCGTCTACTGCGACGACGTCGCCGCCACGCTGCGGTACGTCGGGCAGCCGGCGCACACCACCAACGACGTCACCGTGTGGGTGCCCGAGCGCGGCCTGCTCTTCGCCGGCGACCTCGTCTTCAACGGCGGGACGCCGTTCGTGGTGATGGGCTCGGTGCAGGGGCTGGTCGACGCACTCACCGAGCTCCAGCGACTCGACCCGGCCACCCTCGTACCCGGGCACGGCGCCGTGTGCGACGGCGCCGTCATCGCCGGCCAGTTGGAGTACCTGCGGTTCGTGCAGGAGCGGGCGCGCGAGGGGTTCGGCGCCGGCGACCCCCCGCTGGAGGTGGCGCGCCGCACCGACCTCGGTGACTTCGCGCGCCTGACCGATCCGGAGCGGCTCGTCGGCAACCTGCACCGCGCCTACTCCGAGCTCCGCGGCGAGCCACGGGGAGTGCCCCTGGACTACCACCTGATCGTCGACGAGATGATCGCGTACAACGGCGGCAGGCCGCTGACCTGCCTGGCCTGACCCGCCGGCTCAGGGGATGCGGTAGGCGTCGCCGTAGGTGGACCACTGCAGCGGCGGGTTCAGGTGCAGGTTGCCCTCCTCGAGGAACCGCCGCTGCCCGGTCTCGACCCGGCTGGTGTCGCGGTGCGCGCGCTCGGCCTGCATCGCCTCGACCCGCGCGTCCAGGAACGCGTCGAGCCACTCCTCCTCGTCGCCGCCCTGCGCCGGCGGGCTGGCGTTCGCCAGCGCGGCGGCCCGGATCCCGCCGAAGTCCAGCCGGTCCTCACCGGGGCCGTGCATGACCATCGCATCGAAGTACATGAACTGGCCGAGGGCGTGCACGCCGTCGGCCAGGCCCTGCTGCACGGCCGGGTCGAAGTAGGCGACGTCGACGATGTGGTCCTGCGCCGCCTGGAACAGCGGGTCGCGGGCGGCGGCCTGCCAGTCGGCGACGAACGCCGGGCCCAGCCCCTCCTGGGTCACGTTGCCCATGCCGAGCTCCTCCTGCCGGCGCAGGGCGGGCAGGTACTCCTCCAGCCGGTTCCCCGGTGCGGTGCTCGTGTAGTACTCGACCAGCCGGGTCATGTCGCCGCAGCCGCTGCAGAAGCCGATCAGCCCGGCGGTGTAGCCCCGGTTCTCCGACTCGACGCCCTCGACGTCCCACTCGATGTAGGCGTACTGGTCCTGCCAGTCCAGCGTGGAGTTCTCGGCGCTGGAGACCAGCTGCATCGCGACGTCGCGCTTGCCGGGGTCACTGAGGTCGGACGTGTCCACCGGTGTCGGGCCCGCCTCCGAGGTCGTGGTCGCGGCCGGTCGCCCGTCGGGCTCCCCACCGAGCCGGGGGACGACGAGCACCAGCAGCGCCAGCAGCAGGGCCAGGCCGACCGCCGCCAGCACCGCGGACCGGGGCGGACGGCGCCGGGGCGCGGCGTGCCGGGCGGGACGCGTCTCCCGCCGGACACCCGTGCCGATCCCGGTCATCCACTCCCCAGTCGCCGTGCCCGCCGCTCCGTGGTCCAACGTCCCCCACGAACCTGTGTGTTCCGTGTGCCCACGCTGGGAGGAGGAAGTCACACACCGGACCACGGGCCCGGGCCGGCCGGCGGTCGAGGGTGGGGAGGGGAACCGCGAGCGCCGCGGGGACGGTCTCTGCCAGGTTCACGTTCTACCGTCGTCGTCCAGCCGTCGCCGACCCCGGGAGGTCCCGCACCGTGGACGAGGCGCTCGACCCCACCGGAGCCGTCGCCGACCTGGCCGGCACCCGCCAGGTGCACCTCCTGGAGCCCGGCGACCCCGACCGCATCGGGCCCTACACCCTCATGTGCCGGCTGCCGCGCGGCGGCCAGGGGGCCGACCTGTTCGTCGGCTCCACCGGGGACGACGGCCCGCTGGTGGTGGTCAAGCGGCTGCCCGAGGCCGCACCCGACCTGGCCCGCAAGCGGCTGGCCCGCGAGGTGGAGAACGCCACCCGGGTGAAGAGCTCCCGGGTGGCCCGGATCGTCGACCAGGACCTCACCGCCGACGCCCCCTACTACGTGCAGGAGTACGTGGCGGGCACGCCGCTGGACGAGTTCCTCGCGCACCGCTCGGCCGGGCTGAACGCCGAGGAGCTGCGCCGCATCGCCATCGGCCTGCTCCGCGCGCTCCGGGACGTGCACGCCGCCGGCGTCGTCCACCGCGACGTCAAGCCGGGCAACATCATCATCTCCGGCAGCGACGTGTGGCTGGTCGACTTCGGCATCAGCCGCTACATCGGCCCCGAGCCGCCGTCGGGCACCGCGACCACCGGCATGGCGGTGCTGGGCACGAAGCTGTTCGCGAGCCCCGAACAGCTGCAGGGCGCCGCGCTCACCGAGGCCAGCGACGTCTACAGCTGGGGCATGGTGATCGCCTTCGCGGCGGGCGCGGTGCACCCGGTGGACCCGGACGACACCATGTCCGACTCCGACTACTTCCTCGCCCTGCGCGCCGGCCGGCTCAACCTCTCCCGGGTGCCGCCCAACCTGCTCGACAGCGTCACCCAGGCCCTGCGGTTCGCGCCGGAGAAGCGGCCGTCGGTGTCCGCGCTGGCCCGGCAGGTGGAGCAGCAGACCCGCTGGTTGGGCGGCACCTCGCAGATCCCCGACCCGCGGACGACGATGCGCGACCTGCAGTCGGTGGGCGCGGTCGTCGAGGCGGCGCGCTACGAGCTGGCCCGGCTGGAGCGAGCGGTCGCCGACACCCGGGTCGGCTTCGCCGCGGCCGTGGCCGTCGCCGTGCTGCTCGGCATCGTCGCCGGGCTGGTGCTGGCCATCGTCTACCACGTCGCCTTCTGACCCCGACCCCGAGGAGGCCCACCACCGTGTCCGGCATGTACGAGCGGGCGCTGGCCCAGCAGCGGCTGGACGCGCGGCGGCACCGCTACCGCGAGCGGCAGCGCGTGCTGCTGGCGGTGTTCTGCGCGACCGCCGTCGTCTTCTTCGTCCTCTTCGTCCGCTGAGCCGGCGATGAAGCGCCGCGTCTGCCCGCGTTGCCTGGAGCCCCTGACCACCCCGGTGTGGCGGGACGCCGCCGGTGTCCCGCGCCGTCCGCCGGTGGAGCGGCGCAGCCGCTGGCAGCGGCTGCTGGAGCCGCTGCGCACCGAGCCGGCGCCGCCGCCCACCCCCCGGGACGCCGCCGTCGCGGCCGCCGCGAGCGTGAGCCCGACCTGCCCCAACGGCCACCGGCTGCCCCCGGACTACCTGGACCGCCCCACGATCGTCGTGGGCCTGGTCGGGCTGACCGGCGCGTCGAAGAGCACCTACCTGACGGTGCTGATCGACCTGCTCCACGAGGGCGCGCTGGCCCCGCTCGGCATCTCCGTGGAGATGGACGAGGACAGCGCGGCCCGCTTCGACGACTACCGCTACCGGCTCATGGTGCAGCGCCGCCAGCTGCCGCTGACCCTGCCGCTGCTGGGCGAGGGCAGCTCGCCGGAGCCGTTCATGCTGGTGCTGCGCGGCGCCGGCCGGGGCGGCGCGGAGCGGGCGGTCAACCTCGTCTTCTTCGACGCCTCCGGTGAGCAGCTGTACCGCGCCGAGGACATGGGCCAGTACGGCAGGTTCCTCTACGCGGCGTCCTCGGTGCTGGTGCTGCTCTCCCCCGGTGTCTTCCCGCGGCTGCGGCACCTGGCCGACCCCGGTGAGGAGTCCATGGGGCTGGCCCGGCACACCCAGATGGTGGTGAACCTGGCCAACCTGCTGCGCACGGCGCGCAACCTGCACCCGGACGCCCCGCTGGAGGGCGTGTCGGCGTCGGTCGTGGTCACCAAGGCCGACAAGCTGCGTGGCCTGCCCGACTTCCCGGCCGGCGCGCTGCGCGACACCGACCTGGCCGCGATGCCGCTGGCGCACTGGTTCGCCGACGTGCGCGCCACCAGCTCCCGGCTGGTCGACTTCCTCGAGGTCAACGGCGGCTCCAACCTGCTGACCGCGGTGCTCAACCGGCTGCCGCGGCCCACCGTGCACGCGGTGTCGGCCACCGGGGCCGACGCCCGCGACGGCGGCTACCCCGAGATCTCCCCGGTCGGCTGCCTGGACCCGCTGCTGGTGCTGCTGGCCCGCCACGGCTTCCTGTCCGAGGAGGGCCTGGACCCGGAGGAGGCCGGCTCGGCCCTGCGCGGCGAGTGGTTCGGATGAGCGCCCGGGCGTACCCGCAGGCGGTCTACACCTCCGCGCCGCGGACCCTGGAGGGTCCGGGATTCGGGGTCTTCGCCCACTCTCCCGACTGGCCGGCCGAGGTGGGTCGCACCCGCAAGGCACTCGGCGCGCTGGTCGGCTTCACCCCCGACGCCGGCGAGGCCTTCGGCCTGGTGCACCGCGGCGCCGGCCGGCTGCTGTACCGGAAGGTGGCCGCCCGCGCCGACGGCTTCGGCCGGCCGGGCAACTACCTGGTGCACCTGCTGTGGGACGACGGCGACCGGCTGGGCCTGCGCGAGCTGCTGGCCCTGCGCCGCACCGGCCGCTTCATCGACGCGCTCGACGCGGACGCCGTCCCGACCGCCGAGCTGCCGCCGCTGCGGGTGCCGCCTGCCGAGCGCACCGTGCCGGCCCTGACCGCCGAGGACGTCGACGCCCTCACCCCGTGCCTGGCGCTGCTGCTGGCCGCGCTCGCCGACGGCGCGGGCGAGGTCACCCTGCCGCGGCGGGCCCCGTCGGGCCGCGAGGTCGCCGACGTCGTGGCCGCGGTGCTGCCGCGGGCGCTGACGGCGGGGGTCTCGCTCACCGCCGACCCGCAGGCCGACGACGCGGACACCGCCGCGGTCACGATGGTGCTGGGCTCCGCGCCGGGCGCCGCGACCGCCGGCCCCGCCGACACCGAGCGCGCCCGGTCGCTGCTGGCCGCGGCCAGCAAGGGCGACCTGCCGCCCGATCCGATCGGTGACCTGCGCCGGCTGGACGCCTGGCTGTTCGCCGACGACTGGGCCGAGCAGGACGCCGCCGGCCTCACCGCCGAGCAGGTGGCGTGCGTGCTGGAGTCCGACGCCGCCGCGCGCTGGCTGGGCCGCGACCGCAACACCGCCGCCGCGCTGGCCCTCGCCGCGGCCGAGCCGCCGGTGGCCAGGGCGCTCAAGGCCTCGGTGCGCCGGTCGGGCGCGGTCGCCGGGCGGGTGCGGGCCGAGGTGCTGGCCGCGCTGCTCGACGAGGTCTTCGACGGCGCCGACGGCCCGGCCGAGACCGCGGTGACGCTGGCCGGGCTGACCCAGGGCGACCTCTGCGCCGCGCTGGCCGAGGAGGTCGAGCGCGGCCGGCGGATCGCCCGGCTGGACCGCGCGGCCGGCCTGCTGGTCGAGCAGGCGCTGAGCCTCGGCGTCCCGCTGCCGCTGCTGCACCTGACCGACGACCGGTGGGAGCTGGCCCTCCTGGCGTCGCGGCGGCGCGTGGTCGGCGACGCGCTGGAGGCCCAGTGGCGCGCGGACGGCGGGGCGTTCGACGAGGAGCACCGCGCGCTGCTCGGGCACCTGCTGGTGGCCGACGTCCGCTGGCTGGCGCGGCTGGAGCCGCTGGTCCCGGCGTCCGCGCTGCCGCCGGTGCTGCGCTGGGCCGCGCTGCGGCTGGACGTCGCCGGGGTGGAGAAGCTCGCCACCGCGGTGGCCACCGGCGGCAGCGCCGGGCACGGGTGGGCGCTGCGCGAGGTGGTGTTCGGCTCGGAGCTGCCGCCCCCGGACGTCGACACGGTGCTGAGCCGGTCGCTGGCACTGCTGCTGGTGGACGACGGCTGGCCCGCGGAGCTGGCCGAGTCCTTCGCCCGCAGCCGCGGCGCCGAGGACGACGTCCCGCGCCGGCGCCGCCGCCGCGACTGAGCCCGCCGGGAGGCCGCCGCGGGTCCGCCTCGGGGAGCTCGTGCTCTGCCCTCACTCGTGGGCAGAGCACGAGGGGATCGACCCGTCCACCCCGGCGGAGCTCGTGCTCTGCCCACCGCGGTGGGCAGAGCACGAGCGTCGGCGGAGTGTGGCCCACCCCTCGTCCCGGCAGGGACTTAGGGCCTCGTTCCGGACGGTCTGCCCTCGTTACCGTCGGCCGGACGGGCACCGACCGCGAGGAGAGCACGTGAGCCAGGCCGCGCAGGACCGTCCACTCCACTCCGTTCCCGCCGGTGGCGGTGAGGACGTCGCCGCCGCGGCGCCGGTCGGCCGCCTCGGCGGGGTCGCCGCACTGCTCGGCCGGCCCCGGGCCATCGCGGCCGAGAGCGTGCAGCTCGGCAAGGACCTCGTCGAGATCGTCCGCGGCACCGATCGCATCGCGCCGAGCCCGCGGGACAAGCGCTTCACCGACCCGGCGTGGACCGACAACCCCGGCTACCGGCGGCTGGGACAGGGCTACCTCGCCTGGGGTGCGGCGCTGCAGCGGCTGGTCGACCGGATGGAGGCCGACGGCGCGGACTGGCGCGAGGTCGAGCGGGCCCGGTTCACGATCAACGTCCTGACCAGCACGGCGGCGCCGACCAACACGCTGCTGGGCAACCCGGCGGCGCTCAAGCGGGCGCTGGAGACCGGCGGCGGCAGCGTCGTACGCGGAACCAAGGCGCTGCTGGGCGACGTCCTGCACAACGGCGGCATGCCCGCGCAGACCGACCGCTCGGCGTTCCGCGTCGGCCGCAACCTGGGCATCACCCCGGGCGCGGTGGTCTACCGCGACGACGTCATCGAGCTCATCCAGTACTCGCCGTCGACCGAGCGGGTCCGCGAGCGGCCGCTGGTCGTCGTGCCGCCGCCGATCGGGCGCTTCTACTTCCTGGACCTCGCCCCCGGCCGCAGCCTGGTGGAGCACGCCGTCGCCCAGGGGCTGCAGGTGTTCATGATCAGCTGGCGGAACCCGACGCGGAAGCAGGCCCACTGGGACCTCGACACCTACGCCGAGCGGGTGCGCCGGGCGGTCGCGGTGGCCCGGCAGGTCACCGGCTCCCCCGACGTGAACACGATCGGGATCTGCGCGGGCGGGATCATCCAGACCACGCTGCTCAACCACCTGGCCGCCACCGGCGACGAGAGCGTGCACAGCGCCGCCTACGGCGTGACGCTGCTGGACTTCGACTCCCGGGCCCCGCTGGGCGCCTTCGCCGGACGCTCCACCGTCGGCCTGGCCCGGCGGCTGTCCCGCACCCGCGGGGTGATCCCGGCCCGGTCGATGGGCAGCGTCTTCACCTGGATGCGCCCCGACGACCTGGTGTTCGGCTACCTGGTCAACCAGTGGCTGATGGGCGAGGCGCCGCCGGCGTTCGACGTCCTGGAGTGGAACGCCGACGGCACCAACCTGCCGGCCGCGCTGCACGAGCAGTTCCTGCGCGTGTTCCGGGAGAACACGCTGACCCGGCCGGGTGCGGAGACGGTGCTGGGCACCCCGGTCGACCTGGGCCGCATCACCCTGCCGACGTTCGTCGTCGGGGCGCTGACCGACCACATCACCCCGTGGAAGGGCACCTACCGCACCACGCAGCTGCTCTCCGGTCCGACCGAGTTCGTGCTGAGCTCCAGCGGCCACATCCAGAGCCTGGTCAACCCGCCGGGCAACCCGAGGATGAGCTACTGGACCGGCGGCCCGCTCGGCCCCGACCCCGAGGACTGGCGGGCCGGGGCGCAGCGGCACACCGGCAGCTGGTGGGAGCACTGGGCCGAGTGGACCGTCGCCCGGTCCGGCGAGGAGGTGCCGGCGCCCACGGAGCTGGGCAGCGCGGACCACCCGCCCCAGGAGGCGGCACCCGGCCTCTACGTGCTGGACCGCGTGCCCGCCTGACCCCGCGGGACCGGGCCGGCGATCAGGCCCGGCCCACGCCGACCACGGTGACGTCGTCGGCGTCCGGCGGGTCCAGCGCGGCGAGCACCTCGTCGAGCAGCGTCCCCGGGTCGGAGCCGGCGACCACCGCCGCCCGCAGCGCGTCCAGCCGCTCGGGCAGCGGGACGTCGCGGCGCTCGACCAGGCCGTCGCTGAACAGCAGCAGCCGGTCGTCGCCGGCCAGCTGCAGGCGCGCCTCGGGGTAGTCGGCGCGGTCGAGCAGGCCGAGGGCCGGGCCGCGCCCCCCGGACACCAGCGTGGCCCCGCCGGCGCCGGCGTGCAGCACCGGCGGGTGCCCGGCGCTGGCCACGGTGACCGCGCCGGTGGCCGGGTCCACCTCGGCGACGACGGCGGTGGCCAGCTCGCCCGGCAGCAACGCCGCCACCAGGGCGCCGAGGCCCGACAGCGCGGCGCCCGGGCCGGCGTCTCGCAGCAGGTGCGCCCGCAGCGCGTGCCGCAGCTGCGCGGTGATCGCCGCGACGGCCAGGCCGTGGCCGGCGACGTCCCCCACCACCACCGACACCCGGCCACTGGGCAGCGGCACCAGGTCGTACCAGTCGCCCCCGACGACGTCGGCGGCGCTGGGCCGGTAGTAGGCGGCCAGGGCCAGCCCGGGCACCTTCGGCAGCTCCTCGAGCAGCAGCGTGCGCTGCAGGACGGCGGCCAGCCGGTTGTCCTCCCCCGCCCGCTGCAGCGCCGACTGGGCGAGGTGCGTGGCCAGCGCCCGCGCGGCGGCGACCTCGTGGTCGCGCCACGGCGTCGCCGTGCCGCGCACCGTCTCGCTCCAGGCGGCGAAGGAGCGGCGGGGGCTCAGCCGCGGCCCGGCGTCGGTCTCGACGGTCTTCGGGGTGTGCGGGTTGCCGCCCCAGGTGACCTCGCGCAGCGTCTCGGGGCGGAACCAGGCCAGGAAGTCCCCGCTGCCGCCGCCCACCTCGACGGCGAGCAGGCCGCTGGCGGTGTCCGCGACGTCGGCGGCGGCCGGGACGACCCGGCCCAGGGCGTCGGTGGCCGGCTCCCCGGTGGCCAGGAGGGCGGCGACGAGGCCGGGCACCCGGTCGGCCGGGGGCGTGCTGCCCAGCAGGTGCAGCCGGCCGCCGAGCCGCACCGCGGCACCCGCGGCGGGCAGGAGGTCCAGCACCGTGCCCTCGCCGCCGGTGAGCCCGGCCGCGGGGTCGCGCGGGGTGCGGCCGACGGCGGCGACCAGCTGTGCCTGCCGCTGGGCCACGCCGACGACCTCGCCGCGGTCGGCGGTCTCGACGGCGGTGCGCAGCAGCAGGGAGGCGGTGCGCGCGAGGAACTCCGCGGCGACCCGGTCGGCGTAGGAGGGGCGGTGCGGCCCGGCGTAGTGGTGGCAGGACACCAGGCCCCACAGCCGGCCGCGGTCGATCAGCGACACCGACATCGAGGCGACGACACCCATGTTGGCCAGGTACTCCAGGTGCACCGGCGAGACGCTGCGCAGGACCGAGCCGGAGAGGTCCAGCGGGCGGCCGGTGGCGGGGTCCGCGGCCGGCGTCAGCGGCACCGGGCGGTAGCGGGCGTCGGGGATCAGCCGCTGCCAGTTGACCGCGTACAGGGCGCGGGCCTGGGCGGGGATGTCGCTGGCCGGGTAGCGCAGGCCGAGGAACGGCTCGAGGTCGGCGCGGCGGTCCTCGGCGACCACCTCGCCGTTCCACTCCGCGTCGAAGCGGTAGACCATCACCCGGTCGAAGCCGGTGAGCTCGCGGACGTCGCGGGCCAGCACCGCGGTCAGCTCGTCCAGGCCGGTGGTCGCCGACAGCCGCTGCAGCACCGCGGGCAGCCGGCGGTGCCACGCGGCGCCGGCCTGCCCGGCGCCCTCGACCGGCTCCCACTCGGTGAGCAGCAGCCCGTCGGCGCGGGAGACGACGACGTCGACCTCGGCCCCGTCCACGGTCACCCGCAGCGGGTTGAGCTCGGCCAGGTCCCCGGCCAGCCCGGCGCGCAGCCGGTCGAGGTCGGCGGGGGTCAGCAGCTCGTGGAGGGACGCCGGGGCGCGGCCGAGCAGGTCGGCGGCGTTGGCCGAGGCGACGACGACGGCGAGGTCGGGCTCGGTGACGGCGAGCAGCGCGCCGTGCGGCTGGATCGCGCCGGGGACGGCGATCGGCTCGTCGGCGCAGCGGGCCAGGGCGTCGGCGGGGACGCCGGGGAGGTCGGGCTGGGGGACGGTCGACGTCACCGCCGCGACCCTACGGGCCGACCTCTCCGCCGGTGAGCGCAGCCGACTCGACGATCGGCACCAGGGCCTGCAGCTCCAGGAGGTCGACGACCAGCCGCACCGGGCGGTTGTCGCGGGGGCAGACCACCTGCAGCGCGACGCCGGCGGCCTGCGCCGTCCGCGCGAGGAGTACCAGCTGCCGGGCGCCGGAGGAGTCCAGGAACGTGGTCTCGGTCAGGTCGACGACCAGCGAGCGGGGCTGCTGGGACAGCAGGGACTCCGCGGCCGTGGCGAACTGCGGGGCGGTGGCGAGGTCGAGCTCGCCGCGTACTCTCAGCGCCGGTCGCCCGAGAACCGTCGTCCGTTCCACCTCGAACAGCACGGTTCGGTCCCCTCGTCGTTGTCGCCCTGCCCCTGCAGGGTAAGGGCCATCGGGCACGGAGGGGGGAATCGGGATGGACATCGCCTTCACCGTCCGCCTTCCGGTGGACAGCACGAGCGTGCCGTTCGTGCGGGGGCTGTGCCGGCAGGCACTGGAGCACCTGGGCGTCGACCGGACGACCGTCGACGAGGTCGCGCTGGCGCTCACCGAGGCGTGCGCCAACGTCGTCCACCACGCCGGGGACCACGCGGAGTACGAGGTGCAGGTGGCCATCGACGACGCCCTGTGCCGGATCAGCGTCTTCGACGACGGCGACGGCTTCGACCCCGACGCGCTGCCCGACGCCGCGGACCGGGCGCCGCTGGACGGCGGCCGCGGCCTGCTGCTCATGCAGGCGCTGGTCGACCGGCTCTCCTTCCGGCACGAGTCCGACGGACGGCACCGGGTGACCCTGGAGAAGCGGCTGTCCTCGCCCCCGCCGCTGCGCCTGGTGGACCCGGTCTGAGCGCTCGGGACATGCACCCGCCGGGCTCGGTCCTGCAGGACCGCTACGAACTGCTCTCCCCCATCGCGACCGGTGGGATGGGCGAGGTGTGGCGGGCCCGTGACCTGGTCCTCGGCCGCACCGTCGCGGTCAAGGTGCTGCGCCGGGAGTACACCGGGGACCCCGTCTTCCTGACCCGCTTCCGCACCGAGGCCCGGCTGTCGGCGGGGCTGGTGCACCCGAACATCGCCGTCCTGCACGACTACGGCGAGGTCGAGCCCGAGCTGGCCGGCGGCGACCGGCTGGTCTACCTCGTCATGGAGCTCGTCGACGGCGAGCCGCTGGCGGCGGTGCTGCAGCGGGAGCGCCGGCTGACCCCGGACCGGACCCTGGCCGTCCTGCGCCAGGTGGCCGCCGGGCTGGCCGCGGCCCACGCGGCGGGCGTGGTGCACCGGGACGTGAAGCCGGGCAACGTGATCGTCGGCCCCGACGGCACCGTCAAGATCACCGACTTCGGGATCGCGTGGTCGGCGACGAACGCGGCGGTCACCCGCACCGGCCACGTCGTCGGCACGGCCCAGTACCTGGCGCCGGAGCAGGTGCGGGGTGACCGCGCCGTGCCGGCCAGCGACGTCTACTCCTGGGGCATGGTCGCCTACGAGTGCCTGGCCGGCCGCCGGGCGGTCGACGGCGCCGACCCGGTGGACGTCGCCTTCCGGCAGCTGCGCGAGACCCCCGACCCCCTGCCGGACGACGTCCCCGAGCCGGTGCGCCGGCTGGTCGAGCGGACCCTGGTGAAGGAGCCGGCCGACCGGATCCCGGACGGCGCGGCGTTGCTGGCCGCGGTGGACGACGTCGTCGCCGGGCGGTCCCCGGAGGTGCGCCGGTCGCGGCACGCCGCACCCGACCCCGAGCCCGAGCCCGAGCGCGCCGACACCCTCGTGATGCCGGCGGTCCGCCCGGAGCCGACGACGCGCGAGCTGCCGGCCGCGCCCGCCGCGGACGCCGGCCCCGTGGCGCCCGCGGACGCGACCGCGCCACCGGAGCAGGACGGCGGCCGGTCCCGCCGGCGCCTGCTGGTGCCGCTGCTCGTCGCGCTCGTGGTGGTCGCCGCCGTCGCCGGTGCGGTGTTCCTCGGCACGCGGGGCGGGGACCCGGCGCCCACCGGTGCCACCACACCCCCGCCGCCCGCGCCGACGACGTCCGCGACCCCGGCTCCTCCCCCGGCGCCGCGCGTGGTGCAGGTGCGGCTGACCGCCGAGGAGTACGTGGGCCGGCCGGTGGCGCAGGTGCAGGCCGAGCTGTCCGGTCTGGACCTCGTGGTCGAGCTGCGGCCGGTGCAGACCGCCGACGTGCCCGCGGGGCAGGTGATGGCGTTGGCGCCCGTCGGCGAGGTGCCGGTGGGCACGACGATCGCCGTGACCCACGCGGTCGCCCCACCCCCACCCCCGCCGCCCCCGACCGAGGCGCCGCAACCGACCGACGCCGACCAGGGCGGCGAGGGCGACGGCGACGGGAACGGCAACGGGAACCGCGACCGTGACGACGACGAGGACGGCGAGCGCGACCGCGGCCGGGACCGCGGCGGGAACGGCAACCGCGGCCGGGACTGACCTCGCCGGCGCGGGCGTCAGCCGCTGGCGGCGGCCAGGCGGGCCTGCCACTGGGCGCCGAGCGTCGCGCCCCACTCGCGGGCGCGCTGCTCCTCCCCGGTCAGCAGCGGCCCCTGCGGCGAGGTGACGAGGAAGTGCTCGGCCGGGGCCACGATCCGGCAGTGCAGGTGGCGCAGCAGCTTCTCCTCGGTCCTCGAGGCGTGGTCGAGCTTCGTGACCAGCCCGGGGTGGTCCATGCGGGTGTCGTACGCGGCCGCGGCGACGGCGGGGCCGTCGATGCGCACCTGCTCCAGCCACTCGCGCAGCCCGACCTGGGGGTCGACGTGCAGCCCGTAGTCGCGGTTGGCCCCCTCGCGGGTGGCGGGGCGGGGCATCCCGGTCACGTGGTTGGGGCCGCCGACCACGAGCAACCCGACGTCCGGGCCGAGCGTCGTCGGGGCGTCCTGCGCGGCCACCACCGTCACGGCCATGCGTGCGGACAGGCCGTCGGCGATCGCGCGGGCGATCGTGCGCCCGTCGCCGAACAGGGACTCGTGGACCACCAGTGCCCTCGTCATCGCGATCACCCTCCGATCGGTCGTCGTCCCGATGCTGGCCCCGCGGGCGCGGCGGCGCGGCGTCCGGAGGTCACGACCGGACGGGACGGAGGTCCCGCCCGGCCGCGTCGCTCAGCCCTGCCAGCGCCTGGCGACGTCGTCGGCGAAGGCGGTGTACTCGCGCACCGGCAGGACCTCCTCCAGCGTGAGGTGGTGGCTCATCGGCAGGGCGCCCATGACGATCTGGTCGAGCTGGTCGTGGGACTCGACGTCGACGATGCCGATGACCCGCCGCTGCCCGGCGACCTTGTAGAGGCTCTTGATGACGCCGCCCTCGATGGCCGCCTTCGCTGCCTGGGTCTCGCGCTCCCACTCGTCCCAGAACTCGTCCCGGTCGAGGCGGGTGTGGTCGACGCGGAAGCTGACGTGGAACAGCATGAGGGCGCTCCTCTGGGACCGGCGGCGCCGGGATCCGACACCGCACGGGACGGGTGGGCGGAACAGCTTCCTCGGGGTACGGGACGGGCGACAAGAGACCGACGCCGTCGCCGGCCGAGGAGTCCGAGGAGCCATGGAGAAGATCAGCGACCGCCTGCTCAACTGGGCGTCGATCCTGGAGCCGACCACCCGCCTGCAGGCCGAGCGGACGGCGTCGATGCCGTTCGTCAACCCGCACATGGCGCTCATGCCCGACGCGCACCTGGGCAAGGGGGCGACCGTCGGGTCGGTGATCCCGACCGACGGCGCGATCATCCCGGCGGCGGTGGGCGTGGACATCGGCTGCGGGATGGACGCCGTCCGCACCCAGTTCACCGGCGACGACGTGCGCGGGCGGAACCTGTCGGTGCTGCACGAGCAGATCTCGCGGGCCATCCCGCTGTCGGCCGGGCGCTACAACAAGAAGCTGCGCGACTCGGCGGCCGCGCGGGTCGCCGAGCTGCGGGACCTGCCCGGGGCGGCGCAGGCCGACGGCGTGGCGCACAACTGGCCGCTGCAGCTGGGCTCGCTGGGGTCGGGCAACCACTTCATCGAGGTGTCGCTGGACGAGGCCGACCGGGTGTGGCTGTTCCTGCACTCGGGCTCGCGCGGGGTGGGCAACCGGCTGGCGTCCAAGCACATCCGGGTGGCGCAGGACATCGCGCGAGCCCGCCGGCTGGACCTCCCCGACCGGGACCTCGCCTACCTCGAGGAGGGGACGCCGGAGTTCGACGCCTACATCGAGGCCCTGCACTGGGCTCAGCGGTTCGCCTCCCTCAACCGCGAGGAGATGATGGACCGCGTCGCCGAGCAGGTGTCGCGCTTCATGACCACCGAGGTCGAGCGCCGCGTGGAGATCTCCTGCCACCACAATTACACCGAGCGCGAGGAGCACTACGGCCGTTCGGTGTGGCTGTCCCGCAAGGGCGCGATCTCGGCGCGGCGGGGGCAGGACGGGCTGATCCCGGGATCGATGGGGGCGGCGTCCTACGTCGTCGTCGGCAAGGGCAACCCGGAGGCGCTGATGTCGGCGCCGCACGGGGCGGGCCGCAACCACTCCCGCGGGCAGGCGCGGCGGATGTTCACCCGCGCCGACCTGGACCGGCGGATGAAGGGCATCGCGTGGGGCCGCTCCGACGCGTTCCTCGACGAGCACCCCGACGCTTACAAACCTATAGACCGAGTGATGTCAGATGCGTCTGATTTGGTGGAGGTCCGCCACACGCTCAGACAGATCGTCAACGTGAAAGGTGACTGAGATGGATCCTCTCCTCCCCTATTGTGCAGGGTTCTTCGACGGGGAGGAGTCGATCGGAATCTATCGAAACGGCAGCGCACACGGCCGGACGCTTCGCGTCCAGTTGACCCAGAACGCCACGGTCCGCAGCACTCCCCTGCTTCTCGAGTTCCAGTCCCGGTGGGGCGGCTCGCTCTGCGCTATGAACCGCACTTACGCTCGCCCCGCATGGAACTGGCAGGTCAGTGCCAGCGCGGGCGCCAAGGTGCTCAAGGACATCCGGCCTTGGCTCCGATTGAAGTGTGACGAGGCAGACATCGCCCTGGAGTGGTGGACCAAGCGCCCCGTTCCCCAACGCGGCCCTGGAGGCCGCTATCTTCCGTTCACAGCAGAACAGCGGGCATTCGATGCTGCGGCAGAAGAGCGGTTGAAGGCCGCAAAGAGCAAGAACGCGCCCGACGCGGTCGGGAGGCTGACACGTGACGGTCTCGACGTCATGGCACTCGAGCACGGCCGGCGACAGGTGTCCGACGCCACGGGTGTGTGAGAGCTGCGGGCTCAGGTCCAGGTACCGCGGGGACCAGGACCTGGTCCCCGCGGAGCGGCCAGTGACGGCAGCGACGCCGGCGTCAGCCGGTCCAGCCGCCGCCGGCCAGCCAGGTCGGTAGGTCGCGCAGCCCGGGTGCCAGGGCGCGCGTGGCCGCGACGTCGGCCTGGTAGGCGGGCAGCTGCGCGAACCAGGCGAACATCGCGCGGGAGTCCTCGTCGAGACCGTCCAGCGGCAGCGCCTCGTAGCGGCCCGGCCGCCCGGCCCGCTCGCCGAACGCCGCGGCGACCTGCTCGCCGGTCCGCTCGTCCCCGCCGATCTCGATGCTGCCGCCGGGCACGCGGGAGGGGTCGACCAGCACGGCGGCGGTGACCGCGCCGATGTCGGCGACGGCGATCATCTGCAGCGGCACCCCGGCCGGCAGCGGCATCCGGACGACGACCTCGGCGGGGTCGGCCGCCACCATCCACGGCAGGTTCTCCATGAAGAAGACCGGCCGGACGATCGTGGCGGGCAGGCCGAGGGAGGCGATGTGCTCCTCGACGCGGCGCTTGCTCTCGAAGTGCGGGATGCCGGTGGACCGCTCCGCACCGCCGACGGAGTTGAACACCAGGTGCTCGACACCGGCGTCGGCGGCCGCGTCGGCCAGCGCGATCCCCTGGGCGACCTCCGCCTCCGGGCCGCCGGCGCCGAACGGGGTGGTCATCGCGAACACCCGCTGCGCGCCGCGGAACGCCGTCCGCAGGCTGTCGGGGTCCCGGAGGTCGGCGCGCACGAGCTCGGCGCCGCGACCGGCGAGGTCCTGCGCCTTCGCCGGGTCACGGACCAGCGCGCGGACCCGGGCGCCGGCGTCCAGCAGCCCGCGGGCGACGGCACCACCCTGCTGCCCGGTGGCTCCGACGACGGCGATCAGGGGTCCGGGCACGCTGCGCTCCTCCAGACGGGGACGGGTCCCCCTAGGGTGCCCGACCATGGCGGATCGGCAGCTCAGGACGGTTCTGGAGGGCGGCGGGTTCTTCGAGGGCCCGCGCTGGCACGAGGGCACCTGGTGGGTGTCGGACTTCTACCGCCGCACGGTGAGCCGGGTGGCTCCCGACGGCGCGGAGACGGTCGTGGTCGAGGTGGAGCAGCAGCCGTCCGGGCTGGGCTGGCTGCCCGACGGCTCGCTGGTGGTCGTGTCGATGAAGGACCGCCGCGTCCTCCGGTACGCCGACGGGTCGCTGCGCACCCACGCCGACCTGGCCGAGCACTGCGGCGGGCACCTCAACGACATGGTGGTGGACGCGCGGGGGAACGTGTTCGTCGGCGACTTCGGCTTCGACCTGATGGGCGGCGGTGCCGCGGCGACCGCGTCGCTCAAGCGGATCGCCCCCGACGGCACGGTCGGCGTGGCCGCCGGGGGGCTGCAGTTCCCGAACGGCTCGGTGATCACCCCGGACGGCGGCACGCTGGTCGTCGGCGAGACCCTGGGGAACCGGTACACCGCGTTCGACCTGGGCGCCGACGGGTCGCTGACCAACCGGCGGGTGTGGGCCTCCCTCGGCCCCGAGGTCACCGGGACGACGGTCGACGAGGTGCTGGGCCAGCTCGTGGTCGCGCCCGACGGGTGCGCGCTGGACGCCGAGGGCCGCATCTGGGCCGCCGACGCGGTGGGCGGCCGGGTGGTGCGCGTGGCCGAGGGCGGGCAGGTGGTCGACGAAATAGCCGCGCCGTCCGGGCTCGGGGTGTACGCCTGCATGCTCGGCGGGGACGGCGGCCGCACGCTGCTCATGTGCTGCGCGCCGGACTTCTACGAGCACAACCGCGCGCCGGTGCGCGAGGCGGTGCTGCTGGCGACCGAGGTCGACGTCCCCCACGCCGGCCGACCGTAGGTCAGCTCCCGGTGGCGCCGGGCGGCGGCTCGGCCGGGCGCGGCTGCCCGTCGCTGCCGGGGACGCTGGGGTGCGCGGTCCCCATGGTGCCGCCCTGCGCCGCGCGCGGTTCCTCCTGCTCCGACGGCGGGCCGACGAGGTCGTGCTCCTCGCGCTCGCCGGGGTTGCCGCCGGTGGCCTCGTTCGCGCCCCCGTAGGGGCGGCCGGTCATGTTGCCCTCGGTCATCTCCGGACCTCCTGTGCTGGGTCCGGGCTGGGTACCCGGTGCGGGTGGCGCTCACGCGGGCGCGAGCACGCGGACCGGGGCGCCGGCGGTGCGCAGCGCCGGTCAGGGCAGGCGGCAGCGGCCCCGGCCCGGGCGTCCGGGTGGGGCCGCTGCCGAGCGGGAGGTCAGTGGACGGGGCCCCGGCCGTAGCCCTTGCCGCCGCCGCGCTTCTTGTTCTGCTCGCCCATCTTGGCGATGAACTCCTTGATCTTGGCCTGGTTCTGCGGCTTGCGGGCCTCCTGGATGACCTTCGCCGCGAGCCCCGACGCCACGAGCTTCCGGATCATGCCGGCCATGTGGTTCCTCCTCGGTTCGGTTGCACCAGATCGTGCCCGCCCAACGGCCCGGCCAACCACCGAGGTTCCCGTGGCGCTGTGCTCGGAGTCCACCACGGTGAGTCAGGAAACCCCGCGCGTGAGCAATCTGTCCGTCACCGCGCTGACCTGCACGGTCGTCCGGCGCAAGGGACCTTGGTCCCCGGTGTCCGTCGTGGTCGCGACGGCGTGTCGCCCGTGTGGCGGACTGTCCGCTGCACGGACGGCGGACCGTCGAGTCCGCACCTAGCGTCCTCCGCGGTCCTGACGGGCCCCTCGTCGCCGAACCCGTGGTGACACCCGTCGGACCCCGCCGAACCGGTGCGCGGCTCCAGCCGCGGCCGGACCGGGGACCCACCGCAGCACTGGGGTGAAGCACGGCCTGGGCCGTGCCGGGCGACCTCCCGTCCGAACCCGACAGCTAACCCGGTAGGCGGACGGATGGAACAGGAGAACCGTCGTCGATGACGACTGCCCGCACGTCCTCAGCCCGTCGCACCATCCGTGGGATCGCGGTCGCCGCGATCGCCGGTGCCGGGATCGCCCTCACGCCCGCGACGGCCTCGGCCGCGCCCGACGTCGTCGCCGCGCCCGCGGCGGCTGCCAGCCCGGCGGCGCAGACCGCCGTCAACACCGCGCTCGCCCAGGTGGGCGACCCCTACCGGTACGGCGCCACCGGCCCCAACGCCTTCGACTGCTCGGGGCTGACGACGTTCGCCTACCGCGCCGCCGGCATCGAGATCCCGCGCACGTCGCGGGCGCAGGCCGGTGCCGGCGTGCCGGTCTCCCGGGACGCCCTGCAGCCCGGTGACCTGGTGTTCTTCTACAGCCCCGTCTCCCACGTCGGGATGTACATCGGCAACGGGCAGATGGTGCACGCCTCCACCGCCGGCCAGCCGGTGAAGGTCGTGAACCTGGACCACATGCCCAGTTACAACACCGCCCGCCGCATCGCCTGACCCTCGGCTGCCGGTGTCCTGCCTAGTGGCGGCAGGGCACCGGCGGCTGGTCGGCCGGCTGCAGCGAGAAGACCGAGCCGGCGTCGCGCGGCCAGGAGCGCAGGAACAGCAGCCCGAGCCGGGTGTGCAGGAACGCCTCGGCCCCCGCCTCGCGGACCAGCGCCGCGAGGTGGCCGGTGTCGTGGTTGCGGTGCCGCCGCAGCTCGTCGTCGGCGGCCAGGGTGACGACGTCCCCGACGGCGCCCATGACGACGACCGGCTGCCAGTGGTCGTCGTCGGCCTGCGCCAGCTGGACGTGCGCCGGGTGCGGGGCGTGGCCGCGGGCCAGGCGGGCGCAGGGGGTGGAGGCCTCGACGCGGCTCGGGCCCGGGTGCGACTCGGGGTGGTCGGACACTGGCTCCCCCTGGTTCCGTGCGCCGCGCGAGCGGCGGACCGTCAGCGAACCACCCCGGTGCCCCGCTCGCCGGGCTGCCCAACACCCGGGACGGCGAAGTCGCCCGTGCGGGTGGGTGGCCGGCCGCGGCGGTGACGGACGGCGACGGTTCCCGCCGCGGCTACGGGACCCGCACGAAGTCGCGGCCGGTCCAGTGCCACCGCACGGTGATCGGGATCGACGGGCCGTCGGCGCGGTTGTCCTCCGGCGCGTAGGCGCGCATCCCGGCGACGACGTCGCCGTCCCGGACCGACAGCGCGGTCGGGTCGTAGAGCGGCGCGAGGACCGTCGTCTCCCGCAGCGTGCGCGGGCTGGGCAGCAGCCCGATCCGCTCCCCGTCGGCGGCGAGGACCTGGACCTCCTCGACGATCCCGTTGGAGGGCTGCGGGGAGCACTGCAGCAGCACGACCGTGTCCGGCTCGCCGTCCCCGTCGACGTCCCCGCCGGCGGTCGCCTGCAGCCAGACGTCGTAGTACTCGTAGTAGGGGCTGCGGCTGGCGTCGGCGGGCACGCGCGCGGTGCCGCCGTCGAGGTCCGCCGCGAAGCCACCCGGGACGATCCCGTCGCAGGTGACGCGGTACGTGGCGTCGTGCCAGTCGCGCACCGGTTCCGGGGAGGGCCCCGCTGCGGCGCCGCTGCCGCCGGCGGCGGCGCAGCCGGCCAGCAGGCACGCCGCCAGGCCGGTCGGGACCCCCGGCCGCCCCGGCGCGGTCCACGGCATCGGCGATCACCTCGGCTGCGGAGGGCGGGGAGCTCCCTCCGGGAACCGAGGGTCCCACGATGCGGCCGTCACCGGTGGCTCTCTGCGAGCGGTCCCCCGGCGGGGATCCGGGGCAGGCTGTGACCCGTGGACGTCCCGCGCTGGCCCCGTCCCACGGGCACGGGCCCGGTCGTGGCGCTCGGCAAGCTGGTGGCCGACCAGGTGCTGGAGCTGTCCGCACCGCTGGTGGCCGGCGGGCAGCAGCGGGTGGTGCGGACGACGTCCGCGGGCGGCGCCCCGGCCAACGTGACGGCGGGCCTGGCGCGGCTGGGCGTGCCGGCGCGGCTGGCCGGCTGGGCCGGTGCCGACCCCGTGGCCGACCCGCTGCTCGCGGAGCTGACCGCGCGCGGGGTCGGGACGGCGGTGGTGCGCCGCGGCCGGACGCCGCTGACGACGGTGCTGGTCCACCCGGACGGCGAGCGCACGCTGCTCGCCGACCGCGGCGAGGGCGGGCTGGAGCCGGCCGACGTCCGCCGGGAGTGGGTGGCCGGCGCGGCCGTCGTCCACCTGGACGGCTACGACCTGCTGCGCTTCCCCGACGCGCTGCGGACGGCGGCGTCCCTGGCGCACGGGGCCGGGGTGCCGGTCAGCGTCGACGTGGCCGCGGCGACCCGGATCGCCGGCCACGGTGTGCAGGCGTACGTCGAGCTGCTGGCGGGGCTGGCGCCCGACGTCCTGTTCGCCGACGCCGGCGAGGCGTCGGTGCTGGGGCTGGACGGCGGCCTCCCCGCCTGGGCACCGGACCTGGTGCTGGTGCACGCCGGGGCCGGGCCGACGCGGGTGCTGACCCGTGCCGGGGCGGTGGAGGTGCCGGTCGAGCCGCTGCCGTCGGTGCGGGACACGACCGGCTGCGGGGACGCCCTCGCCGCCGGCGTGCTGGCCGGCTGGCGCGCCGGGGCGCCGGTCCTGGACGCCGTCCGCGGCGGGCACGCCGCGGCCGCGGTGGTCGCCGGCGTGGTCGGCGCCCAGCCGCCGTCGTGACCTCCGCCGCCGGTCAGACGGCGAGCAGGCGGTGCACGAACTGGATGGCGATCGAGCCCTCGCCGACGGCGGAGGCCACGCGCTTGACCGATCCGTGCCGGACGTCGCCGGCGGCGAGGACCCCGGGCACGCAGGTCTCCAGCGGCAGCGGCCGGCGTCCCAGGGCCCGGACGGCGGCGTCGCTCAGGTCGGGCCCGGTGAGGACGAAGCCGGCGTCGTCGCGGTCGACGGTCTCCGGCAGCCACTCGGTGTGCGGGCGGGCGCCGATCATGAGGAAGAGGGCGTAGGCGGGCACCGTCTCCCGCTCGCCGGTGGTGCGGTCGCGCAGCACCAGGTGCTCCAGCCGGCCGTCACCACCCCCGTCGACGACCTCGGTGCCGGTGCGCACCTCGATGTTCGGCGTCTCCTCGACCTGGCGGACCAGGTAGTGCGACATCCCGGCGGCGAGGCTCGCGGCCCGCACCACGAGCGTGACCCGTTCGGCGTAGTGGGCGAGGTGGAGCGCGGCCTGCCCGGCGGAGTTCGCGCCGCCGACGATGTAGACCTCCTCCCCCGCGACCAGCGGCGCCTCGGACGCGGCGGCGCCGTAGTGGACGCCGGCGCCGCGCAGCTGCTCCAGCGACTCGACGCCGAGGCGGCGGTAGCTCGCCCCCGTGGCCAGGACGACCGCGCGGGCGACCACGACCCCGCCGGTGTTGAGGGTCAGGACGACGCCGTCGTCCTCGCGGGCCAGGTGCGTGACGTGCTGCATGAAGGCGAACCGGGCGCCGAAGACCCAGGCCTGCTGGTAGGCGCGGCGGGCGAGGTCCGCACCGCTGAGGCCACGCGGGAAGCCGAGGTAGTTGCGGATCGAGGAGCTCGCCGTGGCCTGCCCGCCGATGCTCCCCGAGTCGATGACGACGGTGCGCAACCCCTCGGAGGCGCCGTACACGCCCGCGGACAGGCCGGCCGGCCCGCAGCCGACGATCACGAGGTCGTAGCGGTCACCGGACGGGTCGATCGTCGTCCCGGCGGACCGGGCGATGTCCATGTCGGTGGGGTCCTCCATGACCCGGCCGTCGGGCATGCGCAGCAGCGGGAGCCGCTTGTCCAGCCCGGCGTCGGCGAGGATGGCGCGACCCTCCTCGGAGCCGGCCAGGCAGAACCGGTGCGGCATCGCGCACCGGCCGAGCGTCTCGCGCAGCTCGTACGCCCGGCCGGACCACGTCTCGCCGACGACGTCGATCGTGTGCGGCGCGCGCCGGCGCGCCTCGGCCCAGGCGAGCAGGAAGCTCGACACCGCCTGGTGGAACTGCTCGTCCGGCGGCGGCGCCGGGCGCATCACCCACTGGTCGATGCGGCCGCGCGCGATGGCCTCGAAGACGGCGTCGCCGGTGTCCGGGTCACCGACGTGGGCCCACGGGAGGAGCAGCGCGCGCTGGGCGTGCGGGAACAGGCTGGGCACGCCCGCCAGGAGGTCGGTGCCGGGTGCGCCGTCCAGCTCCTCGCCGGCGAGGACCAGGGCGACCTCCTCGCCGGCCGCGGCGAGCTCGCCGAGCGTGCGGCGCGCCTCGTCCGGCGCGCGCAGGCAGCAGACGCGGTAGTCCGACGAGTACCGGTTGCGCAGCTCCCGCTCGACGTCGGCCAGCAGGCCGGGGTCGTCGTCGACCGCGACCAGCAGGGGCGCGTTCGTGCCCGCCATGGCCCGGAACCGTAGGAACGGGCACGGCACGGGACCAGGTTCGAAGGTCATCAGCCGAGCACGGCCCTCGGGAGCACCCGCCACCGGCTAAGTTCGGCGCGCCATGGATGCTGCGCTGCCCGAGGTCCCGCCGATCGCGGTGTCCGTGCTCGGTCCGATCGGGGCCACGGTCGCCGGGCGCCCCGCGGTCCTGGGCGGGCCACGGCAGCGATCGGTCCTCGCCCGGCTGGTGCTCGCCGGCGGGCACGTGGTCTCCGCCGACCGGCTGGTCGAGGACCTGTGGGACGGCGAGCCGCCCCCCAAGGCGCTGGCCTCCCTGCAGGTCCACGTCTCCCGGCTGCGTCGCGCCCTGGACCCGGCCGACGGACGGCGGACCGGCGCCACGGTGCTCGTCAGCGCGGCCCCGGGCTACCGGCTCCGGCTGCCCCGCGAGGCCGTGGACGCCTGGGAGTTCGAGGACCTGGTGGCCCGGGCGCACGCCACCGACGACGTCCTCGTCCGACGGGACCTGCTCGAGCGCGCGCTGGCCTGCTGGTCGGGACCGGCCTACGCCGGGTCGGCGGACGCGGCGTGGGCCGCGCCGGAGGTCGCCCGGCTGGAGGAGCTGCGGCTGGTGGCCGTGGAGCTGCGCGCCGACGCCGACCTGGCCCTCGGGCGCGCCGCGGCCGTCGTCCCGGAGCTGGAGCGCCACCTGCACGACTCCCCCGCCCGGGAGGAGGCCGTGCGGCTGCTCGCCCTGGCGCTGTACCGCAGCGGCCGGCAGGGCGACGCGCTCACCGTGCTCCGCCGTGCCCGCGAGCACCTGGCCGAGGAGCTCGGGATCGACCCCGGCCGGGGGCTGCGCGAGCTGGAGGCCGCCGTGCTCGGGCAGGAGCCGGCGCTGGACCTGCCCGCGCAGCCCGTCGTGCTGCCGGCCCCCGCACCCGCTCCCGCGGCGCCGGTGCCGGCCCGGGCCGCCGAGCTGCGGCTGCTGCTCGACCTGGCCGCGCAGGGCGCGCGGGTGGTGTGGATCGCCGGCGAGGCCGGCGCGGGCAAGACCACGCTGGTGGAGGCCGCCGCGGCGCGGCTGCGCGAGGGCGGCTGGCGGGTGGCCGAGGGGCGCTGCCCCGAGGTGGACGGCGCTCCCCCGGCCTGGCCGTGGACGGAGATCACCCGGGCGCTGGGTGCCGCCCCGCTGGAGGAGGGCACCGCGTTCTGGCTGGCCCGCGCCGTGGCCGACCGTCTGCGGGCCGCCGTCCGGGAGCAGCCGCTGGTGGTCGTGCTCGACGACGTGCACCGCGCCGACGAGCTGACCCTGCAGCTGCTGCGCCAGGTCGTCGACTCCCTCGCCGGCGAGCCGCTGCTGGTGCTGGCGACCTACCGGGACGCCGAGGCCGGGGAGGCGCTGGCGGCCACCCGCGCGGCGCTGGCCTCGGCCGGGGCGCGGCACCTGGAGCTGCGCGGGTTGGACGACGAGGGCGTCGCCGTCCTGGCCCGGCAGTCCGGGCTGGAGGACGCCGGACCCGCGGAGCTCGCGCTGCTGCGCGAGCGCACCGACGGCAACCCGCTCTACGTCCGCGAGCTGGCCCGGTTGCTGGTCGCCGAGGGCCGGGGCGCGGCGCGGACCGGTGTGCCGGCCGGGCTGCGCGACGTGCTGCGCCGCCGGGTCGAGCGGCTGCCCGGCCCGGCGGTGACCGCGCTGCGCCAGGCGGCGGTGCTGGGCCGGGAGGCCGACGTCGACGTGCTGGCGGCCGTGGCCGGGCGGGACGTCGACGAGCTGCTCGACGCGCTGGAGACCGCGGTGCTGGCCGGGCTGCTCGACGAGCCGGCGCCCGGACGGGTCCGGTTCACCCACGCGCTGGTGCGCGACGTGCTCTACGAGGACACCCCGCTGCTGCGCCGCGGCCGGGTGCACGCCGCCGCGCTGGCCGTGCTCCGCGAGTCCGACGGGGTGGACGCCGCGACGCTGGCCCACCACGCGGTCGCCGCGGCGGGCCCGCGCACCGCAGCCGACGCCGTCCCGTACGTCGCCGCGGCGGCGCGGGAGGCCGGCCGGCTGGGGGCGGCGGCGGAGGAGGCGCGGCAGTGGGCGTCGGCGCTGCGACTGCTGGAGCTGGCCGGCCGGCGCGGGTCGGCCGAGGAGCTCGACGTGCTGCTGGCCGCGATCCCCGCGCACGCCCGCGCCGGGGACGTCGTGACCGCCCGCGCCCAGCAGCGGGACGCCGTCCGGACCGCCCGGCGGCTGGGCCGGCGCGACCTGCTGGTCGCCGCGCTGGCCGCGTGGGACGCGCCGCTGGTGTGGACCGTGCGCAACGACGGCGCGCAGGACCCCGAGCTGCTCGACCCGCTGCTGGAGCAGCTGGAGACCCCCGCAGGCGAGGACCTGCCCGGGGACGTGCGCTGCCGGCTGCTGGTCGCGCTGGTGCGCGAGGTGGAGGGCGTCGACGACGAGCGCACCGACGCCGCGAGCGCGGAGGCGTTGCGCCTGGCCCGCGCGGCGACCGGTCCGGACGCCGCCCGGCTGCTGTGCGCAGCGCTCAACGTGCGGGCGTACGCGGCACTGGGACCGCACCTGGCCGCCGTCCGGGAGCCGCTGGCCGAGGAGCTGCGCGCGGTGGCGACCGCGGCCGGGATGACCGACCACCAGGCGGTGGCGCACTGGCTGCTGTTCCTCGCCGCCGCGGCGCGGACCGACCTCGCGGCGGCCCGCCGGCACGTGGACACCGCGGTCGCGCTGGCCGACGCCGGCCAGCTGGGCCACGTGCTGGGCGCGCTGCACATCTTCTCCGGCGCGCTGCTCCTGCTGGCCGGCCGGTACGACGAGGGGCAGGCGCGCTACGAGCAGGTGGCCGCGCACCTGGTGGAGACCGGTGCGATGAACGGCGGGCTGATGGCGCTGGTCGGCCGGTTCGCGGCCGGCTTCGCCCGCGGCGACCTGACTCCCGTGGTGCCCGAGCTGGAGTGGCTGCACGCGGCGATGCCCGGGGCGCTCACCGACGCCGTCGTCCTCGGGCTGCTCGACGCCGGGCGGGTGGACGACGCCCGCGCGGCCTGGGCGGTGCGCCGGCCGATCGCCCGCGACTACTACTGGCTGGCCTCCACGACGCTGCGCGCGCACGCCGCCGCGCGGCTGGGTGACCTCGCGGTGGCGCGGCAGGTCCGCGACGAGCTGCTGCCGTGGGCCGGGCGGATCGCCGGGCTGGACTCCGGCACGCTCGTCGTCGGCCCGGTGGACGACGCGCTGGCCGCGGTCGCCGACGCCCTCGGGGACGCCGGCGCCGCGACCGCCGCCCGGCGCGGTGCCGAGCGGGTGCGGGCGGAGCTGGCCGCGCAGCTGGCCGCCGTCGGCGTCCGCTAGCTCCCGAACACGGCCCGCTCGCGGCGGCGGAACGGCGGGAGCAGCACCGCGAGGAGGAGCCGGAGCGCCAGGCCGCCGTCGGCCTCGATCGCGGCGCGCTCGGAGTCGGTGGCGACGGCGAGCACCCGCGGGGCCTCGAAGGAGAGCTTCGCCCGCTTGCGGATGCGGGCCTCGACCGCGGCCCAGTCGGCGACCGACAGGTACTTCTCGATCACCGGGAAGACCGAGGCCTCCTCGTCGCCGATGTGCTCGGTGAGGGTGTCGCGCAGCTCGGCGAGCTCGACGGCGAGCGCGGTGGCGGTGTCCTCGCCGGGGCGGGCCCGGAAGGCGTCGGCGGTGTCCCGCAGCCGGTGCAGGGCGGGGTCGAGCGCGGCATGGTCGTCGGAGAGCTCGGTGAGGTCGACGTGCGGGCCGGCGGAGGCGGCGATCACGGGCCAGAGCACCTCGTCCTCGACGCTGTGGTGGTGGTGCACCGAGTCGGCGAAGTCGCGGACGTAGCGGGCGACGGCGTCGGCGCGCCTGTCGTCCGGCGTCCCGGCGGCGAGCCGCTCGGCGAGGTCGGTGAGCCGGTGGGCGTCGCGCAGCATGGCGCGGTGCGCCAGCCGCATGCCCATGACGTCGGGCACGGGGTCGGTGTCGGTGCGGGGGTGGACGCGGATCGGTTCGGTGCTGGCCATCGCGGGTCTCCTCGGGTCGCTGGTGTGGCGTCGCCGGGGACGCTCGCGCGGTGCTCTTGCCGGCCGCTTGCAGCGCGGCTGCAAGCGCGCGGTCAGCGCGGCCGGCCACGGTCCTCACCGACCGGGTTCCCCGGACTCCGACTCACCGTGAGGACGCGACATGACCGCCACCGCCCTGCCCGCCGCCGTCTCCCCGACCGCCGCCGTCCCGGACCACCGCCCCGGTCTCCCGCTGCGCGGGCTGGCCGTCACCGCCGGGGGCGTGCTGTTCGCCGTCGGCAACGCCCTGCACCCGATGCAGCACGACGAGGCGGCCCACACCGCGGCGACGTGGGTGGCCGCGCACGTCGTCTTCAGCGCCGGCGCCCTGCTGATCGCGGCCGGGGCCGGCGCGCTGGCCGCCCGGCTGCGCCGCTCGCGGGTGGCCACGACCGGGCTGGCGGTGCTGTGGACCGGACTGGTGCTGATGCCGATCGGTGGCTACACGGAGGCCTACGTCGCCCCGGCGATGCACCACGGCTTCGCCGCGGTCGAGGAGGCGACCCTGTGGTTCTCCGCGCTCGCGGGGACGGCGACGCTGCTCGGCCCGCTGCTGATCGCCGTCGGGGCGCTCCGCAACCGGCTGCTGCCCGTGCCGGTGGCCGTGTCGCTGCTCGCGCTGCCGGTCGGCGGGGTGCTGGCCGGCGCCCTGCCGGTGGAGGGCTGGGGGATCATCCCGGGCACGGTCGTGTTCGGCCTGGGCATCGCCGCCGCCGGGTGGATGAGCCGCCGGCCGTGAGGTGCCCTTCCTGCGCCCCGGTCCCGCCGCTCGCGGGGCCGGGGCGCTGGCCGTCCGCCCGGGCTCGGCGTGTGCAGCATGCGGTCGGGTAGTCAGCCGGCGTGGACGCGCGGACGCTGGTGCTGGGTGACTGGACGCCGATCGTGCGGGACGGCATCGACGTCCTGCGGCTGGTGGTCCTGGGCGGAGCGGTCGGCTACGCGGTCGTCGGTGACTGGGGGTCGGCCGCGCTGCTGGCCTTCCTCGGGGGCATCACGCTCGTCGCGCGCCTGGTGAACCTGCCGCGGCTCTACGACCTGTCCCTGACCCTCGGCATGGCGCTGCAGGGCTTCGGCGAGACCCTCGGCCTGTACGACGAGTGGGTCCGGTTCGACGACCTGGTGCACTTCACCCTGCCGATGCTCACCGCGCCGGTCGTCTACATCGCCCTGGCCCGGGTGGAGGTCGTCCCGGACCCGCGCGACGAGACGCACCTGCAGCACTACATCGGGATCGGCGTGGTCACCGCGGCCCTGGGCATCGCCGTCGGGGCGCTGTGGGAGCTGTTCGAGTGGCGCTCGGACGCGTGGTTCGGGACGGCGCTGTCGGAGGACAACGACGACACCAACGGCGACCTGTTCCGCGACACCCTGGGCTCCCTGGTCGGCGCCGGCCTGTTGGTCGCCTGGGCGCGGTTCGGCTGGGGGTCGGTGCGGCGCATCCCCGGGGTGAACACCCACGAGGAGGTCAGCGCCTGACGGCGGCGGGGCGGTACGGACGACGCCGTCCGGGTCCAGCGCGCTCCCAGGGGACCGGTCGGTCCCGACGTCCCCCCGCCCGGCAACCCCTCGGGGCTCGTGTCACTTCCGCCAGAAGAGGTGGTGGGTCACGCCGCTCGGGCTGGGCACGACGTCGAGGTGGAAGCGGTCGAGCAGCTCGTCGGGTGACTTCCACAGCCGCACACCGGAGCCGAGCTCCACCGGTGCGACCGCCACGTGCAGGGTGTCGACGAGGTCGGCGTCGAGGAACTCCCGGATGGTGGTGGCCCCGCCGCCGAGCCGGACGTCCTTGCCCCGGGCCGCCTCCCGCGCCTGTGCGAGGGCCGTGGCCGGGTCGGCGTCGACGAAGTGGAACGTGGTGTCGGAGAGCGTGAACGACGGGCGCGGGTGGTGGGTCATGACGAACACCGGGGTGTGGAACGGCGGCTCGTCGCCCCACCAGCCCTGCCACTCCAGATCCTGCCACGGGCCGCGGTGGGGACTGAACTTGTTTCGGCCCATGATCTCGGCGCCGATGCCGTGGGTGAAGTCCCGCGTGAAGTAGTCGTCGAGACCGCGGCTCCCCCCGGGCGCGGTGCGGTTGGGCCAGCTCGCCGTGGCGACCGCCCAGGACATCAGCTGCATGGGATCGGCGTGTCCGAAGGGCCGCTCCAGGCTCTGGCCCTCCCCCGCACCGAACCCGTCACTGGAGACGGTGAAGTTCTGGACTCGCAGCAACTGCTCCACGTGGTTCCTCCTCGCGCGGTCGACAGGAGTCAGACCGTCGGGGCCCGGGCAACTCATCGCCACCCGGCTGCAGGCCGGACCGAGACGTCTGCAGCGTTCGATCGAGGAGCACCCATGACCACGAAGGACACCACCACCCCGCTCGTCGTCGACGTCGAGTGGTTGGCCGCGCACAAGGACGACCCGGGGGTCGTCGTCGTCGACACGACGACGTTCCTCACGCTGCCGGAGGGCGACGGCTACTACGACGTGGAATCCGGCCGCGAGGCGTACCGCAGGGGCCACATCCCCGGGGCCGTCTTCGCCGACCTCCTGCACGACCTCGCCGACGAGGACGCGCCGCACCAGTTCACCGCGCTGGACTCCGACACGTTCGCGCAGCGGATCGGCGCCCTCGGCATCGGCAACGGGGACCACGTGGTCGTCTACGACCAGGGCCAGCTCATGTGGGCCACCCGGCTGTGGTGGAACCTGCGGTTCGAGGGCTTCGACAGCATCTCGGTGCTCGAGGGCGGGTTCCCCGCCTGGCGGGACGCCGGCCTGCCGGTGGCCACCGGTGACGAGAGCCGGGAGCCGACGACGTTCACCGCCCGCCGCCGTCCGGAGCTCCGGGCGGACGTCGACCGGGTGCTCGCCGCCACGGAGGACGAGCGCAGCCTGCTGGTGTACGTGCTGGACCCGGAGTCCTTCCGCGGCGAGAAGGTCACCTACGCCCGGCCGGGGCACATCCCTGCGTCGACGAACGTCCCGGTGATGTCGCTGTACCGCGGTCCGGGGCAGGTGGCGACGACCGAGCAGGTCGAGCAGGCGTTCCACGGGACCGGCGCGCTCGACCGCGACAAGCAGGTCATCACCTACTGCGGCGGCGGGATCGCGGCGACCTACAGCGCCTTCAACCTGGCCCGCCTGGGCCGGGACGACGTCGCCGTCTACGACGGCTCGATGACCGAGTGGGCGGCGAACCCGGAGCTGCCGCTCGAGACGGGCGGATGACCGCCCGCTGACGGGCCGGGTCCTCCGCTGCGGGAGCCCGGCCCGTGCGTCCCGGGGATCCGACGGGCCTCCTCGTGCGGACCGTCACTCGGCGTGGACCACCGACCGGTGCTCGCCGCGCTCCTGCGCGTCGAGCCACGAGCCGCGGAAGGCCCGCTCCTGCTCGAGGAGGGTCTCGGTGCAGGAACTGCAGTAGCTCCCGACCGAACCGGTCGCCACGGCCTGGCGCTCCTCCACCAGCTCCCCGCAGCTCTCGCACAGGACGTGCGTGGGTGTTCCGGTGACCATCTGCTGCTCCTCCCACGGGCCACCGAGCGGTGGCATCGGGGTCTGCATCGGCACATCAGAGGGGTGACCAGAGGACGGACCCTCACTCCTCACCCTGATGAGCCTGGAGCCGTCGACGTGGTCAGCCGGTGGCGACCGCGCCGCCGCCGTTGGGCACCAGCTCGATCCACGTGCTCCCGGGCGCCAGCTCCACCGGGTCGCCGTCCGCCGCGGTCAGGGTCACCCGGTTCCCGGTCCCCGGCTTGGACCACGTGGCTTCGATGGTGTGCCCGCCGGAGGCGACGAGCGCCCGGCCGGTGCCGGTCAGGATGGTCTCCGGGACGGGGTTGCCGGCCGGGTCCCGGGCCTGGGTCGCGACGACGTCCACGCGCAGCACGACGACGTTGGCAGCACCGATCCGCCGGCCGTCTGCCTCGACCGCCGGAGCGCTCCCCTCGCTGCGCAGCCAGCGGCCGTCCGCCGCACTCCACGCCCACCGGGGATGGCTGACGCCGGACAGCGTGAGGTCCAGACTCGCCGCCGGCTGCCCCGCGGCGACGGCGGTGGGCGCGCCGTCCGCGGCGTGGTCGAACTGGGCCTCGGGGGCGGCGCGATGGTCGGCGTCGGCCTGGTCGACGAGGGTCTGCGGCGCCGCGTAGACGTTGTGCGGCGCCCTGCGGGTCGGCGTCCGGGAGAAGCCGTCGGCGCCGGTGTCCTGGCTGAGCACCTGCAGGCCCGCGCCCTGGGCCGCGGTGACGTAGGCCGGCACGCCCCCGGAGAACGCGAGCAGCCCGCCCAGCGGCGCGGCGATCGCGGGGTCCATCGGCCGGATCGAGCGCACCGGGCCGACCTCGGGCGGGAGGGTGGAGTGGTAGACGGCGACGAACCGGGTGATCCCGCCCTCGACCACCTGCTCCCACACCACGTCGGCAGCATCGAGCCCGGTCTGCGGGCGGGCGTCGACGGAGTTCTCGACCTTCACCGCGAGCGCCGGCCGGTCGGGCACCGCGTCGACCGGGACACCGGTCAGCGGCCAGGCGGGTGCGGACGACGACGGGAGCGCGGAGACGATCGAGTCGAGGAACGGCACCGCGGCCAGGTGTTGCCGGACGGCCGGCCAGGCGACGACGCCGACCGCCACCAGCACCACTACGAGGAGGGTCGCTCGGCGGCTCCGCCCGGACCTCGCCCGGCGGCGCGCCTTCGCCGACTGCCCCTTCGCCGGCGTGCGCTTGGCCGGCGTCCGTTTCGCCGGCGTCTGCCTCGGGGCGCGGGCGCCTCTCGTGGATCCGGAGCGCGGCCGGGCCGGGGTGGACCTGGGCACGTCGGGACTCCTGGGTCGGCGGGGTGGTGCCTCCTCTACATCGGCACGCTCGACCGGGCCCGGCACAATCTGACACTCGTTCTTCGGACGAGCCCTGTCGTCGGGAGGCCGACCCCGCGCGTCGATGCGCTGATCGCTCGCAGGAGGGTGCGCCGTGACCGCACACATGCACCGCTCCCACCGTGTCGCCGGGGCGCTGGTCGGCTCGGCCGTCGGCGACGCCCTCGGCGCCCCCTTCGAGTTCGGCCCGCCCGGCCAGTTCACCGCCCGCTTCCCCGTGCCGGCCCGCGGAGAGCACACCGAGATGTGCGGCGGTGGTGCGCTCGGGTGGGAGCCCGGCGAGTTCACCGACGACACCCAGATGGCGCTGCTCGTCGCGACGTCCCTCGTCGAGCGCGGCGGCCTGGACGAGGCCGACCTGTTCGACCGGTTCCGCACGTGGCTGGGCGGCGACCCGCCGGACGTCGGGAACCAGACGCGCGCCGTGCTGGGGTCGGGTCGGCCGTGGGACGTCGCCGCAGCCGAGCACTTCGCGCGGTCGGGGCACGCCGCCGGCAACGGTTCCCTGATGCGGACGACGCCGGCCGCCATCCGGTTCGCCCGCGAGGGCCGCGAGGCGACCATGGACGCCGCCCGCCGGATCTCGGCGCTGACCCACGGCGACCCCTCCGCCGGCGAGGGCTGCGCGCTCTTCCACGAACTGGTGCGGGTCGCGCTGGACGGCGACGACCCGTTGGCGTTCATCCCCTTCGCCCTGATGGCCGTGCCGGACGAGCACCGGGAGCGGTGGGCGACGGTGCTCGCGCCGGACTGGACTCCCGAGGACGCCACCGAGTCCAACGGCGCGGTGTGGCCGACGCTCGGCCAGGCGGTGTGGGCGCTGCGGCACGGCCGGGACTTCGCCGAGGTGCTGCGGCTGGTCATCGACCTGGGCAGGGACACCGACACGGTGGCCGCGGTCGCCGGCGGGCTGGCCGGTGCGGTGTTCGGCATGGGCGGGATCCCGGCGCGGTGGGCCTCGGTGGTGCACGGCCGGGTGCCCGGTCATGGCGAGAGGGTGTGGCGGCTGGCCGACCTGCAGCAGCTGGCGGCGGCGCTCGACGGCAAGGACGGCCGGCCGTACGACCCCGGCGTCATCCCGCGGATCGGTCCGCGCGAGGTCATCCCCGGCATCTGGGCCGGCAACCTGGACGGCGCCCGGTACAGCGAGGAGGACTTCGCGGTCATCTCGCTGTGCCGGCTGGGCGAGCCGTTCCCCCATCCGGTTCACCGGATGGCCTACATCGCGGACGACGACCACAACCACGACCTGGACGCCGTCCTCGCCGACGTCCTGGACGACATGAGGGCCCTCCACGACGAGGGTCATCGGCTGCTCGTGCACTGCCACGGCGGCGCCTCGCGGACGGGGCTGGTGCTGCGCGGCTGGCTGGTGCGCGAGGAGGGGATGTCCGTGGAAGAGGCGACCGCCTACGTCGCCGAGCGGTGGGAGTACCTCGGGCTGTGGAACGGCAGCTTCACCGAGGCACTCGAACGACTCGCGCGAGCCCGCTGAGGCCAGAGGTACCAACGGAACTCGCCAGTTCCGCCCTCGCGACCCTGACCAGCAGGCCGACTGGTCCGGCTAATCTCCCTCATCCGCACGGGTAATCGGACGACGACACAGGAACGGAAACGTTGGTCGCGCGACGCCACCGCGATCACCTCTCGGTCTTGCAGAACGAAGAGGATGTCATCGGCCAGGTCCATCGGGGACTAATTCTCCGACCATTCGCGTCGCCCGGGCAGTGAATCGCCAGACAACGAGGTCAACGAGCCTCCGGCCACATGAGCCTTTGACCGAACGCCACGCACAGAGTACCAACTATCCGTTTGGGTCATCTTGTGACGGAACCCCGAGCAAGCGAGTCAGGCTCTTTAGCTCATGAGTCAACCGACCAAGGCGGGCGTTGGATTCCAGATCGGTGGACAACAGGTCGGCCGTCAAACTGGCGAACCAGCGGGAGAAGACGTCGTCATACTGACCGACGAACGTCGCGAAGCCCTTCAGGGGCCGAGAGGTCAGTCCGTTCCCTCCTTCCCGTATGAGCTCGCCAATCGCCCTCTGTTCCTCGCGCCACACCATAAAGGCGGAGCCGAACTCGTCTGACGCGAACGTCTTGCCGACGGACCGTAGCGCCTCGGCGACAAGAGGGTTCTCGCTTCTGAGTCGGAGATGAGCCTCCGCATCTGCGATGTTCTCCACCGCACCCCAGAATCGCGCAAAACGGTACAGCGTACTCAGCAAAGCAACGTCGTGGCGAGGCTGCACTCCATTCAGGTAGTGCGAGAAGCCATCGAGCCTCAAGTTGTCGATGCGACCCCACAATTCGGCAGCCGCATCGCGAAGAGGGATCCAATAGCGCTCGCGTTCGTTGTCGGTTGATCGCCGCTCCGCCGCGGTAGCCGCCTCAGCGGCCAGCTCGACCTTGTAGCGCTCCAGTTGACGCTGAGCCTCCGCCTGAGACTGAGCCAGCGACTCCTGGGCATCAATCTTGATTCGCTCTATGTCATGCTGGGCTCGACGTGTTTTGGCTCCCTGTCGCGCGGTAGCCCCCAAGCTGATGACCGCCAACACGAGGCCACCAACGCTGGTCATCAGTTCCGGTTCCACATGGCCCTCATATCAACGGGTGGAAACGCAGTCTCGCAAGAAACTGAGCCCTGCGCCTATTGCACGACGGTGGCGATCTCGACGAGTCGGCACAGGGCGTTGACCTGACGCAGCTGCTCCGGCGTCCGCACCGCGGCGTCCAGCAGCTCCTCGCTCATCACGACGACGGCCAGCGCCTTGGCTCGTGACACCGCCACGTTGAGCCGGTTCAGGTCGTAGAGGAACGAGACGCCGCGGGGCGCGTCCTCGGCCGACGTCGACGTCATCGAGTAGAGGACGACCGGCGCCTCCTGGCCCTGGAACTTGTCCACGGTGCCGACCCGCGCGCTGTCGGGCAGCAGGCCCCTGATGCGGGCGACCTGGTTGTTGTAGGGCGCGACGACCAGCACGTCGTCCGCGCCGATGACCGACCGTTCCCCCGCCGCGTCGACCCAGCCGACGCCCTGCAGCGAGCGCCACAACTCGGCCACCGCACGGGCCTCGTCGTCCGACGCCGCCGCGGCCGCGCGGGTGTGCTCGACGAACCGGACGGCGAGTCCGCTGGCCCAGCCGTCCACCGCGATCCGCTCGCGGTCGGCCGCCGACTCCAGCCGTCCCTCGTACGCGAGGTCGGAGACGAACGCGGTCAGCGCCGGGTGCATCCGGTAGGTGCGGTCGAGGAAGACGCCGCGGTCCTCGGGCACGGTCGGGTGCCCCTCGAGCAGGTGCTCCAGCGCCGAGAGCCCCGACTCCCCCGGGTGCACGGCCTGGGTCGGCTGCGCCAGCTGCTGCGGGTCGCCGAGCAGCACCAGCGACTTCCCGGCACGCGCGACGGCGACCGCGTTGGCCAGCGAGAACTGCCCGGCCTCGTCGATCACGAGCACGTCGACCGCCTCGGCCAGGTCCGGCCGGGTCCAGAACCACGACGTCCCGCCGACTAGGTTCGCCGTCCCGTCGAGCAGCCGCGAAGCCACGTCGGCAGACTCCTTCGACCACTCCACGCCCGGGGCCCCGCAGGCCTGGTGCTCCTCGCACTTCTGCAGCGCCGGCCGGCCGACGGCCTGCAGCACGTTGCCGATCACCGCGTGGGACTGCGCCGTGACGCCGACCTTCTTGCCGGCGTCCAGCAGCGCGCGGATCAGCCGCGACGCCGCCCGCGTCTTCCCGCTCCCGGGCGGCCCCTGCACGGCGAGCACCTGCCCGTCCAGCTCCAGCCCGAGCCGGACGACGGCGTCCCCGGCCTCCTCCCCCGGCAGCCGCCGGCAGTCGGCCGGGACGACGCGCTCCAGCAGCGCCTGCCCGAGACACGGCCGGCCGGCGAGGACGTCGTCCGCCGTGGCGACGATCGCGGCGCGCATCTGCTTGTCGTCGAGCGGTCCCTCCGGGCCGAGCCCGCGGACGGCGCCCGGCTGCTTGGTGCTCTTGACGACGATCCGCCCGCCGACGGCGTCGAGCTCACGCACCTCGCCGATGCGGGCCTGGGTGTCGACGTCGAAGGCCGGCTTGCCGACCGAGAGCTTGGCGTCCTGCGGCGGGAAGGTGAACTCGTAGAGCTTGCTGCGCTTCTCGCTGCCGATCTCGGCGGCGACGGAGAGCCCGCCGAGCGCGGTGCGATCCTCGACGAGCTGCTCGTCCTCCAGGTCGCCGCGGCTGAAGAACTCCCACCAGCCGGGCCGGGCCTCGCGGCGATGCCACTGCACGAGGTCACCGAGCAGTTCGTGACCCTTGGTCTGCAGCTGCTCGACCAGGGCCAGCTCCGCGACCTCGACGTCCGACCGCTGCTTCGGCCCATCGATCTCCGACAGCACCGGGCGCGGCAGCTCACCGTGCTCGGCCTCCAGCTCGACCCGCTGGGTCTCCAGCCAATCGTGCAGCTCGCGGGTGGAGTCGACGTCGTCGCGGTTGTAGTCGTGGATGGCCTGCAGGCGGGCCGGGTCGCGGTCGATCAGCCACTTCTCGTACTCGACGACGCTGGACATCGCGTCGGCGACGTCGCCGGTGTGCTCGCGCCCGTAGAAGGCCTCGACCTTCTTGATCGAGTAGGACTCCTTGCTGATCCGCATCGACTGGCGGACGACCGGAAAGAGGTCGACGAACCGCTCGGCGCGCAGTAGCTGGTCGAGCTCGGCCTCCCGGACGCCGTACCGGCCGGTGAGCCGCTTGAGCGCGCTGACCTCGTAGGCGGCGTAGTGGTAGACGTGCATGCCGGGGTCTGCGCGCCAGGCCTCGATGACCCGGTCGATCAGCTCCTCGACCATGCGCCGTTCCTCGGCGGCGTCGTGCGCCCAGAGGGCCGTGAAGCGGCCCTGCCGGTCGCCGAGGCCGGCGAGGTACTCCAGCCCCTGGCCGTCGCCGGAGAGCGGATCGCCCTCGAAGTCGAGGTAGAGGTCGCCGGGGCTGGGCGCGGGGAGCTTGAGGAGCCCCTGCGCCTGCTGCGGCCGGAGCAGGGTGCGGGTCGGCGCGCCGACCTGGCGGCCGCGGAGCTGCTCGCGGGCCTGGTCGCGCAGCCGCTCGCGGGTGCCCTTCGTGATGCCCGTGGCCTTGAGGACGTCGTCTGTGGCGTCCGCGAGCTGCTCGAGCGTGGTGACGCCGACGCCGATGAGCGCCGCCCGGTGGTCGCGGCGCATGCCGGCGACGAGGCTGAGGTCGTCGCCGGTGCGCAACTCATCCTCGCACCGGGCCTTCCACGAGCACTGGCCGCAGTGCGCGATGGGCACGGGGCCGGTGCTCCCCGGATCGGCGACGAAGCCCTCCAGCCGGGCGCGGGCGCGGCGGGCGTAGGCGGCGACGTCGACCAGCCGCCACGGCCGGGACCCGCCGTCGCCGGTGACGACGCAGATGCGCTCGGGCGCGCGGCCCTGGAGGGTGGCGAGCCGGTCGGCGTAGGTGGCCATCTGCAGCAGCGCCGGCACCTTGACGCGGCGAGAGAGCTTGGCGTCGGCGACCTCGTAGGACCAGTCACCGAGGTCGGACGGCGTGGTCGTCTTCAGGAGGAAGTCGGCCTGGCCGCCCCAGGTGCCGTCGAACAGCGTCGCCTGGTGGATGACGTCGACGCCGGCGCGCATCGCCTCTCGCGTGGCGGCCTCGCTGCGGCTCTGGTGGAGGCGGACGACCTCGAGGCCCTGCTCCTCCAGCGACTCCAGGTAACGGAGCTCGTGGGCGATGCCGAGGTCGGCGACGAGCACCGTCTGGTCGCTGACGCCCTCGGCGAGCGGCTGCAGGGTGCCGCCGGCCACCGCGAGGTTGAGTGCGGTGAGGTGGTGGCACTCCTGGTGCCGGGTCAGGTCACTGGGGCTGAGGACCAGCCGCCCGTCGACGCGGTACACGGCTCAGCCCTCCGTCGGACGGATGACGGCGGGCAGGGATGAGTGCGGCAACGTTCCCCCGTGGTGCAGCGTGCAGAGCCGCGAGGAGGCTTTCATGGACGCCGCCGTCCTGAAATCTCCCACGCCGCATCCTGGCGCCTCCGACACGGTCCTTGAAAACCCCGGTCCCTCAGCGGTCCGTAAGCTCCGCCGATCTTCGTTGACTGTGCCGCTACAACCACGCCAACAAGGTGGGCGACACTCAGGCAACGCTTGCCCCGGTGCGACCAGTCGATGAGCTGACAGTCAGGATCGAGCTTGTAGGGATGACCGCTGGGGGGATACGGACGTGAGCGATGAGCTGTGGGTGGTTAGGGCCGGCGAAGGGGCGAAGTACGCCGACGAGTTCCTGTCCGGGTCTTACATCGCCATCAGTTTCGTCGAGTTCGCACCCGAGGACCTGACCCGGACCGACGCGGACTCACTGAAGGCGCGTGCCGCAACACCAGCGGAGTCGCGGTATGCCAACCAGATCGTCACCTTCGCCCACCGGATACAGATTGGCGACATCGTCATCGTCCCGCGAGTGAGGGGAAAGCACAGCGAGTACCTCGTGGCCCGAATCACCGGTCCATACGAATTTCAAGGGTCAGCCCCCGAGTCGGGCCCTCACCGACGGACAGTCGAGTGGTTGGGCCGCTTCCAGCGCAGCGCGTTGAGTGAAGGCGCGGCCAACACGATGCGTTCCCTCCTCACCATCTTCCGGCCGACCGCGGTGGAGGCTGAGGTGAGGGATCTGTTGACTGCCTTAGAACCCTTGGACGGGGGCGGCGCACGGCCCTCGTCGGGGATCCACTCCCTGCAGTCGCCGGCCAACCTTGCGAGCAGTCAAGACCCTCTCCCGGTGAGAGTCGTCTCGCCGCCGCGGCGGCTTCCCCCAACTCAGCTCGACATCGAGCTTGATAATGAAGGCCGAGCGCGCATTACCTGTGGCTACCCGGCACTCGCCATGGAGCAGGTACCGCGGGACGTAGACCCCGGACGAAGCTGGGCAGGTGTTCCTGGCATCTATGTGCTGACCGGCACCGACCTCCAGCACTCTGCTTCGCGGACCGGCAAGGAGCGAACGCTCACGACGACCCTGATCGTCAAGCCGTGGGCGTACGTGGGACTAAGCGAGGACTTCCTAGGTCGCCTCAGTTCACATAGGCAGACCAAGCCGGAATGGCGACGGGCACTGCTCGTCCGTGCTGCCGCTCAACCTTTCAGTAGTGATGACATCAAGTACCTCGAGCAGCGCATACATGGCGTGCTCGAGGAGACCGGCGAGGTACTGTTGTCGCAGACAGCGCCCCGCGGCAACCTATCCGCGAAGCCTCGGAATCCCGTCATGCTCGACGCCTGCGCCGAAACAGTCGTGGCCGTCCTCCGCCTCACTGGTACGTTGATCTGATGCACGGGGAGGGCTGGGACCACTTCAGCCCCGCGGCTCTCGGGTGGTGCCGTGTCCTGCCCGCTCCGGCGTTAGACCTTCGGGCACAGTCGGCGCCCGTGTCACTCAGCGCTCCTGACGCTCAGCAGGTTCTTGACCGGCTTTCCTCACTTCGCCAGCACCAACAGGATGGCCGCCGGTCCCCGCACAAGCCGCTGCTCGTCCTCCTCGCACTGGGCCGCCTGGCTGCCACCGGAACGAGCTGCCTGCCCTGGTCGGAGGCGGAGCAGAAGCTTGCCAACCTGATCGAGGAGTTCGGCCCGACGTCGAAGACGGGCAGGGCCCAAAGCGCCGCGTTCCCGTTCACGCGGCTGCGTTCCGACGGCGTGTGGACACTCGATCGCGACGTCCCCATGGACAACGTCGGCCCGCTGCGCCAGGGCGTGACCGGGCGCTTCGAGGCGTCGCTGGAAGCGGCCCTACGGAACCGTCCGGAGCTCCTGGCCGAGGCCGCGCGCGGCCTGGTCGAGAGTCACTTCCCGGGGACGGTGGCACCCGACGTCCTGGTCGCGGCCGGCCTAGACCCGGACCTGCTGGAGGGCAGCGGACCCGCCCGCGGCGAGAGCCCCGCGGAGCGACGGCGGAGCAGCACGTGGCCGGCCGCGGTCATCGAGGCATGGGACCGGCAGTGCGCCTTCTGCGGGTTCGACGGCGCCGCCGGCGGAGGCGTCGTCGGCATCGAGGCGGCGCACGTTCGCTGGTTCAAGCTGGGTGGTCCCGACGACCTCGACAACGGGCTCGCCCTCTGCTCTCTGCACCACAAGCTGTTCGACCGCGGGATGCTCGGCCTGGACGACGACTTCTCCGTGGTCGTCTCCGGCCGCTTCTCCGCGCGGACGCGCCAGGGCCGAACCGTGTACGACCTGCACGGTCAGCGCCTCAGGCCTCGGCCCGGGACCCCGCTACCCGCGGCTGCACACGTTCGCTGGCACACCGAGCAGGTGTTCCAGGGTCAGTCCCTCACCAGCTGACTCATGGAGAACAACGTGTCCACCGATCTCGCACGCTTCCTGTCGCCCGAGCGCCTGTGGCGGAGGGACGAGGTGCTGAGCCGCCCCTCGCCCATTCCTGCCGTTCCCGGGGTCTATGGCTGGTGGTTCAACCGTCTGCCTTCCCCGATGGATGTCTCGGCTTGCCACCAGGTCGACGGGTTCACGCTGTTGTACACGGGGATCAGCCCGAAGGAGCCACCTCGCAACGCCCGTCCGGCCAGCAAGGGGCAACTCCGACAGCGGATCGTGACGCACTACGCCTGCAACGCCGAGGGATCGACACTGCGCAAGACCCTGGGTTGTCTGCTCGCCGAAGAGCTCGGGCTCCAGCTTCGACGAGTGGGGTCGGGTTCTCGCCGGACCTTCGTGAATGGTGAGCAACAGTTGTCGCAGTGGATGGCCGAGCACGCGTACGTCAGCTTCGTTCCACATGAGCGTCCGTGGGAGCTGGAGGAACAGCTCATCCAGCGCCTGGACCTGCCGCTGAACCTGGACGGCAACAACCACAACGCGTTCCATCCGCAGCTCACGATGGTTCGTAAGGAGGCCGTCGCCGCAGCTAACGCCCTTCCCGTTGTGCCGAATCCGGGAGTCGGCGGCCGCTGAAGACGCCACCGTCCAAGAGGCGGGGCTCCCGGCCGCGCCGCGTTGCACCCGGAGTCTGCGTGACCCTCCAGTTACGTTCGGTCCATGGGGGACGCGCCCACTGGGCTGTACGAGCACCTGGTCACCGATCGGCTCACCAAGGACCTGTCAGCAGCGGCTCCCGAGCTCATCCAGTTCGGCACGCTCGATCCGGCGGATGCGCACGAGTCCCTGACCCGCCACATCACCGAGCTCGCGAGCCGGGCACTGCGAGCCGTCGGCGGAGGCGACGCGTCGGCCATCAGCCGGCAGGTCGAACTCGCCAACCGGATCGTCGCAGCCATCAGCGACCTGTCGCCGGACGTGGCCCGCATGGACGACGCCGTCGCGGATCCGGTCCGCACCCTCTTGGCGATCGCCTCGCCGAGCGGCGTCCCTAGTCCCGCGTCGTTCCCTGAGCGACCGGCCGTTCCGCTCTCCACAAGCGCACTACTGGTCAACGGCCGTGGCCAGCCGCGGATCGGTTACGAGGTCAGCCGAGAGCTGGCGTCCGCCGATCGGGTCGACCTGCTGTGCGCCTTCATCAAGTGGCACGGCCTGCGCGTCTTGGAAGACGCCCTCACCGACCTCCGCGAGCGCGGTGTCCGGCTGCGCGTCATCACCACCACCTACATGGGGGCGACCGACCAGCGCGCGCTCGACCGGCTGGTCGAGCGGGGCGCCGAGGTCAAGGTCTCCTACGAGACGCGGACGACGCGCCTGCACGCCAAGGCGTGGCTGTTCCACCGGGACACGGGCATGTCGACGGCCTACGTCGGGAGTTCGAACCTCTCTCGAACGGCGCTCATCGACGGCCTCGAGTGGAACGTGCGCCTATCTAACGTCGAGCAGTCGCACCTCCTGACGACCTTCGCCGAGACGTTCGACAGCTACTGGGTGGACCCGTCCTTCGAGACCTACGACCCCATCCGGGACGGCGACCGGCTGCGTCAAGCCATCGCTGCAGAGCGTGGCGGACCGAGCGACCTGCCCATCGAGATCGCGACGCTCGACGTCCGCCCGTTCGGTTACCAGCAGGAGATCCTCGACGAGCTCCACGCCGAGCGTGAGGTCCACGACCGCTGGCGCAACCTCGTCGTGATGGCGACCGGCACCGGGAAGACGGTCGTCTCCGCCCTCGACTACCGGCGGCTGCGCACGGCCGCGACCGTCGAGCGGGTGCTGTTCATCGCCCACCGCGAAGAACTGCTGGTCCAGAGCCTGTCGACGTTCCGGCACGTGCTCCGCCAGGGGGATTTCGGCGAGCTCTTCGTCGGCGGCCAGCGACCTCGGGAGTGGCGGCACGTCTTTGGGTCGGTGCAGTCGCTGACCCAGCTCGACCTCGCTCAGCTCGACCCGCACCACTTCGACATGGTGATCGTCGATGAGTTCCACCACGCCGAGGCGGCCACCTACCGCCGGCTGCTGGAGCACCTGCAGCCGAAGGTCCTGCTGGGCCTGACGGCGACGCCGGAGCGCACCGACGGTGCCGATGTCCGGCGCTGGTTCGGCGGCAGAACGGCGGTCGAACTGCGGCTGTGGGAGGCGCTGGAGCAGGGGCTGCTCGCGCCGTTCCAGTACTTCGGCATCCACGACGACGTGGCCCTCGACCAGCTGCGATGGCGGCGCGGTCGAGGGTATGACGTCGGCGAGCTGACAATCGTCTACACGGGGGACGACAAGCGCATCCGACTGGTCCTGCAGGCGGTTCACGACAAGGTGGCGGACCCGCGGCAGATGCGCGCGCTCGGCTTCTGCGTGAGCATCCAGCACGCGCAGTACATGGCTGAGCGCTTCAGCGCTGCGGGCATCCCCAGCCTGGCGGTCACCTCGACGACGTCCCGTGAAGAGCGGGCAGCCGCGCTGACCGCCCTCCGGGATCGCACGGTGAACGTTCTCTTCGCCGTCGACCTGTTCAACGAGGGCCTCGACGTCCCGGCGGTCGACACCGTGCTCTTCCTGCGGCCCACCGAGAGCGCGACCGTCTTCCTGCAGCAACTAGGCCGCGGGCTGCGCTTGTCGGAGGACAAAGCCTGCCTGACCGTCCTCGACTTCATCGGCGCGCAGCGCAAGGAGTTCCGTTTCGACCTCCGCTTCCGGGCGCTGACCGGGACCTCACGGCGTGGCCTGCAGCGCGTCGTCGAGCAGGGCTTCCCCACCCTGCCAGCCGGCTGTCACATCGAGCTGGACCGGGTGGCGCAGCGGATCGTCCTCGACAACATCAAGCAATCGCTCGACGTCTCGTGGAAGAGACTGGTCGCCGAGGCCGCTGGCGCGCAGTCGCCGTCGCCGTCGCCGTCGCTGGCCGATTTTCTCGAGGAGACGGGCGTCGAACTCGAGGACCTCTACCGCGGCAACGGCCGCAGCTGGCTGGATCTCAAGCGAGCCGCTGGCTGGGACGCCTCGGCTCCGGGTCCGGACGACGCGGCTCTGCGCGGAGCCTTCGGTCGCATGCTGCACATCGACGACCTGGAGCGCCTGCGGACGGTGCGGGAACTGCTCGATGCAGCAAGCGCCGGTTCTGGCGCTTCCGGTTCCGAACGCATCCGTCGCCTAGCGGCGATGCTGCACTTCTCCCTTTGGGGTTCTCGTACGCCGTTCAGTAGCGCGGAGGCCAGCCTGCAGCGTCTGCTGGCCAACCCTGCCCGCGCTCAAGAGCTGACCGAGTTGAGCGGGGTCCTGCACGACCGCATCCACCGGGTGACTCCTGCGCTGGAGGTCGCCGGCAGGCGCCCGCTACACGTGCATGCCCGGTACAGCCGCGACGAGGCGCTTGCCGCTTTCGGCATGACAGACCTCAACGGCACGTGGGGGTCGGGTGTGCGCTGGGTGCCTGGCGACCAGGCGGACATCTTCTTCGTGACGCTGGTGAAGACCGAGGCGCATTTCTCTCCCACCACCATGTACGCCGACCACGCCATCTCGCCAACGCTCTTCCAGTGGGAATCGCAGAACGCGACCGCGGAGCGCTCAGCGACGGGTCAGCGGTACATCCACCACCGAGCAATGGGGACGTCCGTGCACCTGTTCGTCCGTGAGACGAAGACGGCGGACGGAACGCTCGGGACACCGCCGTACCTCTACGCCGGGCCGATGTCCTACGTGTCCCACACCGGCGAGCGCCCCATGCGCATCCTCTGGCGACTGGAGCAAGCGCTACCGGCTGACGTGTTCCACGCCGCCAAGGTCGCCTAGCTGTCACCTGAAGGGACTCGAACCTCCGACTCACTCGGTAGGAGGCTCAACCCCTACGAGCGTTGACGACGGACATCCGGAACTGCCCGATCGCTCAAGAGACCACCCCTTCGGTGTCATCCTGCGGTCGTGCCGCGTCCACTCGCGCGGCGCTACCGTCCTCCGGTGGGGGGCGCCGAGGACAGCACGCCGACACGGGGTCGCCTGGCCCGAACGGCGCGGCTGGCTGCGCTGCCGGCCGCGTATGCCGGGCGCACCGCCGTCGGGCTCGGCAAGCGGATCGGCGGCCGTCCGGCAGAAGCCGTCGCCGCCCAGGTGCAGCAGCGCACCGCCGAGCAGTTGTTTGCCACTCTCGGCCACCTCAAGGGCGGCGCGATGAAGGTCGGGCAGGCGCTGTCGGCGATGGAGTCCGCACTGCCCGAGCAGCTGGCCGGCCCCTACCGGGAGACGCTCGTCCGGCTGCAGGAGGCGGCGCCAGCCATGCCGACCGCGCGGGTCCACGAGCAGCTGGACCGCTCGCTCGGCCGGGACTGGCGCCACGTCCTCCGCGACTTCGACGACCAGCCGGTCGCGGCGGCCAGCATCGGGCAGGTGCACCGCGCCACCTGGCGCGACGGCACGCCGGTCGCGGTGAAGGTCCAGTACCCCGGCGCCGCCGAGGCGCTGGTCGCCGACCTCGGCACGCTCCAGGTCCTGACACCGGTCCTGAAGGCGGCCGCGCCCAGTCTCGACGTCCGGGAGCTGTTCGCCGAGCTGCGCGAACGACTGAGCGAGGAGGCCGACTACCAGAAGGAGGCCCAGGCACAGCGGGACTTCGCCAACGGCTACCGCGACGACCCCGACATCGCGGTCCCCGACGTGCTCAGGGTCCAGCGCCAGGTGCTGGTCTCCGAGTGGGTCGGCGGCACACCCCTCTCCCGCGTCATCGCCGAGGGCAGCCAGGACGACCGCGACCGCGCCGGTCAGCTGCTCGTCCGCCTCCTCGCCTCCGGCCCGGCCAGAGCCCACCGAGTCCACGGCGACCCGCACCCCGGCAACTTCCGCCTCCTGCCTGACCGGCGGCTCGGCGTCCTCGACTTCGGCTCGACACAGGCCATGCCGCACGGCTGGCCCGACCGCCTCGGCCCCCTGCTCGCCGCCGGCCGAGACGGCGACGCCGCGACCCTCCACCGCATCGCCTCCGGGCACCTCGTCGACCCGGCCAGGGTCACGGCGGAGCAGCTACGAGACCTGCTCGACCCCTACCTCCAGCCACTGCGCACGGAGCAGTACCGGTTCACCCGCGGCTGGATGCAGGAGCAGACCCGGCGCGCCTCCGACCCGCTCGGCGCCACCGCCCGCACCCAGCGCCGGCTGACGATCCCGCCGCACTACCTGCTGCTGCAGCGGGTGGCCGCCGAGCTGACCGGCGTCCTCTGCTCGCTCGGCGCCACCGTCGCCGTCGACGCCGAGGTCCGCCGCTGGCTGCCCGGCTACGACGACACGGGCACCTAGCGAGGGACGTTCGGCACCGTCGCCCGCCGTCCCCGCCGAGGAGGCTCGGCCGTGTCAGCACGGCACGAGAGGAGCCGGGAGATGTACGCCCGTTCCACCACCCTGATGATCTTCCCCGCGTCGATGGACGAGGCCATCGCCTACATGGCCGACGAGGTCTGGCCGGCGATGCGCGACATGGACGGCTGCATCGGGCTGTCCATGATGTGCGACCGCGAGAGCGGCATGTACATCGCCACCTCGGCCTGGGAGGACAAGCAGGCCATGCAGGCCAGCGACCGGAACGTCCACCCCATGCGCGAGGCAATGGTCGACCGGTTCGGGGCCGGCGCCCGCGAGCCGGAGGTCCACGAGTGGGAGATCGCCGTCCTGCACCGCGACCACCAGGCCCCCGACGGCGCCTGCTGCCGGATCACCTGGCTGCGCGCCGACCCCAGCCGGACCGACCAACTGCTCGACATGTACCGCAGCAGTCTGATGCCCCGGATCCAGCAGATGCCCGGCTTCTGCAGCCTCAGCATGCTGGTCGACCGCGAGAGCGGCCGCGCCGTCGGCACGGCCGTGTTCGCGAGCCGGGCCGCCCTCGAGCAGTCCCGGGAGCAGGCCCGCATGCTGCGGGAGGAGAGCGTCAGGATGATGGGCGTCGACATCCTCGACGTCGCGGAGATGGAGATGGTCTTCGCCCACCTGCGGGTGCCCGAGACCGTCTGACCGCACCCGGCTCACAGCACACCGCGATCCCCGCCGCGGTGTGCTCCGGAGGCGCCACACTCGTAGCCGTGGAGGTGCCCCTCCCGGCGTCCTCGCCGCTGCGGACCTGTCGGTGCGCTCCCGCCGGCTGACGACCTTGCAGCCCGTCGCCGACCTGAACCCCCTGCCGATCGACGTGCCCGTCGCCGACGCGTGGGCGGAGCTCCGGCTGCGCATCGCCGGGTCGGACCGGCGGATGAACGTCAACGACACCTGGATCGCCGCCACCGCACGGGCCCACGACGTCCCCGTCGTCAGCCAGGACGCCGACTTCGACGTCCTGGCCGAGCTCGCCGGCCCCCGCGTCGTCCACGTCCGACGAACACTCGGCCCCCCGGGGACGGGGACCGGCCGATGCGGATCCCTGCGCGTCCCGCCTCACGAACGGCGTGTGTCGTGGGGGGGGCGGGGGGGGCGGGGGCCCCCGCGGGGGGGGGCCCCGCCCGGGGGGCGGGGGGGGGGGGTTATGTGCGCGCGGCACCACACCCCCACCCCCCCCCCCCCCCCCCCCCCCCCCCCCCCCCCCCCCCCCCCCCCCCCCCCCCCCCCCCCCCCCCCCCCGCCCCGCGGGCCCCCCCCCCCCCCCCCCCCCCCCCCCGCAACCGGGGGCTGACGCACCGTCAGCGGCGCCGTTGACGGGATGATCCGGCCGCGAGGAACCTCCCGCTCACCGCGTCCGCGCACGCGGTACCGGGGCACGACGCTGCTGTCGTACCGCTCCCCCGCTCCCGCTCGGAGGCCGCGATGTCCGCAGACCACATCCGCCGTGCACTGGTCCTGGGCGTCGCCGCCGTCGCCACGATGGGGCTCACCGCGCCGTCCGCGCTCGCCGCGCCGCCCGTGCCCGTGCTGCCCGCGCCGCCCGTCCTGGTCGACCCCGTCGCGGTGACGCTGGACTCGGCCGAGCTCGGCAGCGAACCCGGCACCGTGGTGTTCACCGGCACGATCACCTGCAGCACCCAGGTCGACGCGGTCGTCTTCGGGGACGTCGCCCAGGTCCAGGGACTCGACATCGCCCGCGACTTCTTCGGCGTCCTCGCGCCGTGCTCCAGCACCCCCACCGCCTGGACGGCGACCTCCGCTGGGGCGCTGCGGGTGTTCCTGCCCCTGCAGGCCCACGTCGAGGTCAACGCCCAGTACTGCGTCGGGGAGGTCTGCCACAGCGCCACGGTCACCGAGACGGTTCCGCTCGCCGAGGCCGCCGCCGTCTGAGGTTCAGAGCTGGGCGGACCGGCGCATCGACCACATCTGCGCCGGCCGCTCGAACTGCGTCGCGACCTCCCAGCTGACCGCGCCGCCCGCGACCTCCCGGCGGAAGTTGCCCACCGCGACGCGCGCCAGCTCCGGGTCGGCGGCGACGCGGGCGGCGAGCTCCATGGCTCGGCCCTCGACGGCGTCGGAGTCGAGTGCCTCCCACGCCAGCCCGAGCTCGGCGGCGCGCGTCCCGTCGACCTCCTCGCCGAACAGCGCCATCGCCGCCGCCGCCTCGCGGCCGATCAGCCGGGACAGGATCACGAAGTGCCCACCACCCGGGTGCATCCCGCGCTTGAGGAACCCGCACAGCAGCCGCGCGTCGGTCGCCACGATCCGCAGGTCGGTGGCCAGCAGCATGTTCATCCCGGCGCCCACCGCCGAGCCGCGCACGGCCGCGATGGTCGGCACCTTCACCTGCCCGAGCCGGTAGAAGGAGTCGTATATCGCCGACATGCCCTCGTAGGCCTCGGGTGCGGCCGGGTCGCGCCCAGCGGCGGTCAGCGTCGCGATGTCCCCGCCCGCGCAGAACGACTTGCCCACCGCGCGGATCACGAGTGCCCCGATCTCCGGGCGCGCGTCCACCTCGTCGAACAGCCCGATCAGCTCGCGGGCCATGTCGGGTGTGAGGGCGTTGCGGCGGTCGGGCGCGTTCAGCGTCACCACCGCCACCGCGCCGTCGACCTCGAGCAGCACCTCACCGGAGCCAGTCGTCACGAGCACACCCCTCCACACGCAACCGGCCCCTCCGCCGGCTGATCCCGGGAGGGATCAGACCACGGAGGGGCCGGGGCGAGCAGGCCGAGGTCAGACCCCGGCGGGTGTCCGCTCGGCGGGACGGCGGCGCACGGAGTTCACGGTCCTGGCGGCGGCGCGAGCCAGGCGGATCGGACCGGTGTCCCACGGCTGGCGCGGCTCGGGCACCGCGGGCGCCTCTGCGGTCGCCGACCGGGCCGGTGCGGCGGCCACCCGGGCCGCCTCCTCGGCGAGCACCGCGGCCGCCCGGCGGCGGGCCAGCACGGCCTCCTTCTGCCGGTCGATCCGCTCCTTCTCGGCCATCACGAGCATCTCCTCGCGGGCCTTGGCCACGGTCAGCCGCGACTCCTGCTGCATCTCCTCGATCTCGACGTCCCCCGAGTCGCGCAGCGCGGCCAGGCGGTCGTAGGCCGACGGCGGGCCGAAGTTCAGCAGCAGCTTCATGAGCACCGGCAGGATCTCCACGCACATGAACAGCAGCGACAGCATGAACTTCGCCGCGGCCAGGGTGCCGTTGCGGTCGCTGAGCCGGTCCAGCGCCTCCAGCCGGGCCAGGATGCCGCCGGAGCCCTCGTTGGCCCCGTCGAAGGAGGCCTGCAGCCGGTCCTGCTCGGCGGTCAGCCGCTCCAGCTCCGCCCGGTCGGACCCCAGCGACGCCGCGGCCAGGTCGGCGCTGCGCGCCTCGGCGGCCCCTGCCGCCGCCACCGCCGCGTCGAGCTCCGACTTCGCCGAGGCGACGACGCCGGCCTGCGCGTCGGCCGCGGCCCGCGCCTGCAGGTAGGCCGTGCCGGTGCCGGCGTCCCCCGTGCCGCAGGTGCCGTCCAGCTCGCACTGCGCCTTGGCCTCGAGCTCCCGCTGGGTGCCCAGCGCCGCGTCGTACGCCGCCTGCGCCGCGGCCGCCTCGTCGTGCACGCCGGCCAGGCCCGGGTCGCTGAGTCCACCGCTGGCCACGATCGCCTCCTGGGTGGCGATCTTCTCCTGCAGCGCCGGGAGGCCGGCGAACCGCGCGTCCTCCTCGAGGCCGGTGCGGTAGGCGTCGGCGGCCTCGGCCTGCATCGTCACGATCTCGGTGTCGATCTCCTTGTGGAAGATCTGCAGCGTCAGCGGCGTCGCGACGACGACACCCAGCACCAGCGCCAGGCCGACCCGCGGGACGGCGAGCGCGAGGTTCCGCTTCAGCGACGCGTCGTGCGCCATCCCGACCAGCAGCATCCGGTCGAGGTTCACCACGACCGCGCCCCAGCCGATGCCGAGCAGCAGCGCGAACGGCCACCACACGCCCAGCGCCATGTGCACCGCGAACGCCGCCGAGACGACGGCGAGCCCGCCGGTGCTCAGCAGCACGCCGCCCAGCGCGACGAACCGGGGGCGGGCGCCGGGCGCCACCTCCAGGACGTCGGGACGAGCGCCACCGAGCGCGGCCAGACCGTTCCCGATCCGTCCCTGTCGTGCCGCCATGCGCGAGCCACCCCCGGGCGACGGGGGTCGTGGTCTAACCGCCGCCTCTCCTGCCCTATCGGCAGGCCTGCAGCCGAACCGGCAGTTGCGCCGGTCACGCGGCCGTCGCACGCTCTGGCTCCTCGACGTCCCGGAGCCGCCATGCCCGCCGCCCGCCGCACCGCCGCGCTGCTCGTGCTGGCCCTGGCGGTGGCCGGGTGCACCGCGTCAGAGCGGCGCGGTGACGGCCGGCCCGCGCCCCAGCGCAGCGACCTCGTCGCCACGCTCGACTTGGACGACGCCGTCGGCAGCGACGTCGTCCTCTACGACCTCGCCGCCTCCCGCACCGGCGCCCCGGTCGCCCTCCTCGGCGCCGCCGACGCCGCGCAGAGCTGGCTGGTGCGGCTGACCCTCGGCGACGCGGGCGTCGCGACCGACGTCCGCGCGATCCCGGCCGTCAGCTCCGCGGCCCAGCTCGCCGTCGCACCGGACGGCACCGTCCTCGTCGCGGACGACGTCCTCACCCGCGTGCCGTCCGGCACCGACGTCGGCGCCGTCCCCTGGGGCCTCGGCGGACCGCCGTCCGCCGTCGTCCTCTCCCCTGACGGCCGCACCCTCACCGCCACCCGCGACACCGTGGTCACCGTCGTCGACGCCGTCACCGGTGCGGTCCTGCGCACCGGCGCGGCGCCCGGACCGGTCACCCACCTCTCCCCCACCCCGGACGGCGGCCTGGCCGCGCTCGTCGCCGCCGACCGCCCGGCGGGTGGCACCGGCGCCGTCCTCGTGCTCTGGGACCGCGACCTGCGACCGGTCGGCGACCCGGTCGAGCTCGTGCCGGAGCGGGGCAGCACCGGGACCGCCCTCCACGTGACCGCGGACGGCACCGCCGTCGCCGCCGTCCACCTCGGCGAGGCCCGGGCCGTCGGCCGGCTGGTCACCGTGACCGACGGCGAGCCGCGCACCGTGGCCGACCTCGACGGCGCCGGCGACTCCGCGCTCGACCTCGTGCTCGACCCCGACGGGCGCCTCGCCTCGTTCCCCCTGGCCGATCTGTCGTTCACCGCGGAGCTGGTCACCGTCGACCTGGCCAGCGGGAACCGCGTCGGCGGGGTGAGGCTGTGCGAGGGCACCGGCGTCCTCGGCGCGGTCGCGCCGCTCGGCGCCGGCGGGAGCCTCGTCGTCACCGGCGCGTGCCTGGACGACGACGGTCCCCAGTCGACCGCGTTCGTCGTCGGCTGAACGGCACGGTGCGGGAACACCTCTCCGCTGACGCGCCCGGCCGGTACCGTGCCGCCGCTGTCGGAACGGCGGGAGGACGAGCAGTGGTTCGCAGGATCGGTCTCGGGGTGCTCGCGGCACTGGTCGCCGGGGTGGTGCTCGGCGCGGCGTCCCGCGGCCTCATGGCGCTGGTGACCCTCGCCGGCGGGGGGTCGCCGTCGTTCTCGTGGAGCGGGACGACGTTCATCCTGCTGCTCTACGTGGTGGTGGCGGTCCCCGGCGGCCTGGTCGCGGGCCTCACTCCGCACCGCCTGCGGTGGCTGCTGCCCGTCGCCGGGGCGTTGTTCCTCTGCGTCCCGGCGGTCGGGGTGGCGAGCGCGGAGATCGGCAGCACCGCCGGGTTCGGCGCCGCCCAGTGGCTGGGCACGGTCGCCGCCGGGGCCGCCGTGTTCGCCACGATCGCCCTGCTGCCCCTGCTCACGGTGCGGCTGGCCGACACGTGGCTCGGCCGCCGCCGGAGCGCCGAGCCGGCTCAGCCGGCGCTCGCCACCGCGTCCGCGAACGCCGCGTCCATGTCGTAGACCGGCTCCAGCGTGATGTGCACCGCGTGCCCGTAGTTCTGCAGGTGGTGCGTCTGGTAGCGCACGAGCGCCTCGGGGTCGTCCACCTCGACGAGGATGTAGCCGCCCCAGCTCGTGCCCCACGTCCGGTGGTGGGTCACCCCGCTCTCGACCCCACCCCAGTTGCCGGACTTCGCGAACGCCCGGAACGCCTCGGCCCACGCGGCGTCGATCTCGGCCTTGCTGGCGCCGTCCCGGTAGACGAAGCGCTGCAGGTACACCTGGCCCATCGGGTCCCTCCTCCGTCCCGGGCGGGCCACTCACGCGACCCTGCCGTGGTCACGGTGCAGCCACGGTCCCACCGGTCCCGACGGACGGGAACACGGTGGACGACGGCTCCGCACCGCACCCGCGCGTCCTCGTCCACCGCCACCGGCGGTCACCCAGGGTCAGCCGCCGGCCGGGCGCCAGCTCGGGTCGCGGCCGGTGAGGCCCAGCAGCCGGTGCAGCGGCGGGGCGTCGTCCGGTACGGGCACCGGCGCGTCGAACAGCCCCGGCGCGGGCGGCCCGGCGGCGACCTCGGCGGCGAAGGCCGTCGCCGCCTCCACCGTCGCCGGGTCGGCCTCGAACTCCTGCCCCGTCGCGACCGCGAGGTCCCAGCCGTGCACCAGCACCTCGTCGGCGGTCACCAGGCCGATCCCCGCGGCCGGCATCGTCACGCCGCCCGCCGAGGTCTCCCCCTCCCAGGCCTCCGGCCGGCGCCACGCGGCGACCAGCGCGTCCAGCTCGGCGGGGATGACCGTGCGCCACTGCGGCGGCAGGTGGTCGGCCGAGGCCTGCGGCGGGGACGGGTCCGGGTTCTTCTCCGCCGACAGCCGCAGCCCCACGGCGAGGCCCGCGACGTGGTCGAGCAGGGCGGCCACCGAGTGGTCCGCGCACGGCGTCGGGTCGTCCAGCTGGTCGTCGCGCACACCCGCCACCAACCGCTTGAGCACCTCGACCTGCGGGCCGAGGTCGATCTGCGTCGTCTGCATGCCGTACAGACCGCCCGGCGCCGGCCAAGTCACCGCCGAGCACCCTCGGTAGCCGTACCATGACGGTTCGTCGACCAGGGAGAGCTCCCCACCCATGGCCCACGTCCCGCCCGACCGCCGGCTGACCGCCCGGTTCCCGCGCCTCGGCCGCTCCCGGGCCCAGGACGACACCCCGCCGCTCCCCTGGGACGACGTCGCGGCGCCGTACGACCCGTACGCGCCCGCCCCCGAGCCCGAACCGCCCGCGCGCCGCCGGTGGCGGGGGGACCGCCCGGCGCGGAGCAGCCGGCCGGACGCGACACCCCGTCCCGACGCACCGCCCCGGTCCCGCCGCAGGCTGCTGCGCCGCATCACCCGCGTGCTCGCCGCGGTCGCCGTCGTCCAGGCGCTGGTCATCGTGTCCCTGCGGTGGGTCGACCCGCCCACGACCGCGTTCATGGCCGCCAACCCGGGCGAGGTCGTCCAGCAGTCGGTGCCGGTCGAGCACGTCTCCCGGAACTTCCTCGCCGCCGTCATCGCGCACGAGGACGCCCCGCTCCCCTACCGCTCCGGCGCCTTCGAGTGGGACGTCCTCATGGCGCGCGCGGAGGCGCACCTGGCCGGCGAGGAGGACCCGTCGGGCTCGACCATCCCGCAGCAGGTCGCCAAGAACCTCTTCCTCAACCAGGAGATGAGCGCCTGGCGCAAGGTCGTCGAGGCCGGCCTGGCCGCCGAGCTCGCGCTGGCGCTCGACGACCGCCGCATGCTCGAGCTCTACGTCAACTACGCGCAGTTCGGGCCCACGATCTACGGCGTCTGCGCGGCCAGCTGGTACTACTTCGACTCCCCGCCGCAGGACCTCCCCGTGCCCCAGGCCGTCCAGCTCGTCGGCCTGCTGCCCTCCCCCGGGCACGTCCGGCGCGCACCCGGCGGCGGCCTGGACTTCGACGTCGAGGACGGCCTCGGCTGGCTGTCCCGCTCGCACGTGGTCAACGCGCAGAACCGGGTGCCGCGGCACATCGAGCGGCTGGGCTTCCAGCCGGTCGAGGACGCCGGGATCACCGGCCTCGCCGCCGACCAGCCCGCCGCGGACGACGACTGCTCGACCCGGCCGCAGGCGGTCGCCGAGCTGATCGCCGCGGAGGGCACCGCCTGACCGCTTGCCGCCCCGACCGGCGAGCGGGAGGGTGGGCGCCGTTCTGCATCTGCCCGACCGGGAGGAGCGGCCGCTTGTACGCGCGATCCACCAGCATCCGGGGCAATCCGGACGACATCGAGAAGGGCGTCACCTACCTGCGCGAGGAGGTGCTGCCCGCCGCGTCGCGGACCGAGGGCTGCGTCGGCCTCTCCGTGCTCGCCGACCACGACGCCGGTCGCTGCATCGTCGCGACCGCGTGGGCCGACGAGCAGGCCATGCGCGCCACCGCCGAGGAGGACCGCACCGTCCAGGAGCGGCTCCTGCAGACCGTCGGCGGTCACTCCGCCGACGTCCACCAGTGGCAGATCGCCGTCCTGCACCGTGACCGCCCCGCCGGGGACGGCGCCGGCGCGCAGGTCACCTGGGCCCGGCTGCCGAACAACCACATGGACGACCTGCTCGACGCCTACCAGTTCAACCTGATGCCCAAGCTCCAGGAGCTGCCCGGCTTCTGCAGCGTGAGCATGCTGGTCGACCGGCGCCAGGGCCGGACGGTCAGCGTCACCACGTTCCAGACCCGCGAGGCCCTCGGGCTGGTGCGCCGCCACGCCCGCTCCCTGCGCGAGCAGTTCGCCCGCGCCATGGGGGCGACGATCGTGGACGTCGCCGAGATGGACCTCGCCGTGGCCCACCTGCGGGTGCCCGAGACCGTCTGACCGCAGGGGTCGTCGCGGGAGCTCGTGCTCTGCCCACCCCGGTGGGCAGAGCACGAGCGTGCGCGGACCGACACGTCACCCGCCGCGCGCGACGACGCGGGGCGGGACAGCCGGGGGTCGCGGCCGCCTCGCCCCTTCCGCCGGACCGGCTCGGACGCCAGGCTGCGCCCGTGCCGGATGCACTGGCCCTCGCGCTCCAGCTGGCCGCGGCGGCGTCGTCGGCGGTGGCCCCCGAGGCCGCGGCCGACGACGTGCTGCACGAGCTGATCGGACAGCCGGACGTCGCCGCCGCCGCGCTCGACGCCCGCGATCCGCTCTCCGGGGCGTCCAGCCCCCTGGCCGCGACCGGCTACCCCGCTCCGGTCCTGGCCCACCTCAGCGGTCCGGCCTTCCTCGTGGACGACGTCGGCTACCGGCTGCTGGCCACCGACCCCAGCCGCCGGGCGCGGTGCTGGCGGGACGTCGAGGGCTACACCTCCACCGCATCGGTCCGCGACGTGTTCCTGCCGGCCGGCTTCTGCGGCGGTGCCACCGCCCGGCTGGTCACCCGCGACGGCCGCTGGACCGGCGACCTGCACGTGAGCACGACCGCCGAGGGGGCACCGACCCCGGACGTCGTCGCCGCGCTGCACCACGCGGCGCCCGTGCTCGCGGCGGCGGTCGACCACACCCGCCGGCTCAGCGTGCTCGCCGCGGCCCTCGCCCCCGACGACGCCGCGTCCCTGGTCTCCCCCGACGGGCGGCTCCTCGACCTGCCCGACCGCCGTCCCCTGCTGTCGGACGACCCGTCCCTGCTGGCCGCCGTCCTGGCACGGCGTGGGGACGGCGGGGACGGCGCGTGGTCCTGGCGCGGCCCCACCGGGTGGTACCGCGTCCGCCTGGTGGCCGTGGCCGGCGGCACGCTCGTCGTCGGCCGGCCCGGCGACCCGCCGCACGGGCTGTCGTCGAGGGAGCTGCAGGTGCTCACCCTGCTCGCCGAGGGCCTGTCCAACCACGCCCTCGCCCGCCGGCTGGGCATCAGTGAGCGGACCGCGGCCCACCACGTCGAGCACGTGCTGGCCAAGTGCGGCGCGCCCAGCCGGGCGGCGGCCGCGGCGCGGGCGGTCCGCGAGGGCTGGCGGCTGCTGCCCGGCGGGTGACCGGCCGCGCCGTCGGCGGCCGGTCACCTGCCGCGGTCAGGCCGTGGGCACCCCGTCGACCAGGGGGCGCAGCGCGTCGACGACGTCCTTCTGGTGCGGCTGGAGGTCCATGCCGCCGATCGCCGACAGGAAGTCGAGGAACGGGTCCTCCACCTCGGTGCGGACGCCGCTGAGCTGCTCGATGGTGGCCAGCCCGCAGAAGGGCACGTACGCCGCGGAGTAGCCGCCCTCGTGCACGATCAGCAGCCGCCCGCCGGCGGTCTCGGTCGCGACCTCGCCGATCATCCGGGTCATCTCCCGGTAGGCGCCGGAGTGCAGCATCTGCCGGCCCAGCGGGTCCAGCGCGCTGCTGTCGAAGCCCGAGGCGACGAACACGAACTCCGGGGCGAAGCGGCGCAGCGCCGGCAGCACCAGCGTCTCGACCGCGTAGAGGTAGCCGCCGACGCCGGTGCCCGGGGGGAGCGGGACGTTGATGTTCGCGCCTGCCCCCGCACCCTCGCCGGTCTCGTCGCCGGCCCCGCTCTCGTGCGGGTAGTAGGAGTCCTGGTGCAGGGAGATCGTCAGCACCTCGGCCTCCCCGTAGAAGGCCTGCTGGGTGCCGTTGCCGTGGTGGACGTCCCAGTCGACCACCGCGATCCGCCGCACGCCGTGCACGGCCTGCAGGTGGCGGGCGGCGATCGCCACGTTGGAGAACATGCAGAACCCGCGGCCGCGGTCGCGCTCGGCGTGGTGGCCGGGCGGGCGGATCAGCGCGTAGGCGTTGTCGACCGCCCGGCTGTGGACGGCCTCGGCGGCGACGATCGCGCCCCCGGCGGCGAGCATCGCGATCTCGTAGCCGCCCGGGCCGAACGGCACCAGCTCCCCGGCGTCCCCGCCGCCGGAGTTCGACAGCTCCTCCATCCGGTGCACGTACTCCTCGTCGTGCACCCGGCAGACCTCCTCGACCGTGGCCTGGCGGGCGTCCAGCCACCGCAGCTGCCTGGAGAGGCCGGAGGCGTCGAGGAGGTTCTTCAGCCGGCGCTTGGTGCGGGGGTTCTCGGCGTGCTCGTCGGGCTCGATCCAGCCGCCCGCGGGGATGAACGCGCCCGCCGAGCGGGTGTCCCACCACATGTACTTCTCGTCCCACAGTGCGCCGGTCGCCATCGCCGTCCTCCTCCGAGCGGGGCCCGTTCCCCTGCGGGGAGGGAACCGGGAACGGCGCGCGGGCTCAATGGGCGGTTCTGCCCATGCGCCTAGCGGCCCCGCCGCACCGCGTCCGGCGTCCGGCCGAAGGCGGCCCGGAACCCCCGGCCGAAGGTGCCGGCGTCGCGGAAGCCCCAGCCGTGCGCCACGGCGGCCACCGTCACCGCCGTCCCCCGCCGGGCCAGCTCCCGCGCCGCGCCCTCCAGCCGGCGCCGGCGCACGAAGCCGGCCGGGGTCAGCCCGCGCGCGGCGAACAGGGCGTACAGCGAGCGCTCGCTGACGTAGGCGCCGGCCGCGATCGCCGCCGGCGTCAGCGCCGGGTCGCGCAGGTGCGCCTCCACGTGCGCGGTGACCCGCGCCCAGGCCGCGGCGTCCGGCGGCGGGGCTGCGTCGTCCGGTGGGGCGAGGGCACCGGCCAGCAGGCCGACGGCGGCGTCGGCGACCGGCTGCCCGAGCCGCCCGTCCAGCGACCCGGCGGCGGCGAGGGTCGTCCCGAGGAGCGCGGTGAGCAGGCGGGCGGCGGCCGGGTCGAGCAGGCCGCTGCGCGCGCCGGGCAGCCGGGACGACGGCACGAGCAGCGTCCACTTGTGCAGCCGGCCCGGCACCCGGAACCGCACCGGCTCGTCGGCGCGCCACAGCAGCGCCGCGCCGGGGCCGAGGGCCACCCGCTCCCCGCCGGCCTCCACCTGCTCGACCCCGGACCGCACGAACAGCACCCCGACGACGTCGTCGTCCGTCACCGCCAGCTGCGCGCGCCCGCGGGAACCGGAGCACGGGCCGCAGCGGCAGTCGACCAGCGTGAGGTCGCCGACCCGGTAGCGGGTGAGGCCGACCGGGCCCGGCACGGGCTCACCCGGGGTCAGCGACCACGGCAGGTGGGTCGCGCTGACCACCTCGCGGAAGGCGTCGTCCCGGTCGGTGGCGGGCACGTCGGCGGCGTCCCACCGTTCCGCGACCAGGGTCATGGAGGCCTCCCGCCGGCGCCGCTGCCGTGCCCGGCAGCCAACCCCGGCCCGCCGGGTGCGGCAAGACCTGCACGCATCGCCGGGGACCGTGCAGGCATCGTCGCGACGCCGGCCGCGCCCGCGCGGGACGGTCGGCGGCATGCGAGAGGACATCGAGTTCGCGACCGAGGACGGCGTCACCCTGCGCGGGTGGCACTACTCCCCCGAGGGCGCCACCGACACCCGGGCACCGCTGGTCGTCATGGCACACGGCTTCTCCGCCACCAAGGAGATGTACCTGGACGACTTCGCCGAGCACTTCGCCGCGGGCGGCCTCGGCGTGCTCGTCTACGACAACCGCAACCTGGGCGCCAGCGACGGCACGCCCCGCGGCGAGCTGGACCCGTGGCAGCAGATCCGCGACTACCGCACGGCCATCACCTGGGCGCAGACCCGGCCGTGGTGCGACCCGGACCGCATCGGTGTGTGGGGGTCGAGCTACAGCGGCGGGCACGTGCTCGTCGTCGCCGCGCTCGACCGGCGGGTGAAGGCCGTCGTCTCGCAGGTGCCGCTGGTCAGCGGACTGGCCAACGCCCGCCGGCTGATCCGCGCCGACGCCCTCGCCGGGCTGCGGCAGATGTTCGACGCCGACCGGGCCGCCCGCTACGCCGGCCAGGACCCGGTGATGATCCAGGTCGCCTGGGAGAAGGAGCCCGACGAGGCGTGCGCGCTGCCCACCCAGGACACCCACGACTTCTTCCTGGGGCCGATCCTCGACCGCGCGACGACCTGGCGGAACGAGGTCACGCTGCGCTCGGTGGAGATGTTCACCGAGTACGAGCCCGGCGCCTACATCGGCCAGATCGCGCCCACCCCGCTGATGCTGGTCGTCGCCGCGCAGGACCACCTCACCGTCGCCGACCTGACGCTGGAGTACTACGAGCGCGCGCGGCACCCCAAGGAGCTGCTGGTGCTGCCGGTCGGGCACTTCGACGCCTACACCGGCTACTCGTTCCAGCGCTCGGCCCCCGCCCAGCTGCGCTGGTTCCAGCAGCACCTGCGCTGAGCGGCGCGCCCGGCTCCCCGCGACGCCGCGCGCGGGGCGCCGGGACGGCGGTCAGGCCTGCGGGGGCGCCTGGTCGGAGTTGAAGATGTCGATCCCGAACTTCCAGGAGCCGTCGGGCTGCCGCCGGTGGACGACGACGTACTTGCCGCTGTCCACGACCGCCCCGCCGGCGCGGATCTCGTACTGCCCCTCCTCGACGGCCAGGTCGCCCTGCTCCTCGAGGGTCAGCGTCTTGAGCGCACCGCCCTCCACGCCCTGGTCGACCATGCCCTTCCAGAACTCCTCGATCGCGGCCCGGCCCTCGACCGCCGGGAACCCGGGCGCCAACACGCGGCCGTCGGGCGCGTAGACCGACGCCATCATCGCGGCGTCCCTCGTCTCCAGCCCCTTCACGAAGGTGGCGTTCAGGGCGTCGATGTCGCTGCGGCTCATGGTGTCCTCCTCGACGGTGCAGACCCCCAGCCTCGAACCGTCCGCGGGCGCCGGACAGGGACCTCCGACCCGTCGCGCCGACCGTCCCGGCGGGTGGAGGATCGCCGCTCGACGCGGGCAGCGGTGCCCGCCGACCGACGAGGAGCGGACCATGGAGGTCTCCGAGTACACCGAGCACGACGCCACCGCGCTGGCCGAGCTGATCGCTGCCGGCAAGGTCTCCGCGGCCGAGGTGCAGATCGCGGCGCGCCGGGCCGTCGAGTCCGTGGACGGCGAGCTGAACGCCCTGGTCGGCGAGCTGTTCGAGCGGCCGCTGGAGCACGACGCGTCCGGCCCGTTCGGCGGCGTCCCGTTCGCGATCAAGGACCTCGTGCTGCACGCCGAGGGCATCCCGCAGCGGGCCGGGTGCCGGATGCTCGGGCCGGGTGTCCCGTATCCCTACGACACCGCGCTGATGCGCCGCTTCCGCGCGGCCGGGCTGGCGGCCATGGGGGTCACGGCGACACCGGAGTTCGGGTTCAACGCGAGCACCGAGTCCGTCGCCAACGGTCCGACCCGCAACCCGTGGGACACCTCCCGCTCCCCCGGTGGCTCCAGCGGCGGGTCGGCGGCCCTGGTCGCCGCCCGCGCGCTGCCGGTCGCGCACGCCAACGACGGCGGCGGGTCGATCCGCATCCCGGCCGCCGCCTCCGGTCTGGTCGGGCTCAAGCCCAGCCGCGGGCGCGTGACCGTCGCCCCCGACTACGCCGACCCACTGCTGGGGCTGGGCATCGAGTTCGCGGTCACCCGCACGGTGCGCGACGCGGCCGGCCTGCTCGACGCCGTCCACGGGTCCGAGCCCGGCGATCGCTACCTCCTGCCCGCCCCGGCGACGACGTTCGCCGACGCGGCCCGCCCGCCGACGGGACGGCTGCGGGTGGCCGTCTCCACCGCCGCGCCGAACGGGGTGCCCGTCGACCCGGCGTGCGTCGCGGCGGTCGAGGCCGCCGCCCAGGCGCTGGAGCGGGCGGGACACACCGTCGAGGAGGCCGTGCCCGGGTTCGACGTCGCGGCCTTCGACGACGCCAACCTCAAGGCGTGGTGCAGCTTCCTCGCCGATGCCGCGCACGGGGTCGCCGCGGCGGTCGGCGTCGAGCTGTCCACCGCGGTGCTCGAGCACACGACGCTCGCCTGCGCGGAGTACGGCGCCACCCTGACCGCGCTGGACATGTACGCCGTCGACCGCGTCTTCAACGCCACCACCCGCACGCTCGCCCGGTTCCTCACCGACCACGACGTGTGGCTCACCCCGACGACCGCGGCTCCCAACACGGTGCTCGGTCACCTGAACGCGGACGACCCCTCGCTGGACGCCCGCGGCTGGTACGACCGGATCTTCTCCTTCGCGCCGTTCACCGCCTGGTCGAACGTGACCGGGACGCCGGCGATCTCGGTGCCGGGGACACCGTCGCCCGAGGGCTGGCCGGTCGGCGTCCAGGTGGTCGGGCGCTACGCGGCGGAGGAGACCCTGCTCGGGATCGCCGCCCTGCTGGAGGAGGCACTGCCCTGGGCCGACCGCCGCCCCGCCGTCGTCGCCCGCTGACCTGTCCACGCGGATGCTCGTGCTCTGCCCACTCCCGTGGGCAGAGCACGAGCTCCCGCGGACCACCACGGTCGGCGGGGGCGGACCGGCGGACAGGCGCGCGCGGACGCGCCGGCTCAGCCGGCGGGGACGCCCCGGACCTCCTGGCCCAGCCGGTCGGGCTCCAGCACCGCCCGGCGGTGGGCGGTGGCGCGCATCGCGCCGTCGGGCCGGGGCAGCCGCCGGGACTTGTTGCGGGTGCGCGACTCGACCAGCCCCGGCGGCGGCACACGGGGCACGTTGCCGACGATCTCGTCGATGATCCCGTGGCGCTCCTCGTGGGCCGCGCCGCCGTCCTCGCAGCACATGATCCAGCGGATCTCCTCCGGGCTCAGCCCGCGGTCGTGCAGCGCGAGCACCTGCTCGCGCCACCGCAGCGCGACCTCCGCCGCGGAGGCCGGATGACCTGCCGGAGCCGCCATCTGCCGGGTGGCCAGCTCGATCTGTCTGACCTCGAGGGCCTTCTGCTCCAGCCCCAGCCGGTACTGCGTCAGGGCGGTGATGGCGCTGACCACGAGCGCGGCGACGGCAGCGACGCCGATGATCCAGTCAGGCACGGCGACCCCCATCTCATTCCGGAACGAGACAGGGTCATCTTGAGCGCGCGCGACACGCCCGAGCAAAGGGAACGGCGCGGCACACCGGCGAACCGGACCGGCGGTACAGGCTCCGCCTCAGGGAGTGCGCCCCGACCCCAGCAACGTGCGGGTCATCGCGTTGCGCGTGTCCAGCAGCTCGTCCAGCCCGGCGGTGAGATCGGCGGCGGAGACCGCCAGCGGGCCGTCCGCCGTGCGCTCGGCGGCGAACAGCGCGGCCCGCCGGAGCAGCTCCTTGAGGAACGACGCGGTGACCCCGTCGGTCCGGTCCAGGACGTCGTCCAGCCGCGAGACGTCCACGTCGAGCTCCCCGCGGTAGAGCTCGAACAGCGCCCGGCGCGCCTCGCGGTCGGGCAGCGTCAGCTCGACGGCCTGGTCCACCCGCCCCGGCCGCGCGGCCAGCGCCGGCTCCAGCAGGTCGGCACGGTTGGTGGTCAGCAGGAACACCACGTCGGCGTCCTCAGCCAGCCCGTCCATCTCGTTGAGCAGCTGGAACAGCAGCGGGTGCTGGCCGGGGTGCATGCCGCGGTCCTCGGCGATGAGGTCGACGTCCTCCACCACGACCATCGCCGGCTGCAGCGCGCGGGCCACCGAGCAGGCCTCGGCGATCAGGTGCAGCGCGCCCCCGGTCAGCTGGACGACGGTGGTGTCGGGCAGCCGCCCGGCGAGGTAGCGCACCGTGTGCGTCTTGCCGACCCCGGGCGGGCCGTAGAGCAGCAGCCCCCGCTTGAGGTGCTGGCCGGCGGCGAGCAGCCGCTCCTTGTGCCGGGCGACGTCGACGACCTGCCGCTCGATCTCGGCCATCGTCCCGGCGTCGAGCACCAGCTGACCGGCGGCCAGGCTCGGCCGGCGGTGGAACTGCAGCAGCGTCCGCCCGTGGCCGAACACCTCACCGCCGAAGGACAGCACCTGGCCGCGGAACACGTTCTCCCGCTCCGCGGCCGCCCGGATCCCCCGCACCGCGGCCACGGCGGTGGCGGGGTCGGTCGACAGCGCCTGCACCGACACCCGGTCGATCCCGGTCTCGGGCTCGGCGCCCCGCACCAGCAGCGCCGTCCGGGCCCCGCCGTCCTCCACCAGGAGGACCGCGCAGCGCAGGCACGGCCGGGTCTCGCCGTCCGGCCCGCACGGCAGGTTGACCGTCGCCGCGTTGCCCGGGCGCAGGCCGAACGGGCCGGCCTGCTCACCGACGCCGGTGAGCAGCTCGGCGAGGCCGAAGTGCTGGTGCCGGAAGTTGACCAGGCCGACCAGCTCGGCGGTCCGGCCGGCCAGCCACGCGTCCAGCCCGGCCTGCACGTTGACGTGCTCGTAGGCCGGCCAGGTCTCCTCGACGACGTCCCCGCCGCTGCCGGCCGCACCGAGGTGGCCGGTCAGCAGCGCGGCGAGGGTCACCTGCTCGTCGGCGCGGGCCGCCCGGGTCACCGCCCGGACCCCGCGGCGGGCCAGCTTGCCCAGGTCGGCGAGCTCCAGCGGCCGGCCGTCGGTCGCCACCCGCTCGGGTGCCGCTGCGGGCACGTACGCGCTCCATCCCCGTGTCACCGCGGCAGCGTGGCAGGTCACCGCACGGCTGACCATCCGTTTCCGGTCGCCGCCGTACCGTGGGCGCCGCACGGGGAACCAGCAGCAGGAGGGGCACGACAGGGTGACGACGGACCTGGACAGGCGCACGACGACCGTCGAGGCCGCGGCCGGGCTCGGCGACCAGCTGGTCGACGCCTGGGGCAGCTGGGGGCCCAACATGACCCCGGACGCCCGGCGCGTGGCGTTCATCAGCGACCGTACCGGCACGCCGCAGGTGTGGATCCAGGACGTCGTCCTCGACGGCACCATCCCGCCCGCCCGGCGGATCCACCTCTCCGACGACCCCGTCGTCTCGGTCCGGTGGGCGGCCGACAGCGGCTGGCTCACCTGCGAGGTCGCCACCGACGGCGGCGTCCGGACGGCGGTGTGGGTGGTCCGCCCCGACGGGACCGACGCCCGCCGCATCGCCGGTGACTCCGAGACCCACGCCGAGCTGGGCCCCTGGACCCGCAGCGGGCACCGCTTCGTCGTCACCCTCCCCGGGGCGGCCGGGCAGCCGACCCGGGCCTACCTCGCCGACCCGGCGACCGGCCGGCTGGACCCGCTGGCCGAGGGCGGCCTCATCCACGTGCTGGACGTGTCGCTGGAGGAGCGGTTCATCGTCGTCCGCGACGGCGAGCGCGGGCAGCAGTACGTGGTGGTCGTCGACCGGCTCACCGACCAGGACCTCAGCGTGCTGCCGCACGGCGCGACCGGCTCCACCGACGTCGCGCTGATCCGGCCCGCGCCGGAGGACCACTCCGGCCCGGTCTACGTCTACCTCGCCTCCGACGTCGGCCTCCCCCGCCGCCAGCTGATCGGCCTGCCGTTCGGGCCCAACGGCTGGCGCGGCGAGCCCCGCACGCTGGCCGCCCGCGACGACGCCGAGCTGGAGTTCGTCGACGCCGACGACGCCGGGAAGCTGCTGCTCCTGGTGTGGAACGTCGCCGGCCGCAGCGAGCTGGAGCTGATGGACACCGCCACCGGCGGGCGGACCCCGATCTCCGGGCTGCCCGGGCTGGTGGCCGCCAACCCGGTGCTCAGCCGCGACGGCGGCAGCGTGGTGCTCGGCGTGCAGGGGCCGACCCGCCCGCGCGAGCTGTGGCACCTGGACACCACCACGCACGCGTGGACGCGGGTGACGTCGGCTCCCCCGCTGCCGACGCAGCGGCTCGTCGTCCCCACGCTGCAGACCTTCCCCGCGCACGACGGCCTGCCGCTGACCGGCTGGCTGTACCGGGCCCCCGCGGGGCTCAAGCGCCCCGGTCCGGCCGTGGTCTACCTGCACGGCGGCCCCGAGGCGCAGGAGCGGCCGACCTTCCACCCGGAGCACCAGGCGCTGGCCGCCGCGGGGATCACCGTCTTCGCGCCCAACATCCGCGGCTCGTCGGGGTTCGGCCGGGAGTTCGTGCACGCCGACGACCTGCACCTGCGGTACGCCGCGTTCGCCGACGTCCTCGCCGCCGCCGAGTACCTGGTGGCGGAGGAGATCGCGCCCAAGGACCGGATCGCGGTCAGCGGCCGCTCCTACGGCGGGTACCTGACGCTGGCGTCGCTGGCGTTCTCCCCCGGCGTCTTCGCCGCCGGGGTCGACATCTGCGGCATGTCCGACCTGGTCACCTTCTACCGGGACAGCGAGCCGTGGATCGCCGCGGCGGCCGTGTCGAAGTACGGGCACCCCGAGCGCGACCGCGCGCTGCTGGAGGACATCTCCCCGCTGGCCTCGGCGCACCGGATCGACGCGCCGCTGCTCGTGGTCCACGGCGAGCACGACACGAACGTGCCCCTGGGCGAGGCGCAGCAGATCGTCGCGGCGCTGCGCGCGATGGACCGGCCCGTGGAGTACCTCGAGCTGGCCGGGGAGGGGCACGACTACCGGCGCGCGGACTCCCGCAAGCTGCTGGTCCGCACGATGCTGGGCTTCCTCGCCGACGCCCTCGACGGCGCCGCGCCGGCCGATCCCGCCGGGTCGCCGGACGACGTCGCGGAGGTGAGCCTGGAGGAGTGACCGACCCCTTCGCCCTCGACCGGTTCGTGCAGGCCCAGGACGGCGGTGTGTACGAGGCGGCGCTGCGCGAGCTGCGGGCCGGGGCCAAGCGCGGCCACTGGATGTGGTTCGTGTTCCCCCAGGTGGCCGGACTCGGCCGCAGCTCCACCGCCCAGCACTACGCGGTCTCCGGCCTGCCCGAGGCGCAGGCCTACCTCGACCACCCGGTGCTCGGCCCGAGGCTGGTCGAGTGCGCGCAGGCGCTGCTGGACCTCGGCACGACCGACGCCGTCCGGGTGCTCGGGCCGGTCGACGCGGTCAAGCTGCGCTCGTCGATGACGCTGTTCGAGCGGGCCGAGCCGGAGGCCGCCGTCTTCGGTGCGGTGCTGGACCGCTTCTTCGGCGGCGAGCGCGACGAGGCGACGCTCACCCGTGTCTGAGCGGCGCACCGCAGTCCGATCGACCAAGCTGGGGACGTGAGCGAGCAGAGCAGCGGCTACGTCACCGGCGGCGAGTACCAGCGGGACTCGAACTACATCACCGACCGGATCACCGCCGACGGCTCCGGGGGGTGGCCGGTGGAGGCCGACCGCTACCGGCTGGTCGTCGCGCGTGCCTGCCCGTGGGCGAACCGCGCGGTCATCGTGCGCCGGCTGCTGGGGCTGGAGAAGGTCATCTCGATGGGCATGTGCGGGCCCACCCACGACGAGCGCAGCTGGACCTTCGACCTCGACCCCGGCGGCCGGGACCCGGTGCTGGGCTACGAGCGGCTGCAGGAGGCCTTCCTCGCCCGCTTCCCGGACTACGACCGCGGCATCACCGTGCCCGCCATCGTCGACGTCCCCACCGGCCAGGTGGTCACCAACGACTTCGCGCAGATGACGCTGGACCTCTCCACCGAGTGGACGGCGTTCCACCGCGACGGCGCCCCCGACCTCTACCCCGAGCACCTGCGCGAGGAGATGGACGAGGTCATGCAGCGGGTCTACACCGAGGTCAACAACGGGGTGTACCGCTGCGGCTTCGCCGGCGACCAGGCGGCCTACGACGCGGCCTACGACCGGCTGTTCACCGCGCTGGACTGGCTGTCCGACCGGCTGGCCGGCCGGCGGTTCCTCATGGGCGACACCATCACCGAGGCCGACGTCCGGCTGTTCACCACGCTGGCCCGCTTCGACGCCGTCTACCACGGCCACTTCAAGTGCAACCGGCAGAAGCTGAGCGAGATGCCGGTGCTGTGGGCCTACGCGCGCGACCTGTTCCAGACCCCCGGCTTCGGCGACACGATCGACTTCCCGCAGGTCAAGGAGCACTACTACGTCGTCCACGCCGACATCAACCCCACGGGCGTCATCCCCCAGGGACCGGACACGTCGAACTGGCTGACCCCGCACGGCCGCGAGGAGCTCGGCGGCGCCCCCTTCGGCGAGGGCACCCCGCCCGGGCCGGTCGCCGAGGGCGAGCAGGTCCCCGCTGACCACGGGCCGGGCGGCATCGGCCACCGCTGACCGCGCCGGCGCGGCACCATCGCGGGATGCGCCGTCGCGCCGCCGCCGTCCTGGCCCTGCTGCTCGCCCTGCCGGCCTGCCAGGCCGGCTCGCCCGCCGCCGACCGCAGCGAGCCGCCGGGCCGTCCGACCGGTGCCGAGCCGACCGAGCGCGCCGGCCCGACCGGGGACACGGGCGCACCGGACGCCGCGGCCCCCAGCCGCAGCGTGATCCTGGTCGTCGGGGACGGCATGGCCGCGGCCCACCGCGAGGCCGGCCGGCTGGACCAGGAGGGCACCGACGGGCAGCTGGCCATGGACGCCCTGCCCGTGCGCGGCGAGCAGACCACCGACCCGGCCGACGGCGGGGTCACCGACTCGGCGGCGGCCGCCTCGGCGTGGGCCACCGGGCGGAAGACCGCCACCGGCGCGATCAGCGTCGACGCCGACGGCGACCCGCTGCCCACGCTGGGCGCCGAGGCAGCCGCCGCCGGCAAGGCGACCGGTCTGGTGACGACCGCCGAGGTCACCGACGCCACCCCCGCCGCGTTCTTCAGCAACGTCGACGACCGGGGCGAGGACGAGGAGATCGCCCGCCAGTACGTGGAGGTCACCCACCCCTCCGTCGTCCTCGGGGGCGGCGCGGACACGTGGGAGTCCGGGGACCTCGCCGGGGAGGCGCTGGACTCCGGCTACGGCTACGTGACCGACGCCGAGGGGCTCGCCGCCGCCGACGGCGGCCGGCTGCTCGGCCTGTTCGCCGACGAGGAGATGTACGGGGAGGGCCGGCCGGAGGTGTCCCTGGCGACCATGACGACCGCGGCGCTGGAGGTGCTGGCCGCGGACGAGGACGGGTTCTTCCTGCTCGTCGAGGAGGAGGGCGTCGACGGCGCCAGCCACGACAACGACGACCTCGGGCTGCTGGAGGCCATGCGCTCGCTGGACGACGCGGTCGAGGTCGCGCGGGACTTCGTCGCCACCCACCCCGACACGCTGCTCATCGTCACCGGGGACCACGAGACCGGCGGGCTGACCGTCGACGACGGGGGCCGCGGCGACCTCCCGGTGGCCGGCGGCGACGGCACGTTCCGGTTGAGCTGGGACACCGGCGGCCACACCGGCGAGCCGGTGCCGGTGACCGCCGAGGGCCCGGGCAGCGAGCAGCTGACCGGCACCTACCCGAACACCCACCTGCACGAGGTCATGCGCTCGGCCCTGCTCGGCTAGCAGCCGGCCCCCGTCAGGGCGGCGCCGGCGGGAGCGCCCGCGCCGAGGTCCACACCGAGGACCAACGGGTCGTGGTCGCTGGAGCGGTGGGGGTCCGGCGCGTAGAGGGCGGGGTCGCCGTCGTACTGGTAGGCCGAGGACTCCACGGCGTTGACGTTCCAGTGCGCCAGCCCGGTGACCCGCGCGGTCAGCGACGGCGTGGCCAGGGCGTGGTCCAGCGAGCCGGACCGGCCGTCGAACACGTAGCTGTACCGCTCCGGGTCGAACCGCTGCCCGAGGTCGGTGAGGCCGGCGTCCCGCAGCGCCTGGACCGGGTCCTCCTGCGTGTAGGCGTTGAGGTCGCCGAGGACGACGACGTCCGGGTCGGTGGCGCCCAGCCGCTCGACGAACCCCGCCAGCGAGCGGGCCTGACGGACGCGGTCGCCGTTCCACGCCCCCTGCCCGTCCCCGCTGTCGGCGTTGTCGCCGGTGGCCCGGTCGCCGGAGCCCTTGGACTTGAGGTGGGTGGCGACGACGGTGAGCACCTCCCCGCCCCGGTCGAAGGTCTGCGCGACCGGTTCGCGGGCGTTGCCCCACACCGTCTCGTCGACCAGCCCGACCGGGTCGCCGACCGGGGTGACCACGTCGGCGCGGAAGACGATCGCGTTGCGGATGACGTCGCGGTCGACGCCGTACAGCTCGGCCGGCAGCGGCACGTACGCCCACGGCTCGCCGGTGCGCTGCTGCAGGCGGGCCACGAGGTCGGCGAGGGCGCGGTCGGCGTCGCCGGGGGCGAGGCCGGTGGAGTCGGTGTCCTCGACCTCCAGCAGGGCGACGACGTCGGCGTCCAGGCCGTCGACCGCCGCGACCACCTTGGCGGCCTGCTCCTCGAACTCCGCGTCGGTGCGGGCGCCACGCGCGTCGGGGCCGCTGCGGGTGAGGAAGTAGTTGAGCACGTTGAACGCGCCGATCCGCAGGTCCCCGCCGACGTCGTCCGGTGCGGCCGGCCGGGTGTCCTGCGGGCCGAGCAGACCGTCGGCCGTGCCGTCGGCGGGCTGGAGCCGCCACTGGCCGAAGCCCCAGCCGAGGACCACCGGCTCGGTGAGCCGCACCGCGTCGCCCACCCGCACCGGCGTGGTCGGCGACAGGTACGGCCGCGTCGTGACGTCGACCCGGGCGGTGCGCCCGTCGTCGAGGACGACGGCGCGTCGCGCGTCGTAGGCGGCCACCGCGTCCGCGGCCGGACCGGGCCGGGCCACCTCGGTGGGCTGCACCAGCACTCCGCCCTCGGACAGGGTGAGCTCGCCGAAGCTGGTCAGGTCGAACACGTCGCTCACCGTCAGGACGTCGGCGGGCTCGACCAGCACGCCCTCCAGGCGCTCGCGGACCGCGTCGCCGGCGGGCAGGTCGAGGACGGCGGGGGCCGGGAGCCCGGCGTCCTCCGCGCAGACGGTGACGTCCGAGGGGGCGCTGACCTGCGTCTGCCCGTGGAACTCCTGGGCCTGCCCGGTGACGGTGACCGTGTCCCCCAGGGCCACGGGCACCTCGCTGACGACGAAGACCCCGTCGGAGGTGGCGTCGTCCCCGTCGCCGTCGGGGTCCTGGAGCGCGAAGCCGGACAGGCCGGGCAGGTCGCCGACGACGACGCCGGAGACGGTGACCTGCTGCCCGTCCAGCGGGGTGGTGTCGCCGCTGCCCTGCACCGCCCCGACCTCGTGCGTGGGGGTCGTGGCGCAGCCGGCCGCCCGCGCCGGGGCGGGCGCGGCGAGGCCGGCGAGGACGAGGGCGGCGACGCCGAGGACGGCGGGGCGCGGGGACGGGAGCACGGGCGCTCCTCTCGTCGGGACGACGCTGTCCCTCACGGTAGGTGGCCCCGCGGTGACCTGCCGCCCGGACGGCGTCGTCGCGCCGGGCATGTCGGGACGCCCGCGGGGCCGGCATCGGCCAGGCTGGGACGGTGGCTGCCGGCCCTCCCCTCGACCTGCCGAGCGCGGGGCCGGAGCCGCTCCCGTTCGACGTCGCCGTCGCCGCCGTCCTCGGCTACGCCCTCGGCAAGCGACCGCTGCGCTTCCGCTCGCCGAGCGTGCCGCAGGGCCGGTGGCTGCAGGTCGCCGCCTTCGGCTACGTCCGGTTCGACGGCCGGCCGCGCGCCACCGGCCCCCTCGGGGACGACGACGTGCTCGCCGCCGAGGGCCTGCACGGCCGGCTCGCCCGCGACGGGTGGACGGCGGTGCGGCGGGCCCTGGACGACGTCCGGGACCTGGCCGACGCCGCCACCGCCCGGGCCGCCGGACGCGCGTTCTGGGAGCTGCCGGCCGAGGAGTTCTCGGTGCTCGGCGAGCCCGGCACGGTGGGCGCCACGCTGCGCGCCCTGTCCGGGCTGGGCTCGGTCCGGGAGTCCAGCTACGTCGCGGCCGCGCTGCACCACCGGCGTCCGGAGCTGTTCCCGCTGCTCGACGGCACGACGCTGCGCCAGTTCTGGCCGCACGTCGAGGAGGGCGACAGCGGGGTCGCGGCGGTGGTGCACCGCGAGCTGGTCGCCAACGCCGAGGCGTTCGAGGCGCTGGAGACGACCATCGCCGCGCGGGTCGACGGGACGGCGCTCGCGCGGCTGCGGCTGCACGACGTCCTGGTGTGGCTCAGCGGCAGCCTGCGGCTGACCCACGCCGTCGCGCTCGGCCGGGCGCTCGCGGAGCCGGGCTGAGGCTCACGCGATGCGGATGCGGAGCCGCCGGAAGCCGCGGCCCTTGTTCTCCATCTTGACGACCTCCACCCGCCCGACCATCGCCGTCGACGCGACGTGGGTGCCGCCGTCGGCCTGGGTGTCGAGGCCGACGATGTCGACGATCCGCACCACCTCGATGTCGGGCGGCAGCAGGTTGGTCGCCGTCCGGATGATGTCGGGGATCGCGAACGCCTCCTCCCGCGGGAGGGTCCTGACCTCGATGCGGCGGTCGGCGGCGATCTCGGCGTTGACCGCCTCGGCGACCCGCTCCTTGAAGTCGGCCGGCACCTCGGCCAGGTCGAAGTCCATGCGGGCGGTCAGCGGCTCCATGTTGCCGCCGGTGACCAGCGCGCCGAAGTCGCGGAACACCACGCCGGTGAGCACGTGCAGGCCCGAGTGCGTGCGCATCAGCCGGGTACGGCGCTCGTCGTCGAGCGCGCCGCGCACCGCCGTCCCCGGGTGCGGCACCGGGTCCCCCTCGACCGGGACCAGGTACAGCTCGTCGCCCGTGCGGGTGCCGGCGATCCGCGTGCGGACGCCGCCCCACAGCAGCACGCCCTCGTCCGGTGGCTGGCCACCACCGCCCGGGTAGAAGGCGCTGCGGTCGAGGACGATCCCCTGCTCCGGGTCGGCCGCCACCACGATCGCGTCCCACTCGCGGACGGTCGCGTCGGCGAGGTCGAGTCGGTGGGTGTGCCCGTGCCGGCCGGTCGCGCTGGTCATCCCCCGCATGCTGCCGGGTCGTCACGGCGACGACCACCCCCACTGTATGAGAATGATTGTCGTTTGCGTTAAGTTGGCCGGGCACCATCCCCCCGACCGACTGGAGCCCCTGTGAACCGCCTCCGCGCCCGGCGCGCGCCCGCACTGGCCGCCGTCCTCCCGCTCGCCCTCGTCGTGGGGTGCGCCTCGACCGACGCCGGCCGGCCGGCCGCCGCCCCCACCACCAGCCCCGCCGGGGACGGGCACGACGCCGGGGAGGCCACCGCCACCGAGGTCGGCGCCAGCGCCCCGCGCCTCGCGATCACCTACGACGGCGGCGTCCAGGTCCTCGACGCCGCGACCCTCCAGGTGCTCGCCGACGAGCCGGTCGAGGGCTTCGCGCGGCTCAACGAGGCGGGCGACGGCCGCCACCTCCTGGTGTCCACGACCGGCGGCTTCCAGGTCCTCGACGCCGGCACCTGGGCCGAGCCGCACGGCGACCACGCGCACTACTACACGGGCGAGCCGGAGCTCACCGACGTCACGTTCCCCGCCGAGCGGCCGGGCCACGTCGTCGCCCACGCCGGCCGGACCGTCCTGTTCGACGACGGCACCGGCCAGGTCACCGCCTTCGACAGCGACGCGGTCACCGACCCCGAGCGCGAGGTCCGCGAGTACACCACGCCCTCGGCGCACCACGGCGTCGCCGTCGAGCTGGAGGACGGCCGGATGCTCGTCTCCGACGGCACCGAGGACGGCGGCACCGGCGTCCGCGTGCTGGACGCGGCGGGGGCGGAGATCGCCGCCTCCGACGACTGCCCCGGCGTGCACGGCGAGACCGTGGCGGCCGGCGAGGCGATCGTCATCGGCTGCCAGGACGGCGCGGTCCTGTACGCCGGCGGCCGCCTCACCAAGATCGACAGCCCGGACGAGTACGGCCGCATCGGCAACCAGTTCGGCACGGAGGCCTCGCCGATCGTGCTCGGCGACTACGAGCGCAGCGCGGAGGACCGCTCCAGCACGGTCGCGCTGATCGACACCACGACCGCGCGGATGAGCCTGGTCGACCTGCCCGCGCCCTACTGGTACCGGTCGTTCGGCCGCGGCCCGGACGGCGAGGGCCTGGTGCTGACCTACGACGGCGCGCTGCAGGTCATCGACCCGGTCAGCGGGACGATCACCCGCTCCATCCCGGTCACCGCCCCCTGGGAGGAGTCCGACGACTGGCAGGACCCCCACCCCCAGGTCCACGTGGTCGACGGCATGGCCTACGTGACCGAGCCGGCCAGCAAGCACGTCCACGCCGTGGACGTCGAGAGCGGCGAGGTCTGGAAGAGCGCGCAGCTCGAGGTGACCCCGAACGAGCTCCGGGGCGTCTCCGGGGACGCCGAGGCGCACGACCACGCCGCGCACGACGAGGACGAGCACGCCGACGACGCGGACGCCTCCGAGTGACCCCGCCGCGTCCCCGCGCCGCCGTGTCGGTCCGACGGCTCGCCGGGCTGCTCACCGTCGCTCTCCTGGGCGCGCTGACCGCGTGCACCGGCGAGGCGGCGCGGGGCGCGGACGGCACCGTCGACGTCGTCACGACCTCACACCCCCTGCAGTGGGTGGCCGAGCAGGTCGGCGGCCCCCACGTCGAGGTCACCGACCTGGTGGGCAACGGCGCCGTCCACGGGTTCGAGCCCACACCCCAGCAGGTCGTCCGGCTCGGGCAGGCCGACCTCGTGCTGCACCAGTCCGGTGGCCTCCAGCCCGGGGTCGACGACGTGCTCGCCCAGCAGCCCCCGGACACCATGGTGGACGCCGCGTCCGTCGCCGACCTCGGCGGTGACCCGCACTTCTGGCTGGACCCGCTCCGGCTGGCCGAGGTCGCCCGGCAGGTCGGTGCCGCGGTGGCCGAGCTCGATCCCGGCGCGGCGGACGACGTCCGGTCCCGCGTCGCCGAGGTGGAGGCCGCCCTCGCGAGCCTCGACGAGGAGTACGCGACCGCGCTGGCCCCGTGCCGCGGAGCCACGCTGGTCACCGCCCACGAGGCGTTCGGCTACCTCGCCGAGCGGTACGGCCTCGAGCAGGCGGGCATCGCCGGCATCGACCCGGGCGTCGAGCCGACCCCCGCGCGGCTGCGCGACGTGGCCGAGGTCGTCCGTGACGCGGGGGTGCGCACGGTGTTCTTCGAGGCCACGACCTCGCCCGCGGTCGCCCGCACCCTCGCCGACGAGCTCGGCGTGACCACCGACGTGCTCCACCCGGTGGAGCGCGTCGCTGACGGCGAGGACTACCTGGGCCTGATGCGGCAGAACCTGTCGGCGCTGCAGCGCGGCCTGGTCTGCGACGGGTGAGGGGACCGCTCCGGCGGTCCTCCATCCGGCCGTCGCAGGTGCCCACCCGCCGCTCGCGGTGGGCACCTGCGACGCCGGAACTGTCGTACCCGCGAGTCAGGTGCACCGCCGTCGCTGGCACCACCGTCGAGAAGTCGACAGCTCGACACAGCGCCTCGTCGTCGAGACGACAAGCACCCGCGTCGACGAACGGACGAGTCCCCAGGTCGATGGAGGGCCCATCGCCTGCACCACCCTGCCGTCTGTGCCGCGACCACCACCGCACCAGCCCCCCGACATGCGTCCGGCCGGACAGGAGAACGCAGCGCATCGGGTCGATCAGGGGAGCAGCCCGCTCACGGCCAGGACGAAGACCAGCACCAGCGCGGCGACGACCACGGCGGCGAGACCGACGAGCATCCGCAGGGCTCGCCGCCTGCCCTGCCGGTTGTGGCGGAGACCTCGAGCCAGGTCGCCCCACCGGTCCACCTCACCGGCGGGCGAGTACTGGTCGTGCTCGTACCGCTCCATCGGCTTCCTCCGCATCCGGCCGGCTGCACGCCCACCGTCACCGTAGGACGAGAGGGCGCACCGGTCCGGGGCGTGGCCGCCGCAGCGCGGCGCGTGGCGGCCGTCGGGGCTCCCGGGCCCGGCGGCGACCGCCACGCCCGCCCGGCTCCCGGACCGTTGCCAGCCCCGCCCCCGGCGAGGACGCTGAACGACGCGGCGCTGCCGCACGGGCACCGCCGTCTCCATCGAGAGTCCCTCTGGAGAGGAGTGGTGGCATGTACGCCCGCTCGACCACCATCCACGGCAACCGCGAGGCCCTGGACGAGGGGATCGCCTACGTCCGCGACGAGGTGATGCCGATGGTCCAGCAGATGGACGGCTGCGTCGGCCTGTCCATGCTCGCCGACCGCGAGACCGGCCACTGCATCGTCACGACGTCCTGGCGCGACGCGGAGGCGATGCACGCCAGCGCGGAAGGCGTCCGGGCGTCCCGCGAGAAGGCGGCCACGATCTTCGGCGGCCAGCCGGAGGTGCACGAGTGGGAGGTCGCGGTCATGCACCGGATGCACGAGGCCCACCACGGCGCGTGCACCCGCGTCACCTGGATCCGCGCCGACCCCGACGCCATGGACCGCACCCTCGACGCCTTCCGCATGTCCCTGGTGCCGCGGATCGAGCAGCTCCCGGGGTTCTGCAGCGTCAGCCTCATGGTGCACCGGGCCGAGGGGATGGCCGTCTCCGCCGTCACCTACGACAGCCGGCTCGACATGGAGGAGACCCGCGAGCAGGCCCGCGGACTGCGCGACGAGTTCGCCCCGGCCATGGGCATCGCCATCACCGACATCGCCGAGTTCGACCTCGTGCTGGCCCACCTGCGGGTGCCGGAGACCGCCTGAACAAGGACCCCGTCCTCCCCACCCCTCGCGAGCTCGGGGCGGGCCCCGGGACGGGGCCAGAGGTACGGGACCCCGGGGGGGGGGGGGGGGGCGGGGGCGGGGCCGGCCCGCGCCGGGGGGCGGGGCGTCCCGGGGCGGGGGGGGGCGTCGGCGGG